>CABUWK010000008.1 GCA_902495325.1 uncultured Acidiphilium sp.
ATTAGACATAAGAGAGTTATTCCTTGTATTTGTTGTTTTTGGTTACTTAACATTATACAAGGTTTTAACTCTCTTGTCTTTTTCTTGGAGAGTGTTTACACAAAATATTTTACACTATCGAGTGAACGTAGTCAAACGGACCTCCACCCGGGATAGTGATTCTTTTAAAATCTTTTTCTTTCAGCCATTTAAAAATAACGGCTTTCGCTTCTTTATAAGTCATGATGAAACCTCCTTAATACTTTAATAAACGACGAGAATTAATTTATTAATATGTTTACTTCTCATGGCTATTCGAGCAGAAAACGATCAAGCTTTTGAAGCCATAGCAGCAGTGAAAATAAACATTTCACTTACCAACGCGGATTCCATTTTCTTCGTTCCTCTATTGGCATAATCAATACAAAATCGGAAGGATTGTTCCTTATTTTTTTACGCAAAGCCGCTTCTCCGCCTGTTTTTAAATTACCAAATTCGTCCTCAAGTTGTCTCTTTAGAATATTTTTATATGTGTTTTCGTCTATGTTTTCATATTCACAATAACCGACTCTTGAGCGAATTTGAGCTTCATGTGGACTAAGCGTTTTGTATTTATTATCATTTTGGCATTTCTTTAAGAATATTCCATAATCGAGATAAAAAGTTTCGCTATAGTAGGATTTAATGGCTTTTAAGCAGATAAATAGTTCAGGATAATTCAAACAATACCATGTTTTAAATTTGTAAAATCCAAATTCGCTTAAACATGTACTTAAAGTTTTTTTAAAGTCGTTCTTATCCATTTTTTAGACCTCTGAATATTATTTAAATCCACTTATTAGTAAACGATTAATATCATTATATAAGCTCCACCAAGTCCATTGTTGTATCTTTGTAACTGATGTATACCTTTGGAAATAGATATGGGATTATTGGGTTTTAGTTCGTAAATTGTATTTCCAATTACGGCATCAGCACGACCTACATTAGGAATAGAAAATTCTTTTCCTTTTCCTGCATATTTTGTCATAAATCCATGATGTATTTTCTTGCCGCTTTTCAGGTTGGAAACGGTATTTCCGTTTGCGTCACGAGGAAGAGATTGGATTTCATCCCAGGCTTCTGACGTGAAATTACCCTTGGTTGCTTTTTGAATTTCAACGCCGGATTCCGTAATGGTTTTTGCGGCATGCTCTTCATTCGGGGTGAAATAAGCATGATAAGCGAGAGAGACACCGCAGATAACGATGAAAACCGCCATGGAAACGGCAAGTGTCTGAGACCAGTTGTCATTCAGATAATTGCCGAAGGATTGCCAGAAAGGATCACCGTTTTCACGAGCATGTAAGCCTGCTACCGTTGCGCCCATCAACAGAGAACCGAGAACACCTAAGGTCGTTTTGATAAAAATAGGGATATTGCCGGTAAAAACGGCGATAACGGCAGCGATAGCGAAGAGGGCAACTGCAAGAACTTTTGCTAAAGGTCGTCTCCAGAAAAGATCCCAGGCAGAGAGCTTTGGCGGATCATAGGTGAGGTCAATGCCCGATTCGATCGTATACTCATTATAGGCGAGATTAACGGGGTTTGTCAAGCAAAGAGAATAGAGATTTAAGCCGTAAACGGAAAGGGTGTTTGCAAGGGCAGTTTCCGGATTGGCAGGAGATAAAAACTGTTTGATGGAAGGAGAATAATATCTGCCGGCAATGAAATAGAAACCGCTTTCGGTATCGTAATACTGAGACTTCCAGCGAATGGGGTTAATAGCGCCGATTCCGTCGGTGTCTTTTACAATCGTGCAGCTGCCCCAGGCATCGTAATCATAAGAAACTACAATATTATTGTCTTTCAAAATGGCGATAATATTTCCTTGTCCGTCTTTTACATAATTATATGGGTATCCTTGGTAAGAGAAACCGGTAATCCCATTGATATCATACAGATAATAAATCGTATTCCTACCGGTTTTTTCAGAAATGATCTTATCTCCGTCAAAACAATATTCGGTTTCTTTGTCTCCGACCTTCTTTTTAAAACGAAGCCCTTTTGCATTGTAGAAATATTCGGCATTTTTGTCCGTATATTTTTTGAGCATAGAGCCGCGTTCCCAGAAAAGATTCTGGCCTTTGATGATTGAACGCTTTTTGTAACGGGTGCAGTTTCCGAGGTTGTCGTAATCAAACTGATAGTTTACGCCGTCATCTTTAAAAATAACCAATCGTCCGTCACGGTAAGTGTGTGTTATTTTGTTTGAACTCGTGGTTTCGGTTGCGAGCATTCCATCGGCGGTGTATGTGTAATCCGTTGTTTTTTTGCCAAATGTTTCGCGGGTCAATCTGTTTGCATTATCATATGTGTAGTAATGGTTGAAACCTTGGTTGTCAGAATGATCCGAGTATACATTGGAAAGAACTCTTCCGCGAGAATCATAGCCATGATCAATTTTAAAAAGCTCGCTGTCATTATTCGCTTTTTTATAGCAAATGCGACTTTTTAATGTTGTGCCTTTAAGGTACTGTGTTTCTTCATAGAAGATTTCATTTTTCTGTAAACGGGTATCTTTTGCGGGGATGACCGTTTTTTTACTTAACCTTCCGAGAGGATCATATTCATAGGTGATCTCGTCAAGAAGGGGATAGGTTTCAGAAATCGGAGCATAAAATGAGACGGTTCGTTTTGTTCGCGGTGAGCATATCACATCATCGTCTTTATTGATTTCCGATGAAAAACTCATTTGATTTTCAAACAGATAATCTGTTTTTTCGTCCGAAGATTTATAAATTGAAATAAAATCATCAGAAGAAACTTTTGTACATCTGTTAAAATCGTCAAACGAATAGCGATAGGTCCGGTTTTCGTAAGGATCGTAGGTTTCGCACACTTCGGAAGATCCGTCGCTTTCCCATGCGCTCGGTTTTTCCGCGGCGTCTTCATGCTGGTAGGTAAAAGTCGTTGTGTAGGAAGAAGTATCGCCTGCGGATTTTTCCACGATTTTTTTCGTCCTGCCGTATTTATCGAGAGTAACGGTGGTTTCGTCGGGAGCGTTTATGTTGCGGTAACGTTTGTCCGTAACGGTGCCTGCGGCGTAATCGATGTTCTTTTCGGTGAGAAGGGTTACCGTTTTGTCTTTTCCTCTTAAAAGGTAAGTTTTGGAAAGATTGCCGAAATCATCATAAGTAAAACGGTAACCGTAGGGGGTATCCGCCGAAAAGTCGGTAGAAACTTCCTCGAGCCATCCGCGGGAATTATAGGCAAAATGCTTGTTTCCGCCTGCGTCGTCCGTTATCAGAAAAGGATCTTTTCCGTTGTTTCCGTAGGTGACGGAAGTTTTAAAAGGATCGGTTCCGTCTGCTTTTTTGTCTGTGAAAACGGCAGGATTTCCGAATTCGTCATAAGAAGTGTCGGCAGAAAAAGTTACGTCGTCCGTTTCTTCCGTGTTGTTTTCGTCGTTTGTTACACGGTAAGCGATTGTTTCGGAGCCGTCGGACGCGACCACTTCTTTTTTGCAGAGAATGCCGTTATCATCGTAAGCGTAGTTCGTGGTAACGCCGTATTCGTCTACTTCCTGCAAAGTAAGCCCCGTCAGACTTACAAAAACGGAAGAGGAAGAGCTTTTGTCGCCTTTTGTAGCTGTTGTGGTTAATCTGATGCCGCCAAAACCGTTAAGCGATTCTTTTTTTATTGATTCGATAATAGAAATTTTGCCATCCGTTGATTCTATGTATTGGCGGAATTGTGCAAACCCGCCGGTAAGAGATGTGAGGCTGCAGGATCCTTTATCCATTCCGGAAACGTTCAGAACGATGTCGTTCACAAGATAACGTTTCGTGCCGTCACATAACGAGCACAGAAAGGTGCTTTCCTTATTGTTTTGGGCTTTTATATATTCCAGCAGATTGGTCTGCAAATCTTCTGCGGAGAGATAATTGTCCTTGTCGACAGGAAAGCTTTTTGACTTTTTGTCCCCGGGGAATGTGATTGAAATTTCATCAAATCGACCGAGGGGTACAAACGTGTCTGCCGCGATCATTAATTCGATATAACTTTTTGTCGAATAGGACATCCGCATGTCTGCAAGCTTGAAAGCGTTAAAACCGTCGAAAAACAGTTCGGTGTTGGCAATATACGGATATTCGATGCAGATTGGAAATTTCACCTGCTGCCAGCCGCCGACAACCGTGCCGTCCACCGGAACCTTGACGGAATCGGACGTTTCCTTTGCTGTGAAGCCTTCTTTCGATTTGGACGTAATTTTCAACGTTATGCTCGGTGTGTCCTTTTTCGGTTTTTCTGTGAATTTCAGCCATAAGGTGCAAAGGTAATTTTTGTAAGGATTACAGCGAGAGCTTCGGTATTTGTAGGCGTAATCGAACGGTTCATAGGCTAAAAAATCGATAGGGTATTTATTTCCGCCCGCACTCAATTCGGTAATGGCTTCGAAAGTTGAGGCATACCGTGTATTGATCGATTCTGTTAATTCACCTTATTCCTTGCTCGGGGTGCCGCTTTGGCTCATGTGAACGCCGCCGTCTTTTTCGAGGGATCGCAGATCGTAAGCACTGCCGTTGCGTTCGAGTACGGACGCGAGCGTTCCGTTATCCGAAAAAGTGTACTGCAAACACAAATCTTTTTCGTTGGTTACCGTTGTCAGTCTTGAGCTGCCTTCGGGAAAAGTTTCGTTGATTTTTGCAACGGAAAGCATTCCGCTTGCCCGGTCTGTCATTTTGTTTGTTATCGTGTAATCCGTCGACTCTGTTTCCGGAGAGACGATACCCATGCCTTTATAGATGCGGTCTACACACGAAGCGTTGAGCAGAGAATAATTGATTTTCAGAGAAGAACGATCGGGCATTCCGACGATCCTCGTGAGCATTTTAATCCCGTTCAGAGTATATTCATAGGCAAAGATGGCGATCGTTTTATCTCCGTCCGATTGTTTTTCTTTAATTACAGTGAGATATCCGTCGCTGTTATAGAAATAATGCAACTCGCGCTTTGTTACGGTTGTCTGTGTTTTCTCGTTTTTCGCAACGAATGCCGCGCTGCTAAGTCGTCCGGTCTTGTTGTCATAAGTAAATATGAGCTTTTTATTTTTCGACCTGTTGTCATAAAAGGCTGTCAGACGGTCTCCGGTGTAAACGTATTGTTTGATCGCTTCCGGGTTTCGTCCGGAAATTTGCCTGATCAATCTTCCGTTCTCGAAAATCGATTTGTTGCCGAACCGATCGGATATTTCATAACTGCCGTTTGCGGCGATAAGGGTAAGTCCGGATCCCGCGGTGTCGTAATGGAGATCGTTGCCGACGCATAAAAATTCGTGAGAAGATCCGTTCGCATCCACATAAATATACGAATCGCCTTTTTCGTAAAGGAATTGTTCGGCGGTCAGTTTCCAGTTGTTTCCCGCGTGCGGCAAAAGGTTTTCCGGAAGAGAAAATCCGTCCGAACGGTAAACGTGTCCGACCGCTACGCCGTAACTGTTCTGCCCGAATGCGAGATCGGGGTGGGTAAATGTGAACTTTTTCGTGAAGAGGTTAAGCGAAAGCTTGCCTGCGCTGCAGGAATAATCCGAAATCGGTTGGCGGGGTTCGTAATTCCGGTGATTTCGGGAAAAGTCGAAGTCGGCGGTGACGGTGAAATAAGCGGAGACTTCTTTGTCGCCTTCCTTGTAATACACGTCGATTCTGTTTTTGCCGTAGCTTAACTTTTTCGTGTAAGCGGAAGCTTTCACTCCGTATGGTTTAAAATAATAGTCCGTTACCGTCCGGCTTGCTTTTCCTTCGGTGTAATACGCCTTGACAGACAGCGCCGAACCGTTGATTTTTTGCCCGACGGCATAAGTCCCGATTTTGCTTGCGTCTACGGTGATGTGCGACAGAACGGGGGTCGGTTTCGGTATGGTCTGCGAAATGAAGATATCCGGGGTCATGAAGTCAGTATCGTCGAACGTTGCTTCGGTTTCCGATACGACGAAACGGGCGGGAATTTCCGTAGTGCCGATATTGATGACCTGATCGTGTTCGAATGTTCCGTTTAAAAGAGCGATGATCTCTTCCACCACGGCGGAGGCGAACAGATCGTAATCGAGAACGACGGTCTGGGTGATCATTCCGTCTTCGATCATTCCGAAAATTTCTTCGCTGCCGCCCATGCCGGTGATCTGATAATCGGAAACGTTTGCTACGGCGCCAAGTCCGCTTACGGCGGCGATCGCAAATTTATCCGAGCAACAGATCAGCGACGCCGTGTATCCTATATTGCCGGTAACAAACGCATTCATTGTTACATTGCGTACGCTTTCCTCCGAAAGATCGGCGATATCGAGCGTCAGCACTTCGATTTCTTCTCCGTTTCCCTGCAAGGTAAATTGCTGCCGGTCTTCCGGTTTTTCGTCTATAACGGGGTAGCTTTCAAGCAGATACGCCAGTGCGCCTTCATATGCTTCGTTTGCGGGAGAACCTTCGTTAATATCCCGATATAAAACGACTTTTTGCTTCCCGTCTTCGGAAAAGGCCGGGTCGTTGTCGAGAACGTTGCAAACGTATTGCGCCTGCCGTCTGCCCGCATCGCGGTAATCGAACCCGATGAATCCGCTTATGCTGTCGTTGCTATCCGTGGAAACGACGTTCGAGATCAGAATGATGGATTTTCGCTGACCGGATTTGTGCAGGATCGAGGTGTAATCCGCATCGCTGTGGGTGAATGGTTGCAGAATGATATTTTCGCAACAATCCGGAAGTCCTTCGATTGTATTTATCTGTTGGTTCGCGGTTTCCGCGTGTACGATCTGATAGGCGATTCCTTGATCGTTGAGTTTTTCCCCGAGTAAATGGGCGAGATATCTTGCCGCATCGGTGTTTGTAAGGACGATCCCTACGGTCGGTTCTTCGCCGTAATAAGCAGCGACGTATTTTGTGTTTCTTTTGTTTTGCATGTTTTTATGCCTCCTTGATTTGTTTGCGAGGGCATTATAACACACTAAAGGTGACTACGTCTGTCACCATTTAATAAAAGGAAACAAATATTTATTATTTTTTGAAATGTTTGGGTTTGTTTTTCCGTATTGCCTATTTTACGAAAACGTTTGTTTGCGAATCGTGTGCGGTGCGGCTTTGGCTGCGGCAACAAAAAAAGCCCCCGGCGGAAAGGGATCCGTCGGGGGCTCGGGAAATAAAGTTTCTTTTGTTTTTAGTCAAAAACCCGGCGCGAAGCCGGGTTCAAACAATGCAAAAAGAAAAAACTTACGCTCTTTCTACTTTGCTGCTCTTCAGACAACGAGTGCATACGTACTCAGAAGTAACAACGCCATCGTTTACAACTCTGACCTTCTGTACGTTTGCATTGTAAGAGCGTGGTGTCTTACGGTTACTGTGGCTCACTTTATTGCCGGACAATTTCGCTTTCCCGCAAACGCTGCAAACTCTCGACATATATCGCACCTCCAAATACAAATTCAAATTTAGTCAAACCAAAACAGACCCGAGAACCGAGCCCGCATGAACTGAGTATAGATAATATACCACAAAAATTTCCGAAAAGCAAGAAAATTCATGCCTGTTTTCATTTTTTTTGAAGGAAAAATCGATCGGATCGATATTTGTGCGTGAAATCCCTTGCAAAAACCATAAAAATATAGTAAAATAAAATCGATGCGGATTTCGTTTTCGTGCGCGGGCACCGATAAAGCGGCGCGCGGGCGATACGCACGGGAGAATGTTATGCCTGTAACCACTTCGAATATTTACGGAAAAATAGCTATATCGGACGAAGCCATCGCCAAGGTGGCTGCTCATGCTGCGCTCGAGTGTTACGGAATTGTGGAAATGGTCTCGAGAAAGCTTTCCGACAGCGTGTTACAACTCCTGAAGAGAGACTCCGGGGGAAAGGGCGTGAAAGTCGTCACTTCCGGGGATCGCATTTACATCGATATTTACGTGATCATCAAGTTCGGCGTTTCGATATCCGCCGTTGCGGATTCGCTGAAAAACGCCGTGAAATATAAAGTGGAAAAGTTCACGGGTATGATCGTGGATACCGTGAACGTCAACATTATAGGCGTCAAGTTGTGACGCCGGAACGGGGAGGCGCCCGCCGCATGCGGGATTTTTGCGCCTTCCGGTTTTTTCGTGTTTTTCGGAGGAATTTTATTTCATGATAAAAACGATAACGGGTGCTGTTTTTGCCCGTATGATTATCGCCGCATCGAAACTTCTCGACGTCAATCGGGAATCCATCGATACGCTTAACGTTTTCCCCGTGCCCGACGGCGATACGGGTACGAATATGAGCCTTACCATGCAATCGGCGATCAAGGAACTGAAAGCCTGCAAGAGCAATCACCTGGCGGATCTGGCGGACGCCGTTTCGCGCGGTGCGCTTCGCGGGGCGCGCGGTAACTCGGGCGTTATCACTTCTCAGATCTTCCGCGGCTTCTGCGCCGTGGTGAAAGAAGGGAACGAGATAGACACCAGAACGTTTGCCAAGGCTCTGAAAAACGCTACGGACATTGCGTACAGCGCCGTTTCCAAACCGAAGGAAGGAACGATCTTAACCGTTTCCCGCATGATTTCGGAACACGCCGTTTCCGTTTGCGGAAAGATCAAAGACATGGAGACTTTCATGACCGAGATCATCGCAAAGGGAGAAGAAGCGTTGAAGCTCACCCCCGAACTTCTGCCCGTGCTGAAAAGAGCGGGCGTGGTCGATTCGGGCGGCGCGGGGCTCGTTACTATATATAAAGGAATGTATAAGGGGTTGATCGGCGAAGAGATCGAAGGCGCGCAGGACGAACAGCCGGAAGTGAAAGTCGATTCTTCCGTCGAGCATGCCGATATTTTAAATCTCGGAACGATCGAGTTCGGCTATTGCACCGAATTTTTCATCATCAACTTAAAAAAGAAAACAACGCTTGCCGATATCGACAGGCTGAGAGAATATCTGATGAGCATCGGCGATTGCGTGCTTGTGATCGGCGATCTCGAATTTGTGAAAGTTCACGTTCATACGAACGCTCCCGGCAATGCCATCACCAAGGCTTTGCAGCTCGGCGAAGTGGATAAAGTCAAAATCGAAAACATGCTCGAGCAGAACCGCGAGCTGATCAAGAAATACGAAGCCGAGAAAAAGGAAATGGGGATGCTCTCCATCTGTTCCGGTCAGGGGCTTGCGGATATTTTCAAGGATATCAACGTGGACCGCATCATCGAAGGCGGGCAGACGATGAATCCTTCCGCGCAGGACATTGCGGATGCGATCATTAAGATTAATGCCGAAAATATTTTCGTGTTTCCGAATAATAAAAACATCATTCTCGCGGCGGAGCAGTCGAAATCTCTCGTCGAGGGAAAGAAGATCTACGTGGTGCCAACGAAAAACGTTCCTCAGGGAATTGCCGCGGCGCTCGCGTTCGATCCCGAAATTTCCGCGGACGAGAATTTCATCAAAATGATTCACGAGTCCGACCGTATCACCGCCGGGCAGGTCACTTACGCGGTGAGAAATGCCAAAGTGGACGGTTTCAGCCTTTCGAAAGGGGATATTATCGGGCTTGACAATAAAAAAGTGCTCGCAAAGGGCAACGATATTGCCGCCGTGACGGTAAATCTGATCGAAAAAATGAGGGAACACGGGCACAGCCTGATCAATCTGTATTACGGGAGCGACGTGAACGAAGAAGACGCGAACGCTCTTCAGGCGACCGTGCAGGAAAAGTATCCCGATCTCGACGTGGAACTTTTCAACGGCGGGCAGGCGATTTATTACTATATCGTTTCGCTCGAGTAAAAGCGAAAGTTTTCGGGTAAAACATAAAACGAACGAATTTTTATAAAAACGCGCAGCCTTTCGGTTTTGCGCGAAGGGTGACGAATTGCGGAGGGAGCCGTGGAACTGACCGATATCAAAGGAATCAGCGACAAACGCGCCGCCGATCTAAAAAAGGCGGGGGTGGAAACGGCGGAAGATCTCGTGCGGTTTTTTCCGAAAACCTATCTTGACCTGACGCATATCGTTCCGCTTGAAAAATGTTATCATAACGACGTTGTTCTGACGTACGGAAAAGTGACGGTCGCCCCGCGTCCGTTCACTTCGGCGCGCCGCACGAAATGCGTGCGCGTTTACGCGGAACAGGGCGCAAAGACTTTTACCGCCATCTGGTTCAACGCTCCCTATGTATTGGGGCAGTTGAACCCGGGTGGCGAATATCTTTTTTACGGGCGGGTGCAGAGTAAATTCGGAGGGCTTTCCCTGGTGAACCCTTCGTTCGAACCGATGGATAACAACGTCCGCTTAAAAGGCATCGTTCCCGTATATCCCGCGAGGGGATGTCTGACGCAAAAGTGCATCCGCGACGCCGTTTCCGTCGCGCTGAAATTCTTTCCCCCGCAGGAAGTGATCCCCCCTTATCTGATTAAGAAATACGGGCTCGCTTCTCTGGCGGAAGCTTATCGGGAGATCCATTCTCCGACGGACTTTACGGCAAACCGCCTTGCCGCCGAGCGGATCGCCACGGAAGAATATTTTACCCTGATTTCCGCGTTCAAGTGGATCAAAGGGGATCGCCAGCAGGTCAGGATCAATTCTTACGGCTGTACGGCGGCAGACCTGAAGGGCTTTACCGCCCGTTTCGGGTTTGAGTTTACCGACGGACAGAAAAAAGCGGTGAACGAGATCTATTCGGACATGACGGGTCCCCGCTCGATGAACCGTCTGTTACAGGGAGACGTAGGCAGCGGGAAAACGGCGGTTGCCCTGTGCGCAATGTATCTTGCGGTAAAAAGCGGATATCAGGCGGTCATGCTCGCGCCGACGGAAATCCTGGCGGAGCAGAATTTTGCTCTGGTACAAAAATATTTCCCCGAATACGAGTGCGCTTTTTTAAGCGGATCGCTGAAAGCGAAGGAGAAAAAGGCGGTCAAACAGGGCATTTCGTCGGGAGAGACGAAGATCGTCGTCGGAACGCATGCCGTTCTGACGGGCGACGTGACCTTTTATAATCTCTCTCTCTGCGTGTGCGACGAGCAGCATCGTTTCGGCGTGGGGCAGAGAAGCGCGCTTGTGGCGAAGGGAATGATTCCCGACGTTCTCGTGATGAGCGCGACGCCCATTCCGAGAACCCTTTCTTTGATATTTTACGGCGATCTCGACGTAACGGAGATCACGGATAAGCCGAAAAACCGCCTGCCGGTGCAGACGAATATCGTGCCGGAACGGAAATACGAAGGCATGATCGGTTTTCTTGCGAAAACGGTGGCGGAAGGCAGACAGGCTTTCTGCGTCTGCCCGAAAATCGAAGAGGACGAAGAGGGCACGCTGATGTCCGTTACGGAGCTTTTCGAAGAGCTGCAGGGGCGGTTGCCGTCCGTGAGAGTCGCCCTTCTTCACGGAAAAATGAAGGACGCGCAAAAAGCGGAAGTGATGGAAAAGTTTAAACGGCACGAGACCGATCTCCTCGTTTCCACCACGGTGGTGGAAGTCGGGATCGACGTTCCGAACGCCACCGTAATGGTGATTTACAACGCCGAGAGATTCGGGCTTTCCCAGCTCCATCAGCTCAGGGGGCGCGTCGGGAGAGGGAGCGATAAAAGCTACTGTTTTCTCTATACTTCGACGGACGACGAAAAATCGCTCGAGCGGCTCAAAGCTCTTTGCGAAAGCAATGACGGGTTCAAAATCGCCGAAAAAGACTTCGAAATGAGGGGCGGCGGGGATTTCCTCGGCACGAGGCAGAGCGGGAAATTCATCAGCGATATCGGCGGTCTCGGGTTTTCCCCTTCCGTGGTATTCTTTGCGAAAAAACTTTGCGACGAGGCTTTTTCTCACGCGGAAAATCTGCCGGCGCTGAAGATCGCCGCCATGGAGAAATACGAAAAGTTAAAAGACGTCGCGTTGAACTGACGGAGCGCGGCTCTGCTTCGCTATGACGGAAACCGGTAAACGGCAGCCCGCTTTGCGCGTTGCGGAAAGCGGTGAGAACGAGAGGAAAGGATATGGAATGTGTTTTTGATAAAAACCCGCTGGCGGAAAAGCCCGCTTACGGAGGAGAATGCGCGATTTTCCGCCGCATAGGATGCGTGGGAGATTCGCTTTCTTCCGGCGAGATCGAGATCGTGAACGGAGAAAAGAGATATTATCCCGATTTATACGAGTATTCCTGGGGGCAATTTCTCGCCCGCGTTACGGGTGCCGTCGCATATAATTTCTCCCGCGGGGGAATGACGGCGAAAGAGATGATTTCCGGATGGGGAGAGAGCAACGGCTGCTTCGATAAAGCGAAAAACTGCCAGGCGTACATTTTCGCGCTCGGTGTGAACGATCTTTTCGGATTGAAACAGGAAGTCGGTACCGAAAAAGACGGCGGAACGGACAGGGAAACGTTTGCCCGTTATTATGCCGATCTTCTCGCGAAATACCGTTCGGTCGGACCGGACGCGAAATTCTTTCTCGTTACCATGCCGAGAGAAGAGAGCGACGGTGAAGAGAATAAAGTTCTGAAAGAAAAGCACGCCGCTCTTCTGCATGCTTTTGCCTGTTCTTTGCCGGATACGTACGTGATCGACCTTTACCGTTATGCGCCCGTTTACGACGCGGCGTTTAAAAAGAGATATTTTTACAACGGGCACATGAATGCGAGCGGATATCGCCTGACGGCGGAAATGTTTATTTCGTATATCCATTCGATCGTCTGCGCCCGCCCGGACGATTTTATCGACGTGCCGCTGATCGGAACGGAATATTACGACCTGCTTCCTTAGCCGCGGGCACGACAAATAAACCGCGGGCGCAATTTTTGCCGTAATTAGCCGTAAACTAACCCGTATCGAAACCGTTGACAAACGGACGGAAAAGTGATATACTTCTCCGGATCTTCACACGGGCGCAAATTCTGTTTGCGGGAAGACGGGCGGAAAAGGAATTATTCATTTATATGGGTATTGTTGAAATTTTGCTTCTGGCGGTCGGGCTTTCCATGGATGCCTTCGCTATTTCTATCTGTAAGGGTTTATCCGTCGAAAAAATAAAACCGAAACATTATCTTGCAGTCGGCTTGTGGTTCGGCGGGTTTCAGATGCTGATGCCTACGATCGGCTTTCTGTTGGGAAGTACATTCGAGCGGTTTGTCAGCGCGGTCGATCACTGGATCGCTTTCGGCCTTCTCGTTCTTCTCGGAGTCAATATGCTCAGGGAAGCTTTTTCGAAAGAAGAACCGAAGGTGGACGCGTCTTTCGGATTTAAAACCATGCTCGTTCTTTCCGTTGCGGACAGCATCGACGCATTGGCGGCGGGCGTGTCCTTCGCCTTTATCGACAAGGGAAACATTGTCCTTACGATCGCCCTGATCGGGGTCACCACTTTTCTGTTTTCCTGCGCGGGGCTTAAGATCGGAAACGTGTTCGGTTCACGCTATAAAAAGAGGGCGGAGATCGTCGGCGGGGTTATTCTGATCCTGCTCGGGATCAAGATCCTTCTTTCCGACCTCGGCGTTCTGCCTTTTTAAATAAAGATAAAGAAGATAAGATAAAAGACGGGTTGCAATCTGTTTGCGCCCGTTTTTCGTTTTTGTTTTCGTCCGGCTGCATTTTCCCGGAAGAAAGGAGACGGAAGACGCCGGATATGAAAAAATTTTCTCCGGTTTTTCTCTGTTTTCATGAATATTTGCATAAAAAAAGTTGACTACGGCAATAAAAAATGTTACAATAAACGAGATAATGGTCTCGGAATGCGAGATAAGGCTTTTTTATGCCCGATTTTCCTTTCGATAAAAAGTTTCCGCTCCTTCCGGACGGAATTCCGCCGTTATCGTTCTTATCGCTTTCTTTAAACGGGTTAGGGTCCGTTTTCAGAATATTCCATCAAAATAAGGAGGTAAAAAATGCCAACCATCAACCAGCTCATCAAACAGGGCAGAGTTACGGCGAAGGAAAAGAGCAAAGCTCCCATCATGGAGAATTGCCCGCAGAAGAGAGGCGTATGCCTTTCCGTTACCACCACTTCCCCCAAGAAGCCTAACTCCGCGCTTCGTAAGATCGCAAGAGTTCGCTTGACGAACAAGCAGGAAGGTACCATCTACATTCCCGGCGAAGGTCACAACCTTCAGGAACACAGCTCGGTACTTATCCGCGGCGGAAGAGTAAGAGATTTGCCCGGCGTAAGATATCACATCATCCGCGGCACGCTCGATACCGCAGGCGTTGCGAAGAGAAAACAGGCAAGAAGCAAATACGGCGCGAAACGCCCCAAATAATTGCCTGACGATTTGTTTTTGAAACCGCAACCAAATTTACACTTTTATCCTACTTATCGGATATTCTGAAGACGCTCGAAAAGTAGGCAGTACGGCAATTCGATTGCCGGAAGGTTCGCACCGCCTTAAGGCGGAAGGCGATAGCTGTACCGGGTTTTAATTACCCTAAAATTTTAAAGGAGGACAAACATATGCCAAGAAGAGGTAACGTCCCGAAGAGAGACGTTCTGCCCGATCCTATCTACGGCAATAAAGTGGTTACCAAGCTCATCAACCAGGTAATGCTCGACGGCAAGAAAGGAACGGCGCAGACTATCGTTTACGACGCGCTTGCAAAAGCTCAGGCTAAGCTCGGCGTCGAACCGATGGATATATTTAATCAGGTCATGAACAACGTAATGCCCCTTCTCGAAGTAAAAGCGAGAAGAGTCGGGGGATCCAACTATCAGGTTCCTATCGAAATCAGACCCGAAAGAAGACAGACGCTTGCGATCCGTTGGATCGTGGCGAGCGCGAGAAAGAGATCGGACAGAGATATGAGCAACAAGCTTGCTGCCGAACTCATGGATGCGTACAACAACACCGGCGGCGCTGTCAAGAAGAAAGAAGACACGCACAGAATGGCGGAAGCAAACAAAGCGTTTGCCCACTATCGTTGGTAACGGGAGACACTTATGCCGAGACAATTTGATTTATACCATACAAGAAATATCGGTATCATGGCTCACATCGATGCCGGCAAGACGACCACGACCGAGCGTATCCTTTTCTACACCGGAAAAACGCATAAACTCGGCGAGGTCCACGACGGTGCCGCTACGATGGACTTCATGGTACAGGAGCAGGAAAGAGGTATCACGATCTGCTCCGCCGCTACGACCTGCTTCTGGAAAGGAAACAGAATCAACATCATCGATACGCCGGGACACGTCGACTTCACGGTCGAAGTCGAAAGATCTCTCCGCGTTCTCGACGGTGCCGTCGCGACGTTCTGCGCGAAGGGCGGTGTAGAACCTCAGTCCGAAACTGTCTGGAGACAGGCGGACAAGTACCACGTTCCCCGTATCGCATACGTCAATAAAATGGATATCAACGGCGCAAACTTCGAAAACGCCGTGCAGATGATGAGAGACAGACTGAAGGCAAACGCTATGCCCATCTGCCTTCCCATCGGTAAGGAAGATACGTTCTGCGGAATTATCGACCTTGTCGCAAACGATTCCATTATTTATCACGACGATCTCGGTAAAGATTTCACCGTAGGACCGATCCCCGCCGAATATACAGACAAGGCAGCGGAAGCAAGAGCGGCATTGATGGAAGCCTGCGCGGAGCAGGACGACGCTTTGATGGAGAAATTCTTCGAAACGGGCGAACTTTCCGTAGACGAGATGAAGGCGGCGCTGCGTAAAGGCACGATCTCGATGGCTATCGTTCCCGTGCTTTGCGGATCCAGCTATAAAAACAGAGGCGTTCAGCACCTGCTCGACGCTATCGTTGATTACCTTCCCAGCCCGATCGACGTCGATCACGTTAAGGGTATCAACCCCGACACGGGCGAAGAAGAAGTCAGAAAGACGGACGACGAAGAACCGTTTGCCGGTCTTGCATTCAAGATCGTTGCCGATCCGTTCGTCGGAAAACTCGCGTTCTTCCGCGTGTACTCCGGTGTTCTGACCGCAGGTTCTTACGTGTATAACTCCACGAAAGAGAAGAAAGAAAGAGTCGGAAGACTTCTTCTGATGCACGCCAACCACAGAGAGGAAATCGACGAGATCTACTCCGGAGATATCTGCGCGATCGTAGGTCTTAAAGACACGACAACGGGCGATACCCTCTGCGACGAAGATCACCCGATCATCCTCGAGAACATGGAATTCCCCGAACCCGTTATTCAGGTAGCGATCGAGCCCAAGACGAAAGCCGGTCAGGAAAAAATGACCCTCGCTCTTCTCAAGCTCGCCGAGGAAGACCCCACGTTCAAATTCTATACCGATAAAGAAACGGGACAGACGATCATCGCCGGCATGGGCGAACTTCACCTCGAGATTATCGTCGACAGACTTCTGCGCGAATTCAAGGTAGAAGCTACCGTCGGTAAGCCGCAGGTTTCCTATAAAGAGACCTTCAGAAAAGCGGTCGAAGCCGAAGGTATGTATAAGAGACAGTCCGGCGGTAAAGGTCAGTACGGTCACTGCCGCGTCAGATTCGAACCCCTCGAACCCGGTTCGGGCTTCGTTTTCGAAGACGAAACGGTCGGCGGATCCATTCCGAAGGAATATATCGAACCCGTCAGAAAGGGTATCGAAGAAGCTTCGAAAAACGGTTATCTCGCCGGATACGAAATGGTCGATTTCAAAGCGACGGTTTACGACGGTTCTTACCACGAAGTCGACTCGTCCGAAATGGCGTTCAAGATCGCAGGTTCTCTTGCGTTCAAAGACGGCATGAAGAGAGCGAACCCCGTTCTTCTCGAACCTATCATGAAGGTTGAGATCGTTACTCCGGAAGATTACTTCGGCGATCTGATGGGAAGCGTCTCCTCGAAGAGAGGTACGATCCTCGGTACGGAAGACAGAAACGGCTCCAAGGTCATCGATTCTTACGTTCCGCTTTCCGAAATGTTCGGTTATGCGACCGATCTGAGATCGAGAACGCAGGGCAGAGGACAGTTCACGATGCAGTTCGATCACTTCTCGGAATGCCCGAAGTCCATTGCGGAAAAGATCATCGGCGAAAGAGCTGTCAAGCACGAAGACTGATAAATCGTAATTTGCATACTTTTCGTTCGTTATTCCCGGAATCCGTTTCCGGAATAACGGCGTGAAGCCGCCGGGAATACGTCCGGCAACCGCCGCGCATGCGGGAAAAGATGCGTAAATTCAATTATTTTATCGCTTTCGGATAAAGCGATACGGTAATACAAAAAATTAAAACAAAAACAAATTTTATCGGAGGAAACAAACAATGGCAAAAGCTAAATTTGACAGAAGCAAGCCGCACGTAAACATCGGAACGATCGGCCACGTTGACCACGGCAAGACCACGCTTACCGCTGCTATCACCATGACGATGGCTGCGAAGGGCGATGCGGAAGCTATGAGATATGACCAGATCGATAAGGCTCCCGAAGAGAAGGCAAGAGGTATCACGATCAACACCGCGCACGTCGAATATCAGACCGACAAGAGACACTATGCTCACGTTGACTGCCCGGGACACGCGGACTACGTTAAGAACATGATCACCGGCGCCGCTCAGATGGACGGTGCTATCCTCGTCGTTGCCGCTACCGACGGTCCGATGCCGCAGACCAGAGAACACATTCTTCTTGCTCGTCAGGTCGGCGTTCCCTACATCATCGTATTCCTTAACAAATGCGATCAGGTAGACGATCCCGAACTTCTCGAACTCGTTGAAATGGAAGTCAGAGGACTTCTTGACGAGTACGGATTCCCCGGCGACACGACCCCCATCATCAAGGGTTCGGCTCTGAAAGCTCTTGAAAAAGCTTCGAGCGGTTGCTCCAAAGAAGAGATCCTTGCTTCTGACGAATGCAAATGCATTCTTGAACTTATGGACGCTATCGACAGCTACATTCCGACCCCGGAAAGAGACGATGCGAAGCCGTTCCTTCTTCCTGTCGAAGACGTGTTCACGATCTCCGGTCGTGGTACCGTTGCTACGGGCAGAGTTGAAAGAGGCGTAGCTCACGTCGGCGATCCCGTTGAGATCATCGGTCTTCAGGAAAAGCCCTCCACTTCCGTCATCACGGGTCTTGAAATGTTCAGAAAGAGCCTTGACGAAGCAATGGCAGGCGATAACGTAGGCGCACTTCTTCGTGGTATCGACAGAAGCGGTATCGAAAGAGGTCAGGTTATCGCGAAACCCGGCACGGTGAAAGCTCATACCGAGTTCAGCGGTCAGGTTTACGTTCTGACCAAAGAAGAAGGCGGTCGTCACACCCCGTTCTTCAACAACTACAGACCTCAGTTCTATTTCAGAACGACGGACGTTACGGGAACCATCAAACTTCCCGAAGGCGTTGAAATGGTTATGCCCGGCGACCACATCACGATCGACGTTTCCCTCATCACTCCTATCGCTTGCGAAGAAGGTTTGAGATTCGCTATTCGTGAAGGCGGCAGAACGGTAGGATCCGGCGTCGTTTCCAAGATCATCAAATAATTTCCCTTTTCGGGTAATCGAAAAGCGTTGCGGAAGTATCCGCAGCGCTTTTTGTTGTTGATAAATTTATTATGCCGCTCGGCAAATGTCCTTTCATCCTGATCCTGCCGCTTGCCTGGCTGATGAAGGATCTCAGGACATATCCGTGAAATGTCACAGAAGGGAAAGAGAAATATATATAATTTCGAGATCGCCCGGAAAACATGTCCTGTCATCCTGGTCCTGCCTCTTGCACGGCTGATGAAGGATCTCAGGACATCTCTGCAAAATGCAGCCGAAGGGAAAAGAAAAATATATAATTTTGAGATCCTTCACGGGCAGATTCTATTTGTCGGTTCAGGAAGACAGAATTATATATTTTTAATTCTTATATACCACGTTCCGCTCGCGTGTTATACGATTGATGAATTAACGCGATCGCCTGCGGATAAATGTATCGGCGGCAAACCGTGCGATTTCGTGTTACGCCTGATAGAGGTCGGTAGAAAGGTATCTGTCTCCGCCGTCCGGGAATAACACAACGATCGTTTTTCCTTCGTATTCCGCTTTACGGGCAAGGGAAACAGCGGCGGCTAAGGCTGCGCCTGCTGAAATTCCGACCAGAAAACCTTCCGTTTTTCCGACCGAAGCGGCGTAAGAAAAGGCGTCTTCATTGGAAACGGGGATTACCTTATCGTAAACGGACGTGTCGAGGGTGTCGGGAACAAACCCTGCGCCGATACCTTGTATTTTATGAGAACCCGATTTTCCTTCCGAAAGAACGGGGGAGGAAGCCGGTTCTACGGCGACGATCTCGACAGAGGGAAGTTTTTCTTTTAAATATCTGCCGATACCCGTGATCGTTCCGCCCGTGCCGACGCCCGCAACGAAGCAGTCAATCTTACCGTCGGTGTCTCTGTAAAGTTCGGGACCGGTCGTTTCATAGTGCGCTTTCGGGTTGGCAGGATTCACGAATTGTCCCGGGACAAATGCTCCGAGCTCTTCCGCAAGTTCGTTTGCCTTTGCGATCGCACCCTTCATTCCTTTTGCGCCTTCCGTAAGAACGATCTCCGCACCGTATGCCTTTATCATTTTTCTGCGTTCGACGGACATTGTTTCCGGCATTACGATAATCACTTTGTATCCTTTTGCCGTACCGATCGCCGCGATTCCGATTCCCGTATTGCCCGAAGTCGGTTCTACGATCGTGCCGCCCGGCTGAAGTTTGCCGGATCTCTCGGCATCCTCGATCATGGCTTTCGCGATACGGTCTTTCACAGACCCCGCGGGATTAAAATACTCGAGTTTTGCAAGGATCTTAGCTTTCAGGTTGAAAGCTTTTTCGATGCGCGTCAGTTCGACCAAAGGTGTGTTTCCGATCAGCTCGCTTGCGGAATGATAAATTTTCGACATACAGAATACCTCCCGATTCAATTCCTACCAAAACGGTAGGAATTATTTTATATCCGTATTATACTACCGCAGGGCGGCAATGTCAACCGAATCAAAAAGAATTTAAAAATTTTTCGTTGTTCAGGTATAAAAGGAAAATTCGCGGTCAACAATTCTCTGCGTAAAACAACAGCGGAGACGTGATATGCGTAAAACTTTGCTTGCCGCTACGGCGGCGCTTGCTATGTTTGTTTCGGTCAATCTTCAGAAAGGGAGCGTATTTCCCTATGCGGGGCGGCACGAGGCATATCTGTTAAAAAACTCGTCTGCCTGTCAGATCCTTTCCTTAAGCGGAGAGGAAGCAAACGAAAGACTGTTTTTCCTGTTCCGGCTCAAAGGGGAGAGCGTGATGCTCGACAGCCCGGAAGAAGCCGAAAAGATCGTCCGTCGATATCATGCCCGGTTTCTTTTCGAAGAAAACGCGGAAGGGGTGCGGAGCGAATATTACTATACCCCGAAATTAAGGGGCTATAAATTGATTAACGGGAAAAAAGTCAATCTGCACATAGCCTATGCGAACGGAAGAACGGTCGCAGGCACGCCGATTTTATTCGGCGGATATTGACGGGAAAACGAAAAAGAGGGTCTGCCCGGAAAGCAAAAAGCGGCGAAGCTGAAAATTTAAGGAGGACATAACAATATGTCGGAAAAGAAACAGAACGGAGTTGCAGCATTTTTCAAGAGGAATTTGTATTACCTTATCGTAGGGTTTTCCCTGCTGGTGATCGCCGCGGTGATCGCGGTCGTCGTGTGGCAGAAGAACAATCAGCCAATCCAGACGGGCGGAAAACCGGAAAGCATTGCGGAGAGCACGAGAGAACCCGAAAGCACGGGCGGCAGCGATAAGCCGACGGACAAGCCGGAAGATCCCGACGACAAGCCGAATCAGGACGATCCCGCGGATACGAAGATCATGTTCATTCTTCCGGTGGAAAACGGTTCGGTGCTGAAGAGCTTCACTTCTTCCACGGTGGTGTTCAACAGTACGCTCGGCGTGTATACGGGGCACATGGGGATCGATTTCGCCGCCGACGAAGGGGCGGAAGTGAGATGCGTTTACGACGGAAAGATCGAAAGCATTACCACGAGTTATCTGCAGGGCACCACGATCACGGTCGATCACGGCAACGGGTTGAAATCCGTTTATAATTCGATCGAGGCGAAAGAAGGGCTTACGGAAGGGCAGTCGCTGAAAAAGGGCGACGTGATCGGTGGCGTTTCCACGACCAATCGCCAGGAATATAAAGACGGACCGCATCTTCATTTCGAAACGACGCTGAACGGCAAAAAAGTCGATCCGCTCACCTATCTGATGCTTGAGGATAAGTGATCCGCCGCAGCCGGTACGGTCGGAATAAAACGAGTTTTGTCACCCGGACAAAGGGAGAGGAAAAGCGTTGACATAAACAGGAAAAACTTCCCGTATATTGTACGGGAGGTTTTTTATGTCCGGAATCAGAAGGAGATCGGGGAAGGGGAGATCCGTTTTCCCTGCTTATAGGTTTGCGGGAAAAAGGAGTGCGAAATTGTTGTTTTTTCTCTTCTTTTTGTGCCTTGCAACGTCCGCAGCCGCCGGGTGCACGGTCCGGAAAACGAAAAAAATGCCGGCGTGTTCGATCGAAGCGGTTTTTGAAGGAAATACTCTGACGGCAAAGATGAGCTATCGTTACGTGCACGAGGGAGAAAAGGAAATTTCCCGCCTGCCGTTCATTCTCTATACGAACGCCTACCGGGAAGGAGCAAAGAAACCCGTTACGACGGAAGACGGGGAAAGAAAGGTGTATCCGAACGGGAAAAACTATATGACGACGGACGTTTTATCCGTTTTTTCGGAGGGAAAGCAAGCGGCGTTTTCTATCGGCGGGGAAGACGACAATATTTTGTACGTCGATCTGGAGAAAACATTGTTTACCGGAGAAGAAGTGACTGTAGAAGTCGATTATCGGCTTATTTTACCCGAATGCAGATTCCGTACGGGCGTATGGGAAAACAAAGTGAACCTCGGCGACTGGTTTCCCGTTTGCTGCCGTTTTTCCGGCGACGGATTCCGGGAGATCTCTTATTCTCCCTTCGGCGATCCGTACGAACAGATCTGCTGCGACTATTCCGTGAATCTGACGGTCCCTTCGGAATATATCGTCGCGTCGGGAGGAAAGACGATCGGAACGGAAGTAAAAGGGGAGATTACCGTGTATTCCTTCGATCTGCCGGAAGGGCGGGATATCTCCTTTGTGCTCGGGAAAAACTTCAACGTGGCAAGCGGAGAAGCAAACGGCGTTTGCGTGAATTATTACACCGAACGGGAAGAATTCTGCGAAGATCTCGAGCTTGCGCTCGACGCGCTTGACTTTTTCTCTTCCTCCTTCGGAAAATATCCTTACGAAACCTATTCTCTTGCGGAAACGGCGTTCGCGTACGGCGGCATGGAATATTCCGGGCTTTCGGTCATTTCCGATTCTTTGGGAGAGGAAGAGCGGAGACAGGCGATCGTTCACGAAACGGCGCATCAGTGGTGGCGCGGGGGCGTCGGGTTCGATCAGACGAAAGAGCATTATCTCGACGAAGGTCTTGCCGAGTATTCCGCTTATCTTTATTGGAAAGAAAGGGGAGACGCTACGGTGGCGGACGATATTCTTTCGGGTGCGATCTCAGCCTATAAGTCGTTTTTCGAGCTTTCTTCTCTTTTAAACGGCACGGCGGATACGCGGATGGATCGGGATCTTTCCGATTTTTCGTCTCTGCTCGAATACGGAAACATCGCGTATAACAAAAGCCTTGTCATGTTCTGCAGATACGGAGAAACGATCGGAGAAAAGAAGACGAAACAGAAACTTGCGAAATTTTATAAAAAGAATCTCTGCGGCATCGCGACGCTTTCCGATCTTACGGACGCCCTCGGCTATGCGGAACATTTCCGCTCTTTCGTCGAAGGAAAAGTTCTGATCTGAAAGAAAAACGAACGTGAAAGCCCCGGAAAGACGAGACGTCGTGCTTTTCCGGGGCTTTATTCTTTGATTTTTCCGGGGCTTTATTCTTTGATTTTATTTTTGAATTCGGTGGGCGTCATACCGATTTTCTTTTTGAAAATACGCGAGAAATACAGGTTGTTCTGAAACCCCGATTTATAGGCGATTTCTTTTAAAGAATAGTTGGAGAATTTGATCAGTTCCATCGCTTTTTCGAGCCTGCGGTTGATCACGAACTGTGACGGCGAGATGCCCATATGCTTGGCAAACTTGTTGGAAAAGTATATTTTGTTCAGGGAGCAGATATCCGCAAGTTCTTCCACGGAGATCTCGCGTTCTATGTTTTTGTCTATATATTCGATAATGTCCAGAAAGGGAACGATGCTGTCGTCGGGATAAATGTCGGGCAGGAAACGGGAGATCAGGATCTTCATAATGCCGCTTACTTCCAGTTCTCCCGCAAGGTCGTTGCCGTGCCCTTCGTCCCGGCTTTTTATGTAATTTTCGATTCTTTTGAAAAAGTATTCGTCCGCTTCGCCCGCCTTCACTTCGTTTTTCAGGTTCAGGGCATAGAAGACGTTGCTTGCCGAACGCTCGAAACGGAAATGAATGAAATGGTGGCTGAAATATTCCTCGCATTTTCCCGTGATGACGGAGTGGCTGGGGATAAAATACATGTAACCGGGCTTTAAACGGAAGGATTTATCTTTCAGATAGATCTCCGCGTCGCCGTCCGTCACATAATAAAGGCGTTCGTATTTATAAAAGAAGACCTGGTTTTTCCAGAAACTGCCCACCGTTACGAATTCGCCTTCGGTAACGGGAAAGGTGGCGGTGTTGATCAAACTGAAAAGCTGACTCATAAAAATCTCTCCGTTCTGTCGAGTCCGGTCGAAAGAACCTGTTTTTTTTGTTTGCGGTATAATGATACCACATGTTTTCCGCGAGGTCAACGATTTTGAAAGAAAAATTAAGTTTGTGCATATTATCGTTTTGTCTGTGTATTGTCATATCGAAGGCGTTGTGCTACAATGAAACGGTAAAGTATAAAAATATGCCCAGCCGCGGAAACGGCGGGGTTCCCGCGGGGAAAACGGCGGGAAAGGAGAGATCGGATGAAAAAATCAATCGCAGCCGTAGCTTTCGGTTTGTGTCTGTCGCTGGCGTGCGCCGCCTGCGGAGGAACGACGGGAGGAACGTCCGTAAAAGAGGAAGAAGACGTGAAAAAGAACTTCCCGAATTACGTGGAACCTGCCGACGCGACCTATCAATTCGGTTTCGGAGAGACGACGACTCCTTTTTATACGGGCAACGTGATCTACAACGAAACGACCCTTCTGATCGACGACGAAGAGGGAACGCTTTCCGGATCGCTGCAGTTCACCCCGGTGAAAATCCTTTCGATCCGCGATTACACGCTGAAAAACGAATTCAACGTTTCCGATTTCAAAGTGGAAGGAAAGAAGATCTCCGTTTCTTCCGATAAAGGGGTGCCGAGCCTGACCGAAGCGAACCTTGCGGGCGTGAAAATGCCGGAAGGATTCAAAAAAGTGGATCAGATCGGAAACATTCTTACCGACTGCATGCAGATGGGATCCGCCGTCTATACGGAAAGTCCCTTCTATTACGGCAAACAGGTCTACGTGAGTTATGTGTACGACATTTCGGAAGTCGACCTTTCTCTCTATGCGTCCTATGCGACGTCCGGCTTAACGAAGACGAAAAACAAGCTTCTCCTCGGAGACGATCTGAAGATCGCCGCCACGGGAGACAGCGTGATGGAAGGTTGTTCTTCGAGCAAGAAATTCAACCACGAACCTTTTATGGACTGTTTCATGGATCTGACGCAACAGGCGTTGCAACAGAAATATACCGGAAAGATCACCCTTTCCAACCGCGCGGTCGGAGGAAAAACGTCCGGCTGGGGCGCGGAAGACGTGCAGACGTTGCAGCTTGCGCAGGATAAACCCGACCTGATGTACATTCATTTCGGCATCAACGATCTCGGCGAAAGAAGATCGGCGGATTCCTATAAAGCGAACATTAAAAAGATCGTGACCGACGTGCAGGGCGCGAACCCCGAATGCGAATTCGTTCTGATCAAGGCGTTCATGGCGAACCCCGAACTTTATCTCGATACCGGATTCGAAGAATACTGGAAGGCTCTGGACGAGATCGCGGAGGAACTCGACAACGTTTATGTGCTCGATCTGTATTCGCAGTCCAAAAAACTGCTCGAAGGGAAGAAGTATTACGACGTTACGGGCAACGGCATTAACCACGTGAACGATTTCTCGTCCCGTCTGTACGCGATGAACATGATCGCGCAGCTCGTGAAATACTGAAACGGAAACAGAATATAACGGTAAAAATCGATCGCCGGAAAACGGAAAGAGGATATCCTCTTTCGCTTGGAGCTTCGCCCCAAGCGAAATCCCCTTTACGGGGAAAACCGCGGAAGGGAAGATCGGAAAATATATTGAAGCAAAAGGAGAAAAATATGAAGAAATTTCTTGTATTGTTACTTGCGGTCGTTCTCGGGATCTGCGCGATCTCGTGCGGAAAGACGGAAAACAACGGACCTTCCGACGCGGACGACGTGAACCTTGATATCGATCCGAATACCACTGCCACGCTCAGCATCGGCATCCCCGGCGGCAATGCCAACGAAGAGACGATGATCCAGTGCCTTGTGGACGATTTCAAAAAGATGTATCCCAACGTGACGATCAGACTGAAATACATTTCCATCAACTCCGGCACTTACGGCAACAACGTTCAGCGTATGGCGACGGGCGGGACCCTTCCCGATATCATCTGGACGAACTCGCCCGATATCTATGAAGCTTACGGTTACATGGAAAACCTCGATCTGTACATCGAGAAAACGGAAAAAGCGGGGCTTTTCGGCGAAGCCGGATTCGACGGAACTTTCTACAGCGAATATTTCGACATGGGGAAAGTGCAGGGTAACCGTTACGTCGTTCCCCGTTCGTGCGACAGCGTGGTGGCTTTCTACAGAACGGATATGTTCGAAGCCGCGGGCGTCGATATGTCCACGGTGAAAAACGGCTGGACGTGGGAAGATATGATGGCTGCCTGCGCAAAGCTCAGAGTGTGGATGGATGCTCAGGGCTTAGCCGGCGCATATTGCGTGGAACCGAACCTCACTTCCTGGCTTTCGGTCTGCGTGCCCATGCTTTCTTCTTACGGCTCGGAAGTGATTTCTTCCAACGGCAGCAACGCGATCGACAATGCGGGTACGGAAAAAACCCTCGCGCTCCTTCGCGAAATGGTGGAAAAGAGATATATCCCCGATTCCCAGATCACGGTAGGCGCGGGCTTCGAACAAGGGCAGTGCCCCATTTACTTCCAGTCCATGTCCATTTCCTCGCTGCAGAGCAAAAACGTTCTGAAAGATAAGATCGACCTCGTATCCTTCCCGCTGATCGGCGAAGAGAAGAACGGAGAGATGGATTATTCGAACGCGAAGATCGGTGCGGGCATCGCGGGTTACTGCATCACGAAACCTTCGAAAAATAAAGATATCGCCTGGGCGTTCCTTCGCCACCTTCTCAGCAAAGACGGACAGCAGAACATGGCTCTTAACGGACTGAACCTCGCGTCCATCCGCAAAGACCTTTCCGATCCGACGGAAGCGAACTGGGGCAAGGGCTACGAGAAATTCAACCTTGCGGCTTACACCTGGGGGTCGGAATACAAAATGTCTCCCACCTTCTTCGAATACGCTCCCATCAAGGCAAAATCGGCGATCGACAAAGCCGTGACCGACCTCTTTGTGGACGGAACGAATATGAAAAAATCGATCAAAGACGCGATCGCTTCCTGCAAGAAAGCCATTGACGACGCCATGGCGGACTGACGCTTTCAGGGAAAAGCGAATTTCGGAGGAAAAATGACGGAAACGGCAGCGGCGGAAAATTCCCTGAAAAAGGGAAAACCGCACAAAAATAAAATCAAAGACTTTCTGAGAAAGAATTATACGGGGTGGCTGTTCAATCTGCCGCTTGCGGTGGGAATACTGATCTTCACGCTGATCCCGATGATCTTCTCTCTGATCATGTCTTTCTACAAATCCCCGCAATGGGTATTCTCTCCGTCCGACTGGATGGGCGAATTCGTGGGGTTCGAAAACTATAAGAAAATACTGACGAGCCCCATGGCGGGGTTCATCGCGAAAAACACTTTCTTTTATGCGATCATCAGCGTGCCCCTCGGGCTTGTGTGCTCCTATTTCCTCGCTCTTCTCGTGAACAACGAGAAGAGAAAGGGGACGAAAGTGTTCCGTATTCTTTACTATCTGCCCTGCATGATCCCCGCGGCGGCAGGGGCGATCGTGTGGAAAAAACTGACCGCTCTGAACGTTCAGAGAACGGACGGAACCTTTTTCCAGGGGCTTTTCAACGAGATCCTCGCCGCGCTCGGCGGCACGCCTTTCCGCTGGCACGACGAAGAAGATTTCAGAGCCATTCTCTCCATTATCTTTTACGGGCTCTGGGGCGCGGGCGGGGGAATGATCCTCTGGCTTTCCGCCTTCAAATCGATCGACAAACAGTTTTACGAGGCGGCGGATATCGAAGGGGCTTCGAAACTGCGCAAGCTCGTTTCCATAACGCTTCCCATGTCCACGCCGATGATCTTCTACAATCTCGTCATGTCGGTGATCGGCACCATTCAGAGTACCGCTCCGCTTACATACGGGCATAACGGCGGGGGCGGCACGTCCGACTCTCTCAACATGCTCGGACTCAGGATCTATTATCTGTCCTTCGGCGGCGATGCGACGAGCTACGGCAAAGCGACGGCTCTCGCCTGGATCACTCTGCTGATCGTCGGCGTTCTGACGGCTATCCTGTTCAAAACGAGCAAATGGGTTTATTACGGAGAAGAATCATGACGGAATCGATACAGAATCAACAGGACGTACGCGCCCTGATCGAAGGACCGCGCAGAAAGGCGCGCAGAAAGAGTATCGCCGTGAACGCCGTGTTATACGTTGTGATGGCGATCCTTGCCGTCATTCTTCTCGTTCCCTATTTATACCTGGTAAACAGAAGCCTTATGACGGCGGAAAACGCGAAATACAGTTACGATTTCTTCACGCGGGACTGGATGTTTTCCAACTTTGTCACCTTGTTTTACGATAAAACGGCGGTCGGCAACAACGCCAACCCCCTCGCTTATCTCGAAGGGCTGAAATGGACGGCGATCATCATCGGGTTCAACCTGATCGCGGTGCCCCTTTCTTCTTCGCTGATCGCTTATTCCTTCGCGAAACTGAAATGGGCGGGGAAAAACGTGATGTTTTTCCTGATGCTCGGCACCATGATGCTGCCGGCGGCGGTCACGCAGCTTCCCCTTTACGTCATGTACTCCAAAAACGGAATGTTCGGAAACGGCGGTTTCGGGTGGCTCGATACGATTTTCCCGTTCACCATACCGAACTTATTCGGCGGCGGCGCGGTGTATATCTTCCTGATCCGTCAGTTTATGCTCGGGATCCCGAACGAATTCGACAACGCCGCGATGATCGACGGCGCGAATACCTTCCAGAGATATTTCCACATCACCCTTCCTCTTTGCAAACCCGTTATCATTTACGTCATGTTGCAGGTTTTCATCGGGTATTGGGGCGATTATTACGGACCGATGGTCTATTGCGACGGCGGTCAGATCAAAACGCTCGCGCAGGTGGTGTATTACTCCACGAACGCGACCGACCAGGTAGGAACGATCAAAGACAACATCGTAATGGCGGGTGCGGTATTTATGTCCCTGATCCCGACCGTGCTGTTCGCTTTCTTCCAGGAACAGCTGATCGACGGCGTGAACATGTCCGGATTAAAGGGTTGATATTTCCCGCAGAAGGGGAGAGTGTATGAGAAAATTTGTATGCGGAGCGTTATCGGTCGTTCTGGCGGCATGCGCGTTTGCGGGCTGCAAAAAGGGCGGCTCGCCGGAGGAATCTTCTTCCTCCCCGCAGGAACCGAAGAAGACGTACGATTTAAGGCTGATCGACGACGTCGAATATACGCAGGCTTCTCTGACCGCGATCGACAAAACGGGAAGGATCGCTTCTCCCGGAGACGAGCGGAACGGGAACGACGTGGGGATCTTCTATCACACCTGGCACGGTAATCACGAAACGCCGGGAGAAGTTCTCAATATCCGGGAAATTATGGAAAAGAACCCCGATTATCTGAAAAGCGATTATCTCGGGGAGAACGGGGGTAAATTCCATTACTGGGACGAACCTTTATACGGGTATTACTGTTCGGACGATCCGTGGATCGTGACCAGGCATATCGAGCTGATGATCGCCATGGGCGTGGACTTCTTCGTTTACGACTACACGAACAACGTGTGCTACGACAAAGAGGCGGATCTCATTTTCGAAACGCTGGAAAAGTTCCGCAAACAGGGCTTTAAAGTTCCGAAAGTGACGATGTACACAAACACCGGTTCCTCCCGCTGCGTGGTGTATCTTTACAACCGCTATTTTGCGGATTCCGCGCCGTTGAAAGGGAAATACGATCATCTGTGGTATTCGCCGAACGGCAAGCCCCTTATCATCGGGGTGAGCGGTATGGCGGCGCCGGCGGGCACACAGGAACTGTACGACTATCTGACGAGTGAGTTTTTCGATTTCCGCGAGTCGCAGTGGCCGGACGGAAAAACAACAATAACCGACACGGAGAGGGGTTTTCCGTGGATGAACTGGGAATATCCGCAAGGGAATTACAACGGATATATGAGCGTTTCGCTCTCTCAGCATCCGGGCGCGAGAATGAGCGCCGGCGCGCGCACGAACTACGGCAGAGGGTACGATTTCGCCCTTGCGGAAAACATCGGCGAGAATGCCGAACTCGGCACGAACTATCAGGCGCAGTGGCAAAGCGTTTTCGAAAACAACGAGGATCCCTCGAAACAGAAGGTGAACACCGTGATGATCACGGGGTTCAACGAATGGATGGCGATCAAGCATAACGACGGCGAAAATTCTTTCTTCGTGGATCTCTTTTCCGAAGAATATTCGAGAGACGTTGAGATGATGAAGGGCGGTTACGACGATAATTTTGTAATTCAGACCCTTGCGAACACGAGAAAGTTCCGCTATTCCGATCCGAAAAGCTATCTTTACGAATACCACACGATCGATATCGAAGACGACACCCTTTCCGGCTGGAACGCCGTGGCGCATTCTTATATCGATCTGTCGGGAGACGCGATCGCGAGAAACTATCGGGATTGTTTCCGCACCACGACATACGTGGATAACTCCAACCGCAACGATATCGAAAAAGTTACGGTCACGCACGACGGAGAGTTCCTTTACGTAAAAGTGAAAACGGCGGAAAACGTTACGGCGTACAACGGAACGGACGAAAACTGGATGAACCTTTTCATTCACACCGGAAACGACAACGAAAATTCTTTCGGCGGGTTTCAGTATGTGATCAACCGCAAACCGGAAAATACCGGCACGACTTCGGTCGAGCGTTCGAAGGGCGGTTACGTGTGGGAAACGGCGGGGCAGGCGCAGTACCGCGTGTACGGCGATTCGATCCTTTATAAAATTCCTCTTTCGGCGCTTTCTCTCACGAAGGAGAACTGCCGCCTTTCGATCAGGGCAACGGATAACGTTACGAGGTATGACGATATCATGGATTACTACGTTTCGGGAGATTCGGCGCCGATCGGAAGATTCGCGTATTCCTACGGGTATTAAAAGGCGTTTTTCCGAAAAAAGGAAGGACGCGGCAGGAAAAGCAACGTTTAAAAAATAAAACGATTATCGACCGATCGGCGGGCTTTTGCCCGATCCCGACCGGCGGGGGTAAGTATGAAAAAATGGATGAGCGCCGCTTTGGCGGCGATCCTCGGATTGTCGGTAACGGCATGTTCGGGCGGAAAAGTGCCCGAGTCTTCCGGAGGGAAAGATCCGTCGTCGGACGCGAGGATAACGGATAACCGCGGGCTTTCTGCGGAAGAGTACACTGTGATGAACACCGTCGGTACGGACGCGCTCGGCAGATATTTCGGCGAAGCCGCCGAAAAAAAGAACGGCACGCGCTATGTGGGCATCTGGTATTCTCTGTGGCTCGGGCAGCATGCGTATATGCAGTCCGCGATCTACGATAACACGAAACTCCTTTCGACGGAAGAGGGCAGAGCCGCGCTCAATTCGAACGAGGACAGCGAGCTTTCCCGCATGGGAGAATTCCATTTCTGCGCCGAACCGTTATACGGCTATTACAGCATGTCCGATCCGTGGGTGGTCACGCGGCACGTCGAGCTTTTAACGGCTGCCGGGATCGATTATCTGTGTTTCGATACGACGAACGCCGCCGCTTATGTGGACGTTGCGAAGCTCGTGATCGAAACTCTTCTGAAATATCAGAAACAAGGGTTCAATGTGCCGAAGGTGATGTTTTACACCAACTCGAACAGCGGCACGACGGCAAACCTTATCTACACGACTTTTTATCAGACGGAAAAGTACGATTCCATCTGGTTCATGCCGAACGGCAAGCCTCTGATCGCCGGCGTTACGAAAGACAATAACTTTGCGAGCAATATGCAGATGGAAGACTCGGAGTTCAGCGATTTCCTCGATACGGATAAACTTACCCCGAGAATGGAGATCGTGGAATCGCAGTGGCCGCAGGGGCTGATCGAGCACGAAAACGCCATTCCGTGGATGAGCTGGAAATATCCGCAGAGCGTTCACCCGAATTACAAAGCGATCAGCGTGTCCGTCGCGCAGCACGGACCCACGGTGCAGTTCAGCGACTGTTCGCCCGAAAGCAACCGCGGTTATAACTACAAGACGGGCGAGGTCGAAGACTACCGCGCGGGCAGAAACTTTGCCAACGAATGGCAGACCGTTTTCGATTACGAAAGTAAAGGCACGGAAATTCAGCAGGTCATGCTGACAGGCTGGAACGAGTGGATGGCTGTAAAATCGTGGAACGGAAACAAAGGGACTTTCTGCGACGTGTATACCGAAGAATACGGCAGAGACATCGAGATGAGCGCGGGCGAAACGGGCGATAATTTCTATCTGCAGATGATCTCCAACGTGCGGCAATATAAGCTGGAAGAAGGAAAACACTATCGCTATCAGAAAATGACGATCGATTCTTCTTCGGCAGACACCCTTTTCCAGTGGGAAGGCGTGAAAGCCCATTACCGCGATTTCGAAGGAGACGCGCTGAACAGAGATTTCGTCGACGCGACGGGGAAAGGGCGTTATTACGACGCCTCCGCCCGCAACGATATCACCGACGTGAAAGTGGTGCACAACGCGACGAATCTGTATTTTTATATCCGCACGGCAAACGATATCACTCCCTTTAACGGCACGGACGTGAACTGGATGAATATCCTGATCGACGCGGACGGCAAACAGACGGGTTTCGAAGGATATGATTTTGCGATCAACCGCGCGCCGAAGGAAAACGGAAAAACCTCGGTGGAAAAGTCTTCGCAAGGCTACGTCTGGGGAAAAGAGGGAGAAGCCGATTATAAAGTATTCGGCAACGTGATGGTGGTAACCGTTCCCCTTTCTCTCCTCGGGCTTACGGCGGACGATTGTTATATCCGCTTTAAGGTGTGCGACAACGTGCAGGATCCGGGAAACATTATGAGTTACTACGTTACGGGCGATTCGGCGCCGATCGGCAGACTGAGCTATTCTTACGGGTATTGATATGAAGATCAGAAACATAACGGCTATGATCATGTGCGGTGCAATGGCGGCGCTGTCGGCTTTCGGCGGCGGTTGCGGAAAAACGGAAAACAACGAAAGCGGAAAGGATCCGTCCGGCATTATCAGGGTAACGGACAACCGCGGGCTTACCCCCGAGGAATACACCCGCCTGAACGTCGTCGGGACGGACGCGCTCGGCAGAAAGATAACGGAGAAATCTTCGGAAACGGGAACGACCCGTTACGTGGGGATCTTCTATTCCCTCTGGCTCGGACAGCATAAGAGCGGGCAGACGGATATTTACGACATTACGAAGATCTTGCAGACGGAAGGCGGCGAAATGCGCCTGAGGGACACTTCGAGAAATTACGACGATACCCGCACGAAAGAATTTCATTTCTTTGCGGAACCTCTTTACGGGTATTACAGCATGGGCGATCCCTGGGTGCTGGTAAGGCACATGGAACTTCTCACGCTTGCGGGGATCGATTACCTTTGCTGCGACATGACGAACACGGTGATCTATCCGGAAGTGGTGCACAAGCTCGCGAACGTTCTTCTCGAGTTTCAAAGGCAAGGCTTCAACCCGCCGAAACTGATGTTTTATACCAATTCCTCTTCGGGAAGTACGGTAAACAACATCTATCAGAATTTTTATAAAGATCATCCGGAATACGACCCGGTCTGGTTCAAGCCGAACGGAAAACCGGCGATCGCGGGGGTCACTTCGAAAAACAACGGCGCGTCGGACGCATGGGAAGAGGGCAATTTTATTTCCGCGCAGATGGAAGAGTATTTCGACGTGTTCGAATCGCAGTGGCCGACTTCCAAAATGACGGGGGCGGCGGAAAACGAAAACGCCCTTCCGTGGATGAGCTGGTATTATCCGCAACACATTCATCCGGGCACGAAGGCGATGAACGTTTCCATTGCGCAGCACAGCGAAACGCATATCAGCTACAGTGCGAAAGCCCCCGAAAGCAGCCGCGGATACGATCATATCAACGACTGGAAGGAAAACGATTTCACGGCGGGCGCGAATTTCGAAACGGAATGGAAAACCGTGTTCAATTACCTGGAAAAAGGGGAAGACGTGCAGAACGTTCTCGTGACCGGCTGGAACGAATGGATGGCGATCAAAACGCCCTATAACGGAGACGTGAGTTATTGCGACGGCTGGAACGACGAATATTCCCGCGATGCGGAAATGATGAACGGTTCCTGCGGGGATAACTTCTATCTGCAACTCATGCGGAACCTTCGCGATTATAAATACGTGAAAGGGTTGCATTATAAATACCAGACGGCAACGACCGACATCCGCGATTCTTCTTCTCTTTCCTTCTGGAACGACGTGAAAGCCCATTATCGCGATTTTAAAGGCGACGCGATCGCGCGTGACTACGAAAACGCCGTCGGTAAGGGCAGATATACCGATAACTCCAACCGCAACGACATTACGGACGTAAAAGTCGTGCATGATGACGAAAACTTGTATCTCTACGTAAAAACGGCGGAAAACGTTACGGCGTACAACGGAACGGACGAAAACTGGATGAACGTTCTGATCGGCGTCGGCGAGGAAGAAGGCGGTTTCAACGGGTTCGGATATCTTCTGAACAGAAAGCCCGGCACGGACGGGAAGACCTCCCTCGAAAAGTCTTCCGGCGGGTATCGGTGGCAGAACGCGGGCGAAGCGGAATATGCCGTTCACGGCAACGTGATCCTGTATAAAGTGCCCCTCTCTGCGCTCGGTCTTAACAAAAACAATTGCTATATCCGTTTTAAAGTTTGCGACAACGTGACGAAACCGGACGATATCATGAATTATTATGTTTCGGGCGATTGCGCCCCGATCGGGAGGCTTGCTTACAGCTATGGGTATTAAGTCAATGATCAGGAAAACGCTTTGCGCCGCGCTTGCGGCGGCAATGGCGGTAACGACCGTCGGATGCGGGAACGAACCGCAGAAAGAATCGACGGGAGGAGGAAGCGATACGAAACGAGTTTTTCACAATTATCCCGTATACAACGGGGTGGATTTTCCCCTCGAACTCTGGCAGAAGCCGGAATTTAAGTATTGCCCGGAAAACGATTGTTCGGACGATACTTACGACATTAAAGGGCTGTGGCTCCGCAACGATTACGACGGGGAAGAGAGCTATGCTTTTGCCTATCTCGGTACGCCGAAAGGGGTGACGGAAGAGAAGAAAGCGCCCGCGGTGCTTCTCGTTCACGGGGGCGGCGGAACGGCTTACCGCGAATGGGTGCGCGCCTGGAACGACCGCGGTTATATCGCCCTTGCGATCGATACCGAAGGGCATATTCCTCTGAAAAGCGGAACGGTAAACGATGGACCCGCCACCCTTTACACCAAAACGGAGTACAACACCCCGCACAACGAAAACTATGGGGACGCCGACCGCCTTCCGGTGGAGAAAACGTGGATGTATTATGCCGTAACCACGGCGATCACGGGAAACTCGTTCCTGCACCATTATTCGCTTGCGGATAATCAGAAAATCGGGATCTGCGGGATCAGCTGGGGCGGGGTGATCACCTCGATCGTCAGCGGATATGACGACAGATTTGCCTTTTCCATTCCCATCTACTGCACGCTGAACAATCAGGGTACGGCAAGCAACATGGGCAGTTACCTCAACAATCATCAGAAAGCTCTTGTATGGGATGACGATCTCGGGCTTTCCGCGGTGAATACGCCCCTTCTTTTCCTTGCCGGCATCAACGACGTGAACCAGACGGCGGACACGGTAACGAAAACGGCGGAACATTGCAAAAACGCGAGGATCTCCCTCGTGAAAGGTTTCCTGCATTCGCACGGACACGCGCTTGCGCAGAACGAACCCTTCGCCTTTGCGGACGAGATCGTTTTTGGCAAAAAGACGATGATCACGATCGATACCGAGCTTTCGGACGGCGCGACGGAAGGGGAACTTTCTTATACGGTGCCCGAAGGGGTGGCGGTGGACCGCGCTTACGTCGTGTATACGGAAAACACGGTGAGCGAAGGATCCGCGAACTGGGATTACGCCCGCATTGAAGCGGAAAACGGGAAATTGTCTTACGATCTTTCATCCGTAGCTCCCGCGGCAAAAGAGTTTTACCTTTACATCGTTGCGGATAACGGCATGATCGTTTCCACCCGTATCGCGAAAGCAAAGAAGTAACGCTATAACGCGGTTATCCCGCAATTTTATCAGTTAAACAAAAACAGAACAACGAAAAATATTTATTTATTCTATTATCGGTTTTTGCGGTTTGCGCAATGCAACCCGAAGACATACAAACAAGAAGAATAAATTCAAGGAGGAATTTATGAAAAGAAAACTTTTAGCAGTTCTTCTGGCGATCGTCGCTACGGTCTCTCTGACCGTATTCGGCGTAACGGCTTTTGCCGACGACACGCCTGCGCCGAAGAATGAAATCACTGCTGTCGACTATGAAAACATTGCCGGCAGTTACGGAATGGGACTTGCCGTAAAGGGCTTTGAAACTGCCGGCGGCTACTGGGAAGAAATCGGCATGAACGATAAGGTCGAGGTGAAAAAAGCCGACGGGACCGCGGTTACGCCGATGAAGGTGGAATGTTGCGGCACGCAGGTCGCCGTTCTCAGAGGCTCCGGATATGTTCCGGCGGCAGGAGATACGATCACCTTTAAAGCCGGTTTCGCTTACGGTACGTGCTATCTCGACGCGGACGTGACCTATACGTATAACGGTTCGCTCTGGTCTTTGAAAACGGACGTTGAAATCGAACCCACCGAAATTACGGTAAACTTCGGGAACGGTTGGTATCAGCCTTCTGCCTGGGGCGCACCCACGATGCAGTTCCAGCTTAACCTTGCAAACAATGCGGCTTACGGCACTTATGCTCCCGGCGATCTTGCAAATCTTTCTTACGTGAACGCATGGGGCGAAACGAAAACTCTTGCGGACTGCACCTATGTGAACGAAGGCAACTTTATCGCACGCATGGCAACGCAGGTCAATCCCGATATCGTCGGCGCGTATTATGCGATGGTAGGCGATAAGTTTACGATCAAAAAAGGATTTACTCTTTCCACCGATAAAGCAATCGAAAAAACGATGAAGGATTACACGTTCATCGTTGCGGACGCAAGCACGGCGCAGGCAACGAAACTTGTCGAGTACGTTCCCGCCACGCACGACGTAACGTCCTTCGAGCTGACCAACGACGAAGGCAATAACGTCGTTTATATCGACGCGACCAGACAGATCACCTATCAGGCGAACGAAGGCGCGCTGTTCACCCCGAAATTCACGTCTGCAAATCCCGAAATCGCTACGGTAGACGGAAACGGTCTCATCACCGGCGTTTCTGCGGGAAATACGACGATCACCGTGAAAGTCGGTTCGATCGAAAGACAGATCGACGTGGAAGTAAAAGCCGCGCCCGTCATGAAAGAGCTGAAGACGAAAGTTTTCTATGAGATCGTTGCGCTGAAAGGAGAAGAAGCGAAAATTCCCGCAAACTTCTCCGTGGTAAAGGTTTACGACGACGGTTCCGAAAGTACTCCCATCCTCCTTACGAGCGAAAACGCGAAGTTCAAAACGCCCGTCGATACGAGCGTCGTTCCCGCGGTAACGGGGAAAGTAAAAGCGACGATCACCGTGACCGTTGACGGTGTGGAACAGGATTTCGACCTTTTCGTGACCGTTCACGAAGTTGCCGATCTTGAATTCAAAGAAGCCGCGATCGTAGAGTGGTTCGCATTCGCAACGTTTGTGGAATACCCCAACTGCACGGTAAACAAAGCCAACTTCTCGGACGAAAGCGCGATCACGGTGGGCGAGCTTCCCGATTATTTCGATCATATCGCATATTACCGCGACGGTGAAAAGATCAACTGCGGTACGTATCTTCTCGGCGGCGGCAACATCGCGTTGTTCCCCGATCATGCAGATCCCGACGCAACGATCTCCATCGATAACTACGGCACGGCATTGTACAAAAAGGGCGATATCATTCGTTTGAGCAACGGTCTTACCGTTTACGGACACAACGGTATCATCGACGCCAACAACGGCGTATGGACGAACGAAGCGGGCATGCTTTACAAAGACGCCGTGTTAAAAGAAGACGTCGCTTATCGTTTCAACGGCGTCGGCTGGGATCTTTACGTTCCCTATACCGACATCGCGGTAGATAACACCACGATCGAAGTTTCGCTCGGTACGAACAATGTTTCTGTCGGCGCAAAGCGCGTTCCCGATAACGCCACGACGGGTAAATTCACTTATACCGTCGATAAAGAAGACATCCTTACGGTTGCCGAAAACGGCAAGATCACTGCAAAGAAAGTCGGTACGGCGATCATTACCGTGACCCTTGCCGAAGAAGACGGTTCCAACGCGAAAACACTTACCGTAACGGTGAACGTCGTCAATAAGATCGTGAGACTCGAGCTCGAAACGCTTACCGTAACGGCGGGCACGGAAGAAATCGATAAAACCGCGATCAAAGGCTATTATGTGTACGGCGACGGCACGAAAGAAGAGGCGAAAGACCTTGCTACCGCGACGGTCGTAGGCTATGATCCGAGCGTGAAGGGCGAACAGACCATCGTTCTGAGAGTAACGCACGAAGGCACGGCATATACGGCAAACCTTACCGTAAACGTGAAGGAAGAGGAAAAAACTTCTTCCGGTTGTAAAGGCGCGTTCGGCACGGCGGGACTTCTCGGTCTCCTTTCCCTTGCGGGCGTGGTTGCGATCTCCAGAAAACGCAGATAAGAACAAAATAAAGGGATAAAGCGGTTTTCGCATTATCCGGGATAAGAAATGCGCCGCTGCGCGGCGCGGAACGCGGGTACGGGCGGCGGCATGCGCTTCCGCCCGGGCTCCCGCCGAATTACAGGATGAAAGAGACTTATGTTTAAAATTTTAAATTTCAGAACCGAATATCAGACGAGACCTTTGGGCATCGATTGCGAAAAGCCGCATTTTTCCTGGCAGTATTCCGAAGAATTTCAAGGGGCGCGTTCTTACCGCATTTGCGTTGCGTCTTCGGATGCCGCGCTTACGGAATCGCCCGACATGTGGGACAGCGGCGAGATCGCATCTGACGAAAGCATTGGAATTGAATATAACGGTAAGCCGCTTCGGTCGCATACCCGCTACTACGTGCGGTTGTGCGTTACGGGGCTTTCCGGCGAAAGCACGGAGATCACCGATTGGTTCGAAACGGCGCTGTATCATATAGAAGACTGGAAAGGAAAGTGGGTCGGCATCCCCGTGAACTTCAACGGCGGAACGCTTCTCTTCCGCAAGCAGATCGACATTCCCGAGGGGAAAACGATCGCGCGGGCGAGGGCGTATATCTGCGGGCTCGGCTATCACGAATTTTTCGTGAACGGGGAAAAGATGGGGACATCCGTTCTCAATCCCTCCGTTACGGAATACGAAAAGAGGGTGGAGTATTGCGTTTACGATATGAAACCTTTGCATGCCGGGGCTAACGTGATCGGCGTGGAAGTCGGTTACGGTTGGTTCGGCTCGAGAAAACTGCTCGCGCAGCTTTATGTGGAATATACGGACGGAACGTATTTCGAAGATCATTCCGGACCTGCGTACGGCTGGTGGGTCGGCGGAAGCCCGACGATTGCGAACGGCATTTACGAGGGCGAAACTTACGATGCCCGCATCGAGAAAAAATATCCCCTGAACTGGGCGACGACCGATTACGAGCCGACCTGGGCGAACGGCTGGATGTATACCATTTACGCCGCCGCTCCGCGCGGAAAACTCGTTGCGCAGAGCATCGAACCGATCAGAAAATGCGCGGAATTCGCCGAGGTTTCCCGTAAAGACATGGGGAACGGGATCACCGTTTCCGATATGGGCGTGAACTTTGCCGGCTGGGTGAGGATCCGCGTGAAAGGGGAGCGCGGCGCGAGCGTTACGCTGAAATTCGGCGAACAGCTCGACGCGGACGGGTACGTAAATCAGCTGAATCTCCGTTCGGCAAAATGTTCGGACCGATACATACTGAAGGGAGAAGGCGAGGAGATTTTCGCCCCGCGCTTTACCTATCACGGGTTCCGCTACGTGCAGTGCGAAACGGAAGGAAAAGTCGAATTGCTTACGGTTACGGGGGAACACGTTCATACGGACGCGCCCGTCGTAGGGAGTTTCGAGTGCTCGGATAACATTTTGAACCGCCTGCATTATAACGCCGTTTTGACGGAGCAGAGCAACGAACATTCCATTCTGACCGACTGCCCGCAGAGAGACGAGAGATTCGGGTGGCTGAACGATCTCGGTTCCCGTATTTATCAGTCGGTGTATAACATCGATCTTGCCCGGTTTATGCCGAAATTCATCCGCGATATCGCAGATACCGAAACGGACAAGGGCGAAATCGCAGATACCGCGCCTTACTATACGGGCGGCATACCCGCCGATCCCGTCTGCGTGATCTTCCTTCTTCTCGCAACCTATTCTTACCGTTATTACGGCAACGCTTCCGTTGCAAAAGAACATTACGGCAAACTGAAAGCGTGGGTGGAATACCTGAAAAGCCGTTCGGTCGGATATATCATGGATTACTATTATTACGGCGACTGGGTCCTGCCTTTCCCGCAGACGGTCATGCCCGATAATATTTACGTTTCTACCGTATATCTTCACTGGCATCTGAAGGAAATGGCGAAAATCGCCCGTATCGCGGGCAACGGGGAAGACGCCGCCCGTTATGCCGCCGAAGCGGAGGAATCGAAAAAGGCGATCAACGCGAAATATTTCGATCCTTCTTCCTGCAATTATTCCCGCGGAACGCAGACGGAAAACGCGCTTGCCGTTTCTCTCGGGATCTGCGAGGAAAAGTACCGCGCGAAAGTTGCAGAAAACGTTTATAAAGACATGGTCGCCCGCAGCCATCACTGCACGGGCGGAAATATCGGCTATCGTCATATCTTCTACGTGCTTGCGGAATATGGCTATACCGATGAGGCGATCGCAGTGCTGAAAAATCCGGAATACCCCGGCTGGGGCTTCATGATCGAAAAGGACGCCGGCTCCGTGTGGGAAAGATGGGAATACGATATGACCAACGAAATGCACTCGTATAACCACCCGATGTTCGGCAGTTACGACGCTTTCTTCTATAAATTCCTCGGCGGTATCGACGTTTGCGAAAATGCTTTCGGCGCAGATAAAATCGCGATCGCGCCTGTGTTTGCAAAATCGGTCGATCGCGTAAAGGTGACTTACCGCACGGTAAGAGGTCTTGTCGTTTCCGGGTGGGAAAGAAAGGGAAATACCGTTTCTCTGCATGTGGAGATCCCGCCGCAGACGACCGCATGCCTTACGCTTGCAGGGGAAGAAAAGACGCTTTCTTCCGGTAAATACGATTTCGAAATCAACGAATAAGTCGATTAACGTTCGATTTATATCCGGATATCTTACGAAAGCCCCGCTTTGTAGCGGGGCTTTCCGTCTTAAAAAAAGAAAAATAAATTTATCGGTGTCAATCAAAAATGGTTGACACCGTGGAAAAGATATGGTATAATGAACGGGAAATCGAAGGGGGATATGCGCTCCTGTTCCGATTTTCCGTAAGTTCCGGAGGCGCGAGCTATGAAAAACGAAGTATATTATAACGATTTATACGCCGTTTACGCGCCCCTTCTCACCGAACGGCAGAAAGACGTGTTCGACCTGTATTACGGGTGCGACCTTTCGCTTGGCGAGATCGCGGAGATGAAAAACATTTCCCGCCAGGGAGTGGCGGCGTGTCTTTCCGCCTGTGAAAAAATTCTTGCGGAGTATGAGGAAAAATTAGGGTTCCTCGCGAAAAGAGGGGAGATCCTGCAGGCGATCGGCAATGCGGGAGATCTCGATTCTCTGAAAATAAGTTTAAAAAAGATTCTGGGAGACGCTGATGGCGATATTTGAAGGGCTTTCGGAAAAACTGAATCACATCTTTTCGAAAATGACCAAGCACGGCAGACTGACGGAGCTCGAGATCAGACAAGCCATGCGGGAAGTGCGTATCGCTCTTCTCGAGGCGGACGTGAACCTTCAGGTCGCCAAAGACTTTATCGCGAAAGTGAGCGAAAAAGCCGTCGGTCAGGAAATTTTAAAGAGTTTAAGTCCGGCGCAGCAGGTCATTAAAATCGTAAATGAGGAACTGACCGCGCTGATGGGCTCGACGAACAGCAAGCTGATCGTAAGCCCCGAACTTCCCACCGTCATCATGATGTGCGGACTTCAGGGTGCGGGAAAGACTACGCTTTGCGGAAAACTTGCGATGTATCTGAAAAAGCAGGGCAAGAAACCCTTGCTCGTCGCGTGCGACGTGTATCGTCCCGCCGCGATCGAGCAGCTTAAGATCGTTGCGGGCAAAGCGCAGGCGGACTGTTTTGAAAAAGGTCAGGGCGATCCCGTTAAAATTGCGAAAGAGGGCGTTGCCCACGCAAAACAGTTCGGTTACGATACCGTGATCATCGATACCGCAGGGCGGCTTCATATCGACGAAGCCCTCATGCAGGAACTTGAAAATATAACGAAAACCGTCCGCGTGGACGAAATTCTTCTCACCGTCGATTCCATGACCGGTCAGGACGCCGTGAACGTTGCGAAAACCTTCAACGAAAGGCTTGCCGTAACGGGCGTCGTTCTCACCAAGCTGGACGGCGATACGCGCGGCGGCGCCTGCCTTTCCATTAAAGCCGTCACGGGCAAACCCATCAAGTTTGCCTCGGTCGGGGAAAAGCTCGGCGATCTCGAACCCTTCTATCCCGACCGTATGGCGAGCAGGATCCTCGGCATGGGCGACGTTCTTTCGCTGATCGAAAAAGCGCAGGAAGCCGTGACCGAAGAGCAGATGCAGAAAATGGAGAAAAAGTTCCGCGAGAACAGTTTTACGCTGAACGATTATCTCGAACAGTTCGCCATGATCAAAAAAATGGGCGGCGCGAAAGGGCTTGTGGATATGCTTCCCGGAATGGGGGCGAAAGTCAAAATTTCCGAAAAGGATATCGACGAAAAGAGGATCGAACGCACGAAAGCCATTATTTTAAGCATGACGAAGCGTGAGCGCAACGATCCTTCCGTGATCAACTATTCGAGAAAACAGAGGATCGCAAACGGCAGCGGAACGACCGTACAGGAGGTCAATCAGCTCCTGAAACAGTTTGAACAGACCAAGCAGATGATGAAAATGATGAAGGGCAAAAAAGGATTCAGAATGCCTTTCTGATCGTGTTTTTTACGGCGTTTCGCTTCGGGATCTCCCGTGCGGCGGGCGGCGCGAAAATATAAGGCAGAAGGCGGAAGCCCCGCTATAAGCCGGTCAACAGGAAAAAATTTAAACGGAGGATATCAAAATGGCAGTCAAAATGAGATTGACGAGACTCGGCGATAACAAATCGCCCAGCTATCGTATCGTCGTTGTCGACAGCAGAAAAGCGAGAGACGGAGAGTATATCGACAAAGTCGGATTCTACAATCCGAAGGCTAATCCCGCCGAAGTCGTGATCGATAACGAAAAAGCGAAAGACTGGATTTCCAAAGGCGTTCAGCCCACCGAAACCGTCAGAGCGCTTTTGCTTAACGCCGGCGTGATCGAAAAGTCCGACAAATTGTCGCCCGCTAAGACCAACCCGAAGAAGAAAAAGAAGTAATAAGGAGCGATAACGAAAGTGTTGGACCTTATTAAATACATCGTAAACCAATTCGCGGAGAAGCCCGAAGACGTCGAGTATCTCACCGAAGAAAAAGGGGATACGATCGAGGTTACCGTTTTGCTTGACGAAAGCGATATGGGTAAAGTGATCGGCCGTCAGGGCAAGATCGCGAAAGCTCTCAGAACGATCGTCAAAGCGGCTTCGGCGAAGAGCGGAAAGAGATATAACATCGAAATCAAAGGAAAAGACGAAGCCGAATAATTCCGGCGCAAAGGGCTGTCGTCGGCGGGGTTCCGTCGTCGGCAGCTTCTTCTTTTTTCGCGCAGGCGGAAATTCCGCGATATTTACGCCCGCATATTTGCGCCCGCGCGAGAAAAGAAGAAAAACTTTTCTGCATGTCTTTTTGTGGTTTTTACGGAAAATGCAAGCCTATAAGGCGATAATCGACTGATTTATTCTGGTATCATACGGGAAATTTATGGATAATAAAATCGAAATCGGCGCGGTGGCGAAACCGCAGGGGATCAAAGGCGCGCTCAAAATAAAACTGTTCTGCGATTCGTTTGCAGCGGTGAAAAACGTTACTTTTGTTGAGATTGGAGAAAAAGACTACCGTGTGGAAAGTTTTACGCCTGCCGAGGCGGAAACGGCGATCCTTTCGCTGGAAGGGGTTTCCGACCGCAACACGGCGGAAACCTTCCGCCAAAAACCGGTGTTTGCCGAAAAGAGCGAAGTGGTAAAACCGGAAGGGAAATTTTTCATTACGGACGTCATCGGGTGCGAACTTGTGCTTTCTTCCGGAAAGACGATCGGCAGAATTATGGACGTCGTGAAGGGAAACGTGGATTACTATTATCTCGAAACGGCGGAAGGGAAAGCCGTTTTCCCGCTGATTAAAAAACTCGGGGCGAAATTCGGGATCGAAGAAAAGAAAATCACCGTAAACGCGGAAGCTTTCACGGAGGTCGTGCTGTATGAGGATTGACATTCTTACCCTTTTCCCCGAGATGTTCACCCCCTTGAAGGAGAGTATCATCGGCAGGGCGACGAAACAGGGGAAGGTGGAAATCGTGATCACCGATATCCGCGATTATACCGAAAACAAGCACAGAAAGTGCGACGATTACCCTTTCGGCGGGGGGGCCGGCATGGTGATGACCCCGCAACCGGTGTATTCCGCCATTCAGGCGGTGGATCCGGACCACGAAGCGCGCAGAATTTTCATGTCTCCGAAAGGCAGGAGATTCTGCCAGAAAATGGTGAAGGAATTTCTCGCCTACGACAGACTTCTGTTTTTGTGCGGACATTACGAAGGGGTGGATCAGCGCGTGCTTGATCTGTGCATCGACGAGGAAATTTCCCTCGGCGATTTCGTGCTGACGGGCGGCGAGATCCCCGCTATGGCGATCACCGATTGCGTCTGCCGGTATATCGACGGGGTGATCGCGGGAGAAAGCCTTTCGGAAGAAAGCTTTACGGATAATCTTCTCGAATATCCGCAATACACCCGCCCGCAGGAATTTATGGGGCTGACCGTGCCCGACGTGCTCGTTTCGGGCAATCATAAAGAAGTGGACAAATGGCGGCGCAGGCAGGCGGAAAAGATCACCGCCGAAAAACGCCCGGATCTTCTCGGCGGTAAGGAGGACTGACATGCCCGAAGAAAAAATTTCGCTTGCCGGGGGAAAAGAGATCTCGGACGGAACGGAAAAAGGGGAAACGGGGGATATCGATACGCACGGTCTCGGGCGGATCCAGTGGTTTCCCGGACACATGGCGAAGGCGATGCGCAAAACGGAGGAAGATTTAAAGCTTTGCGACGGGGTTTTGTATGTGCTCGATGCGCGCGCTCCTTACGCCTGCATGAATCCGAAACTGAAAAAGCTGTTCGGCGAAAAGCCGATCGTGTATCTGCTCAATAAAAAAGACCTCATAGAGCCCCCGGTCGCCGCGGCGATCGTTGCCGATCTTTCCGCAAAGGGAATGACGGCGATCGCGGTGAACGGGCAGGACAAACGCGACGGCGAACGGATCAAAGCCGCGTGCCGGGTTGCCATGAAGGAAAAAACGGAAAGAAACGAACGGAAAGGCATTACGAAAACGTTGCGTTTTCTGGTTGCCGGGATCCCGAATACGGGGAAATCGACGGTGATCAATACTCTTTCCGGTGTGAAAAAAGCGGAAACGGGAGACAAAGCGGGGGTTACCAGGGCGAATAAGTGGATCAGGCTCGGCGAGTTCGATCTGCTCGATTCTCCGGGAACCACGCCGCCGGCATTCGAAAATCAGACTTATGCGCGGCATCTCGCCTATATCGGCGCGATCAACGACGATATTCTCGATACGGAAACGCTCGCGCTGTGTCTGATCGCCGATCTGAAACGCGCATATCCGAAACAGCTGAGCGAAAAATACAGGCTTTCAGACGCGGACGGGGAAGACCTTGCCTTATTCGACGCGATCTGTAAAAACAGGGGATACCTGCTTCGCGGCGGCGATTTCGATTACGAACGCGGAGCGAAGGCGTTGATCGACGATCTGAGAAAAGGGAGGATCGGGAAAATATGCTTCGAGAAGAAGGCGTGAAAGGAAAAGCCGCCGAAAAGAAATACCGGAAAACGCTTGAGAAAAGGGCGTTCGACCTCTCTTATCTCCCGGAAGGAAAGAAGTATCTTGCGGGGATCGACGAGGTCGGAAGGGGACCGCTTGCGGGACCTGTCGTGTGCGCCGCGGTGATCATGCCGTACGACGAGGAAAACCTGATCGTCGGGATCGACGACAGCAAGAAAGTGACCGAAAAGAACCGCATACTTCTATCGGAAAAAATCAGGGAAAAGGCGATCGCCTGCGCGATCTGCGAAGTTTCGCCCGAACGGATCGACGAGATCAATATTTTAAACGCCACGAAAGAGTGCATGATCCGTTGCGTCCAAGAACTTTCCGTGAAGCCCGATCTCGTTCTCGTGGATGCCGTCTGTCTCGATATTCCTTATCCGACGGAAGGGGTGATCCGCGGCGACGCGCAAAGTTATGCCGTCGGCGCCGCTTCGATCGTGGCAAAGGTATACAGGGACGAGCTGATGACGCGTTTTGCCGGGATTTTTCCCGCATACGGATTCGAAAAAAACAAAGGTTACGGAACAAAAGAGCATATCGATGCGATCAGGGGGGTGGGACCGTGCCCGATACACAGAAAGACTTTCATAAAAAACTTTTGGGACGAAACGGAGAAATAGCCGTTGCAAAATATTTAGAAAAACAGGGCTATAAGATCATAAAACGCAATTATCGCACGAAATGCGGCGAAGCCGACCTCGTGTGCGAATACGGTGGCGTTATTGTTTTCGTCGAGGTAAAAACAAGATCCGGGGATCGGTTCGGTACGCCTGCGGAAGCGGTTGACGAGCGAAAACGGGAAAAATATCGCAAAATCGCCTTGTGTTATATGGCGGAAAACGGGGAGTGTGCCGTTTCTTTTGCCGTGGCAGAAGTTACGGCAGATGGAATAAGATTGATCGAAAATGCCTTTTGATCGGCTTATAGGTATATTTCTTTGTCTAAAGAGAGGAGAATAGTTTGAAAATCGGCGTGGCGACCGCATCCGGGATCGAAGCGGTCACGAAAAGAGAATTATATAAAATCGTAGGAAAAGAGGACCTCGCCGCACTGGACGGAAGGATCTTTTTTTCGGGTACGTGGAGAGACGTTGCGAAATGTAACCTTCTTCTTCGTACGGCAAACCGCGTGGAGATCGTTGCCGGGGAGTTCAGAGCGGCGGATTTCGACGAACTTTACGAAGGGATCTCGGCGATCCCGTGGGAAGACTATATTCCGGAAAACGGAAATTTTACTCTTTCCGCAAAGAGCGTGAACTGCAAACTTTTTGCATATTCCGCCATACAGTCCGTATCGGAAAAGGCGATCTGCGAACGCCTGAAAAAGAGATACGGTGTAACGGAACTTCCGAAAAGCGGCGCGCGGTATCGGATCGAGGTGGCGGGAAGAAAGGATTTCTTCACCGTATCTTTTAATACGTCGGGAGAAGGTCTTCATCGCAGAGGGTATCGCGGACTTGTGGGCGAGGCTCCGCTGAAAGAAACGCTTGCGGCGGCGCTGATCGAACTTTCCGTATGGAATCCCGACAGACCTCTCGTCGATCTTTTCTGCGGCAGCGGAACGATCCCGATCGAAGCGGCGATGATCGCCCTCGGCATCCCGGCGGGCGGGAAAAGGGAGTTTGATTTTTCTTTCTGGAGCGACGAGTGCCGCAAAATTCTCGATGAGGAGAGAGAAAAGGCGATTTCCGGGATCGATGAAAAAAAGGAGATCCGCATTTCCGGATTCGATATCGACGAAAAGCAGATCCGCCTTGCAAGAAGGCACGCCGAGCTTGCGGGGGTCGATCGTTTTATCCATCTGCAACGCGCCGACATGCGCGACTTCTCCTCTCGTTTTTCTCACGGCGTCGTGATCTCCAATCCGCCCTACGGCGAAAGGCTGCTTTCCCGCAAGGAAGTGGAGATTTTATATCGCGACTACGGAAAGAAAATCGGATCGCTTGACGAATGGTGCGCCTACACCCTGACCCCCGTGGACGATTTTGAACGGCTGTTCGGGAAAAAAGCGGATAAAAAACGGAAAATTTACAACGGAAAGCTGGAATGCGTGTATTACTCGATGCTTGCCGCGCCTCCGAAAAAACGGGAGGAAAGAGGCGAAAACGGCGGAACGGACGAAAATAAATCTTTCCGGAAAGAGCAAAATACGAAAATTTTGCCCGAAAACGAATAAAAAGAAGTGAAAAACGCTTGATTTCGCTTCGGGAATATGGTAAAATAATAAAAGACTTCGAGCGGTCCTCCGACTATCGCAGGGTAACGGACGTTTTCGTTTCGTGTTGCATCGGTCGCGAACGCTTAGGAAATTGGAGGATAAGTCATGAATATCATCGAACAGATCGAAAAAGAGAACCTCAAAGCGGAAGTTCCTTCTTTCAACGTGGGCGATACCGTTAACGTTTCCGTTAAGGTTATCGAAGGCGCGAAGGAAAGAATCCAGGCATTCGAGGGCGTGGTGATCGCCAAGAAGAACGGCGGCATCAGAGAAACCTTCACGGTAAGAAGAATTTCTTACGGCATCGGCGTGGAAAGAACGTTCCCCGTTCATTCTCCCAAGGTGGCTAAGATCACCGTCGTTAAGAAAGGTAAAGTCAGAAGAGCTAAACTTTACTATCTCAGAAACCTCACCGGTAAAGCGGCGAAGGTTGAAGAAATTCTTTAATTTTCCAATCGAACAACAAAAAGCCGCCGCAGGAGATCCTGCGGCGGCTTTTTCGTGTTGCCGGTTTTCGTTTGCGCTCCGGGTCGGAGCGCTGCGCCGGCGGATGCCTCAAAGGGAAAGTTATCACGATAAAAAGCGGAGGATTCGACTTATCAATATATTTTTATAATGAAAAGTGAAAATTTTTCCCGAAAAAGAGTTTACAAAACGAAAAATCAGGTGTATATTATTTACAGGTGTAAATTTAAGATCGGGCTGTCCGGCTATCCGCAGAACGATCGGACCGATCGGAAAAAGATTTTGCGCGGGCGGTTTTGCCGCCCGGGCGGGCAGCTTCCGGACCGGTCTACCGGGAGGTACGCATGAAAAAACGATCGCTTGGCATGTTGATCGCGATCCTTCTTACAGCCGTTTTCTGGCTTTTAACCGCGGCGTTCGCTCTCGGGACGAACGTTGCGCCGAAATCGTACTGGTTGCCTTCGCCTATGCGCGTCGAGGGAACGGACAAAACGATGAACGCCGGCGTTACGATCGATCTTGACAGAACGCTGACTTCTCCCGAAGGCGAGGGGAAAACTTACGACGTATCCCGTATTTACGTCTTTATCGGACGGGCGTATACTTCGGACGAAAAAGGGAACGTTTCCGTCAATTTCGATTTCAAAACGACTTCGCAGGCGACGGACGAATACCTTCGCCGCGTGACGGCGGAGATCCCGGCGACTTACGGCAACGCACGCTATCGCTATTATAAAGTATTCGACGCGGCGGAAGAGGGAACCGACCCTCTTAACTATAAACGGGTGAAAGTGAACACGGCATATTCCTTCGAGTTTTACGAAGTCGTGTTTACCGATGAAAAGGGCAGGGCGTTCGCGATCGAAAACGCGGTCGTGGACGAAACCGCTTACGGCGATCATGCGACCCGTTTCGCCGCCGCGCTGACCGACGAACAGAGGACGTTCCGTTCGTCCGGGGCGGGTGCCTACGTCCTTTCCGAGAGAGAATGCGACGCGCTTGCCGCCGCCGATTCCTTGCTGACGGGCAGCGGGTATGCGGTCGGTTCGGCGCCGCTCTCTTCCTTGCTGAACGCCGCAGGCGTGGCGATTTTCGGACGGAACACCTTCGGGATTCGGTTTTCTGCCTTTTTGTTCGGGTTTTTATCCCTGCTTGCCGTGGCGAATCTTGCAAAAAAATTATTTCTGAAGGAATCGTTTGCCGTATGTGCGGTCGTGCTCGCGGTTGCGGACGGCGGATTGTTTGCGGCGGCAATCTCTTCTTCTCCGGCGGTATACGCGGCGTTTTTCCTTCTTACGGCGATCTCTCTTGCCGTTTCCTTTTTCGGAAATGCGTATTCCTTCGGGAATTTCAGGGCGTCGTCGATCAACGTTTGTCTTACTGGGCTGTTTTTCGGGCTTTCGGTGGCGTGCGCGCCGCAGACGATTTTCTGTTTCCTCGCATTTGCCCTGATATACGCCGTATCTCTCAGAAGGCGTTACCTTGAATACAAAGCGGAAGAGAAGGCGGCCTCCGGGCTTGCCAAAGAAGACGCATATCAGCGGTATCGCCGCTCCGCGCTCGGCGCGGGCGGTTCGATCGCCTTCGGGTTTGTTCTGATCCCTTTCCTCGTGTGGCTGATTTCGTTCGCGGTCGTTTCTTCGAACGCGACGGCTTTCGGCGGGAAGGGATTCTGGGAAACTTCTTCCGCGATGTTCGGCGGGGCGTTTGTACGCGCGTATCGGGAGAATCCTTTCTTGTTCCTCGTCGGGTTCGGCAAGGAGAACGCGGGGGCAGGCGTGTTGTTTTTCAATAAAATCGTTTCGATCGCTTCTCTTTGCGGGCTGTTGTATACGACCGCCGTCGTTCTGACCGGCGGGAAATGCCGCCGTTTCGCGGAAGAGAGAAAGCGGATCCGCAATAAATACCGCATCGTCACGTTTGCGTTTCTCGCTTCGCTGTTGCCGCTTGCGCTCGGCTTCCGGACGGGTATTGCCGACTATGCGTTGTCTTCCGTGTTGTATGCCATGTATATTCCGCTTGCCGCGGCGGCTCTGAAAGAGAGAAAAAAGGCGGCGATCGTTTCGGTTTGCGTAGCGGCAGCGGCGTTGATCGTGTTTGCGGCGGCGTATCCCGGATATTGCGGGTTTGCCGTTTCTCCCGCATGGCGGGCGTTGTTGTTCGGCTGGCAGGCGGTCTGACGGAAGGAAGGGGGAGGAATAATCATGTTATCTGAGGTAACGGGCTTTGTGTTGTCCGGGTTAGACGGATATCCCGTCTGCGTGGAGACGGACACCAACAACGGGATCCCCGATTTCGACATCGTGGGGCTTCCGGACGCGGCGGTGAAAGAATCGAAGGAAAGGGTGCGTTCGGCGATCAAAAACAGCGGGAGACGTTTCCCGATGAATAAGATCACCGTGAATCTTGCTCCGGCGGATCTGAAGAAAGAAGGCGCGGGACTTGACCTTCCCATTGCCGCGGGACTTCTGAAATCTTCCGGACAGCTCGGCGGGACCGATCCTTCGGTCGTGCTGATCGGAGAGCTTTCCCTGAGCGGAGAGCTTCGCCCCGTGTACGGCGTTCTGCCCATGCTTATTTCCGCGCGGGATAAAGGATTCCGCACGGCGGTGATCCCGAAGGAAAACGAAAAAGAAGGGGCTTATCTCGACGGGATCGACGTGTACGCCCTTTCCTCTCTGGACGAAGTATGCAGGTTTCTGACCGACAAAACGGGGTTCGCCCCCATCGAAAAACTCGATTACGCCGCAGTCGGCGAAAATGCCGAGTACGACGGGGACATGAAATTCGTGAAGGGACAATACGTGGCGCGGCGGGCGCTCGAAGTTGCCGTGAGCGGCGGGCATAACATGATTATGGTAGGTCCCCCGGGCGCGGGCAAGACGATGCTTGCGAAATGTATTCCGTCCATCATGCCGGAAATGAGTTTCGAGGAAGCCTTGGAAACGACGAAGATCCACAGTGTGGCGGGAAGCCTGAAACGGGAAGACGGGATCGTTTATAAAAGACCTTTTTTAACGCCCCATCACACGGCGAGCAACGTTGCCCTGGTGGGCGGCGGGCCGACGGCAAAACCGGGCATTATTTCCCTCGCGCACAACGGGGTGCTCTTTCTCGACGAGATGCCCGAATATTCCCGCGCGACGCTTGAAAGTTTGCGTCAGCCGCTCGAAGACAGGGTGATCACCGTGTCCCGCATGAAGGCAAACGTCGATTATCCCGCCGGGTTTATGCTTGTGGGAAGTATGAATCCCTGTCCGTGCGGAAATTTCGGTTCCCAAAAAGCGACGTGTACCTGCACGGCTTCGCAGATCCGCAAATACCGCGCGCGTATTTCCGGCCCTCTTCTCGACCGTATGGATCTGCAGATCACGGTGGACAGCGTGGATTACGACGATCTCGCCTCGCAGAGGGAAGAAGAGTCTTCCGCCGAGGTGAGAAAGCGGGTGAACCGTACCCGCAGGATCCAGAGAGAACGGTTTAAAAACGACAACATTACCTGTAACGCGCAGATGGGCGAGAGACAGATCAAAAAATACTGCGCTCTTTCTCCCGAATGCGAAAAAATATTAAAGGCTTCTTTCGAGCGGCTGAACCTTTCGGCGCGAGCGAGAAGCAGGATCGTAAAAGTGGCGAGAACGATCGCGGATATGGATCTTTCGGAGAATATTCTGCCGAAACACCTTCTCGAAGCGATCGGATACAGGAGCGAGACGATAGGATGAGAAAGTTTACCGACGCGGAAAAAGCGATCCTCTTTCTCGACGGTTTCCGCGAACTCGAATATAAATACAAAAAGGCGTTTCTGGACGAGGTCGGCAAGGACGTTGCCGATATCCTCTCGTCTCCCGGGATCCTTTCCTCGTTTTTCAGAGAGATCGGGAACGAAAAATACGCCGCGACCCTTTCGCTCGCCTGCGGGGAAAGGGGATTTCCCGAAAAACTGATCGCGGCTTCTCTGATGCATGCGGACGACGCCGTGACCCTTCTTTCGGAAGATTATCCCGAACGGCTTGCGAATATTCCCGCGCCGCCCCTCGTACTTTATTGCAGGGGAAATACGGAACTTCTGCGTTCGGAAAACGCCGTGTCGATCGTCGGGTCGAGAAAGATGCTCTCTTCTTACCTTGTCAAAACGAAAGAGGTCGCGGAGGAAGTTTCTTCCGCCGGCGTTACGGTGGTCACGGGCATTGCGGAAGGCGGCGACCGCGCCGCGATCGACGGAGCTTTGAAAAGCGGAAATCTGATTTCCGTTCTTCCTGGCGGGCTCGATTGCGTGTATCCCGCGTTTCACGCGTCTCTGACCGATAAGATCGCGGAAAGCGGGCTTGTCTGCAGCGAATACCGGGCGGGAACGATCCCTCGCAATTACATGTTTCCCGTGCGCAACCGCATTATCGCGGGGCTCGGAGACGGCGTTCTCGTAACGGGCGGCGGAGAGAAAAGCGGCGTGAGACACACCGCGGAATTTGCCCTCGATTACGGGCGGGAAGTGTGGTGTCTGCCGTACGGGCTCGGGGTCTCTTCCGGGAGACTGCCGATCGATCTCGTGAAAAACGGCGCCGGCATTGCGGAGAGCGGGGAAGAGATCCTCTTTGCGCTCGGGATCGAAGGGGAAAACGGTTCCTCTTCTTCTTTGCCGGAAACGACGGAAGAGGAAGACGCCGTGCTTGCGCTTCTGGCGGAAGGGGATTCTTCGCTCGATCGCCTGATAGAATCTTCCGGTATTCCCGTGCAGGATCTTCTGACGATCCTCGGCATGCTGGAACTCAAAGGCTTGTGCGCGAGGGAAGGAGACGGGTACCGCTGTCTCGCAAAAGGAAAGTAAAATCGCCGTTGATCGGCTTATAAGCGGATTTCCGCAATTATTCATATACGGAGGACTTATGCAACTTATTATCGTGGAATCGCCTTCCAAAGCGAAGACGATCGAAAAATACCTCGGCGGGAAATATAAGGTGGACGCATCCGGCGGACACGTGCGCGACCTGCCGGAAAAGAGACTCGGCGTGAACGTGGCGAAAAATTTCGAACCGAATTACGTCGTTTCGGCGGATAAAAAACCGGTTATCAAACGCCTGAAAGAAAAGACCGCGAAAGCGGATAAAATTTATCTCGCAACCGACCCGGACCGCGAGGGAGAAGCCATCAGCTGGCATTTGCAGGAAGTCCTCGGGCTCGAGGGAAAAGCGCAGAGAATCGAGTTCAACGAGATCAGCGAACGCGCCGTGAAAGAGGCTCTTAAAAACCCGAGAGAGATCAATATGAACCTCGTTGATTCCCAGCAGGCGAGAAGAGTGCTCGACCGTCTCGTCGGTTATAAGCTCAGTCCGTTGCTTTGCAAGCGGATCCAGAGCGGGCTTTCCGCCGGGCGCGTGCAGTCGGTCGCGCTCAGGATCATCGTAGACCGCGAAAGGGAGATCCGGGCGTTCGTCCCGAGCGAATACTGGAATCTTTCCGTCAATCTGAAGGGAAAGGGTACGCAGTTCAAAGCCATGCTTTCCGAAAGAGACGGCAAAAAGTTCAAACCTGCCAGCGCGGAAGAAGCGGAAAAGGTGCTTTCCGATATCGAAGGGAAAGAGTTCGTCGTGGGGGACGTGAAACGTTCGATCACGTCAAGCCGCGCGTTGCCTCCGTTCACGACATCCACCATGCAGCAGGACGCTTCGTCCAAACTGAACATTTCCTCGCCGATGTGCATGCAGATCGCGCAGCACCTGTACGAAGGCATCGAAACGGCGAACGGACATCTCGCGCTCGTTACTTACATCAGAACGGACTCCGTGAGAATTTCCGCGGAAGCGCAGGCGGCGGCGCGCAGATTCATCGGCGAAAAATACGGCGCCGATTTCGTGCCGGAAAAGCCGAATTTCTATAAATCGAAGAAAAACGCGCAGGACGCGCACGAAGCCATCCGCCCGATCGACGTGACGCTCACCCCCGAAAAGGTAAAGCCCCTGCTCGATAAAAATCATTACAATCTGTACAAACTGATTTACGAAAGATTTATCGCGTCGCAGATGGCGGACGTGCGGTACGACAGCGTGCAGATTGCCGTAAATGCAGACAAATATACCTTCCGCACGAGCGGGAAAACGGTTCTTTTCAAAGGCTATACCGCCGTATATGATGATTATCGCCTTCACGAGACGGAAGAGGACACGGAGACGGTAAAGGTGATCCCGAAGGTGGAAACGGGCGAAACGCTCGCGCTTACGGGGATCGACAAAGAACAGAAATTTACGAAACCGCCCGTGAGATATACCGACGCGAGCCTTGTCCGCGTGATGGAAGAAAAAGGAATCGGGAGACCTTCGACTTACGCGACGATCATCTCCGTGCTTTCCAAAAGGAAATACACCGTGAAGGACGGCAAGAGCCTTGTGCCCACGGACATTGCCTTTGCGATCACCGACATGCTCGTGAAATATTTCGCCGATATCATGGACGTATCGTTTACGGCGAACATGGAAGACAAGCTCGACGGTATCGAATCGGGCGGGCAGGACTGGCATAAGATCATCGCCGATTTTTATCCCCCCTTCCTCGAACAGCTCAATTTCGCCTCGACCGACGGCGACGAGCTGACGGACATTCCGTGCGACAAGTGCGGGGCTCCGATGATCCGCAAAAACGGCAGGTACGGGAAGTTTCTTGCCTGTTCGAGATATCCGGAATGTTCCAACATCAAATCGGAAAACGAAGAGGTTTCCGACGTCGTGTGCGAAAAGTGCGGCGCGAGAATGGTGGTAAAAAGCGGCAGGTACGGGAAGTTTCTTGCCTGCCCGAATTATCCGGAATGCAACAACATCAAACCGCTCGACGAGGAAAAAACGGATGAAAAGTGCGAAAAGTGCGGCGGAGATATGGTGGTAAAGAAAGGGAAATTCGGAAAATATCTGCAATGCGTTTCCTGCAAGGCGACGAAGAGCCTTGCGGAAAAAGCGGGCGTCTGTCCCCTTTGCGGACACCCGACCCAGAAAATGACTTCCCGCAGCGGAAAGACTTTCTACGGCTGTTCCGATTATCCGAAGTGCTCGTTCATGAGCTGGGATATGCCCCTTGCCGAACAGTGCCCCAAGTGCGGCAGTTACCTCGTGCTCGCCAAGGACGGCAAGACGAAGAAATGCTCTTCGAAAGAGTGCGACTACGTGCTGAAAGCTCCGAAAACGAAAGACGAAAAGAAAGAGAAAGATGGCGAAAAAAGTTAAAGTGATCGGCGGCGGGCTCGCGGGGAGCGAGGCGGCGTATTATCTTGCCCGCCGCGGGTACGACGTGACGCTCGTCGATATCAAACCGAAGGCGTTCACCCCCGCCCATAAAAACGAAAATTATGCCGAACTCGTGTGTTCCAATTCCTTAAAGAGCGACGACGTTTACGGGAATGCCTGCGGGCTTCTGAAAGAGGAGATGAGGATCCTCGGTTCGATGGTCATCGCCGTGGCGGACGAAACGCGGGTGCCCGCGGGCAATGCGCTCGCCGTGGACCGCGACCGCTTTGCGGAAAAGATCACGGAGAAATTAAGATCGATGCCGAACATTTCGTTTGCGTGTGAAAATGTGTTGGTAATCGACTTATCCGAGGACGTTATCGTGGCAACGGGTCCGCTTACCACGCCGGAACTCTGCGAGAATATCCGCGAGCTCACGGGTACCGCCTGCTATTTTTTCGACGCCGCCGCACCCATCGTGGCGGGCGATTCGGTGGATATGTCGCAGGCGTTTGTTTCCGACCGTTGGGGAGAAACGGGCAAGGGCGACTATGTGAACTGCCCGATCGATAAAGAGGGGTATCTCGAATTTTACCGCGAGCTTACGACCGCAAAGCGGGCGGAGTTGCACGATTTCGAAAGCGCGAAGGTGTTCGAAGGGTGTATGCCCGTGGAGGTGATGGCGGCACGCGGGGAAGATACCCTGCGGTTCGGTCCCCTGAAACCGGCGGGGCTGACAGATCCGAAAACGGGGCGCTGGCCCTATGCCTGCCTGCAGCTCAGAAAAGAGGACGAGCACGGCGGAATGTATAATCTTGTAGGGTTTCAGACCAACCTTCTGTTTCCCGAGCAGAAAAGGGTGTTTTCCCTGTTTCCCGCATTGAAAAACGCGGAGTTTCTCCGCTACGGCGTGATGCACAGAAATACCTATCTCAATTCGCCGGAATGTTTAAACGAGGATTTTTCGCTGAAAAATCACCCGAACGTGTTTTTTGCCGGGCAGATCACCGGCGTGGAAGGTTATGTGGAAAGCACGGCGAGCGGGCTTTGGGCGGCGATCAATCTCGACCGGAAACTGAGCGGGAAAGAGTCGCTCCCCGCGGATAACGAAACGGTGATCGGCGCGCTTGCGAAATACGTTGCGACGAAAAATGCCGATTTTCAGCCCATGAACGCCAATTACGGCGTGTTAAAGCCCCTTTTGCTTTCGCCGAAAAAGAAGGCGGACAAGAAGAAGGAAATGAGCGAAAGGGCACTTGAAAAAATAAAGGAGATCAGAAAAACGATATGAATTCTCAGTTCAAAGGAACGACGATCTGCGCCGTGAGAAAGAACGGCGAAACGGCGATCGCGGGGGACGGGCAGGTCACTCTCGGCGAATCGGTCGTGTTCAAAAACAATGCCGTTAAGGTAAGAAGAATCTACAACGGAAAAGTGGTGATCGGCTTTGCCGGCACCGTATCGGACGCGTTTTCTCTCTGCGAGAGATTCGAAGCCATGCTGAATAAATTTGCGGGAAATCTCGAGAGAAGCGCGGTGGAACTCGCCGAGCAGTGGAGAAGAGATCAGGCGGGCAGAAAACTCGAAGCTATGATGATCTGCGCCGATAAGGAATCCCTTCTGATCGTTTCGGGAACGGGCGAGGTGATCGAGCCGGACGACGGCGTGTGCGCGATCGGAAGCGGCGGCAATTACGCCCTTGCGGCGGCGCGGGCACTGGCGGACGAAACGAATTATTCCGCAGAGGAGATCGCGGTGAAAGCCCTTAAGATCGCAAGCAGGATCTGCATTTTCACCAACGATCACATCACGTGCGAAAAAGTGTAAGACAAGGAGGCAATGAAATCTATGGATCTGACACCGAGAGAGATCGTAAAGGAACTCGATAAATATATCATCGGACAGGATAAGGCAAAACGTTCGGTGGCGGTGGCGCTGCGCAACCGCTATCGCAGAAGCAAGCTTTCGCCCGAACTCCGCGAGGAGATCACCCCGAAGAACATCATTATGAAAGGACCCACGGGCGTGGGAAAAACGGAGATCGCGAGAAGGCTTGCGAAATTGGTGAAAGCCCCCTTTATCAAGGTGGAGGCGACGAAATATACGGAAGTCGGTTACGTCGGAAGAGACGTGGAATCGATGATCCGCGATCTCGTGGAAGCGAGCGTCCGCATGGTCCGGGAAGAACAGTTCGCAACCGTTTCCGCGCGTGCGACCGCAACGGCGGAAAAACAGGTGCTCGACGTGCTGAAAACGGCATTGAAAAGCGGAAAGGGCGAAACGCCGACCGAGCTTTGGGAAAAGACGCTGCAGGACGATTTCCGCGCCGGCAAGTATGACAATTCCAATATCGAGATCGACGTGGTCGACGAACCGAAACCGATGGAACTGATGCCCGGCATGAACACGGAGATCTCCCTCGGTTCCATTTTCGGCGACTTCATGCCGAAAAAACACAAAAAGCGCAAGCTTACGGTAAAAGAGGCGATGAAACTCATTGTTGCCGAAGAGAGCGAAAAACTCATCGATAAAGACGCCGTTACGACGGAAGCGGTGCGCCGCGCCGAAGAAGAGGGCATCATCTTTATCGACGAGATCGACAAGATCGCCAATCGCGCCAAACAGGGCGGACAGGACGTTTCCCGCGAGGGGGTGCAGAGAGATATTCTCCCCATCGTGGAAGGGTGCAGCGTGAACACGAAATACGGGATCGTAAAAACGGATTATATCCTCTTTATCGCCGCTGGGGCTTTCCACGTTTCCGCGGTGGAAGATCTCATCCCGGAACTTCAGGGCAGATTTCCCATCAAAGTGGAGCTCGACAGCCTGACGAAGGAAGATTTCGTGAATATCCTCACCATGCCAGAAAACGCCATCACGATGCAGTATGCCAATCTTCTTCGCGTGGATAACATCGATCTCGTGTTTACGAAGGAAGCGATCGGAAAGATCGCCGAACTTTCGGCGGAGATCAACGCGACGAGCGAAGACATCGGCGCGAGAAGACTTCACACCGTGATGGAAAATCTCCTGGAAGACATTTCTTTTAACGCGGGCGGAGATATCCCTCTTACGACCGTTACCGTGGACGAAAAATACGTCGAAGATCACCTTTCCGGCATGGTTGCCGACAGAAGCGTGAAAAAATATATTCTTTAAGGATCTGAACATTATGATAAACATTCCCAAAGGAACCAAAGACGTTCTGCCCGACGAGAGTTATCGCTGGCACTACGTGGAAAAGATCGCGCGCGACACCGCCGACTTATATTGCCTGAACGAGATCAGAACGCCGACTTTCGAACACACCGAGCTTTTCCTGCGCGGGGTGGGCGAAACGACGGACGTTGTGAACAAGGAGATGTACACTTTCCTTGACAAAGGGGAGAGAAGCATCACCTTAAAGCCGGAAGGTACGGCGGGCGTTGCGAGAAGTTATATCGAAAACGGTCTGCACAATTCGGCGATGCCGCTGAAAATGTATTACATCACACCCGTTTTCCGCTACGAAAATCCTCAGAAAGGAAGACTGCGCGAACATCACCAGTTCGGTGTGGAGATCTACGGCGGGAAAGGAGCGGACACGGATGCGGAAGTGATTTCGCTTGCCTATTCGCTGCTGACAAAGCTGGGGCTTTCCGTCGAGCTGAACCTGAATTCCATGGGGTGTCCGACCTGCCGCGGCGAGTATAACAAGGCTCTTAAAGCCTATTTTGCGGATAAAAAGGATAAACTTTGCCCGACCTGCCGCGTTCGTTACGAGAAGAATCCGCTCAGAATTCTCGACTGCAAGGAAGAGGGTTGTAAGGCGATGTGTAAAGATGCGCCGAAAATTACGGACTATCTCTGCGACGACTGCAAAGCTCATTTCGAAAAACTGAAAGAGCTTCTCGGGGCGATCGGGATCTCCTATAAAGTGAACCCGTATATCGTGAGAGGGCTCGATTATTATACGAGAACGGTTTTCGAATTCGTTACCACGGCGCTCGGTTCGCAGGGAACCGTCTGCGGCGGCGGGCGTTACGATAACCTGATCTCCTCCCTCGGCGGACAGCCGACTTCGGGCGTGGGATTCGGCATGGGGCTGGAACGCGTGCTGATGCTGATGGACGAATCAGGCGTGAAGATCCCGAAATCGGATCCCGTGACCCTTTACGTTGCGGCGATGGGCGAAGAGGCATACGTGAAAGGCTTCGCTCTCGTGATCGCCCTTCGCTTAAAAGGCGTGAAAGCGGAGATCGACCATGCGGGAAGGGGCGTGAAAGCGCAGTTCAAATACGCCGATAAGATCGGTGCGGAATACGTGGTCGCTCTCGGCGAAAACGAACTATCTTCCGGGAAATGTACCTTGAAGAATATGGCTACGGGAGAGGGGAAAGAAGTCGGGATCGATTCCCTTCTGGACTGCTTTCCCGGGATCGGCGGATAAAAAGCGGAAAAGTTGCGCATAATAAGTTCGACGGACGATACCGCCGGTCGTTTTACGGCGGATGACGGAATAAGTCCGTCGCGCCGACAAACAAAGGAGAATTTTGAAATGGAAAACATCAAAAACGTGTTCGACGACGAATTCGAAAAAGAAGTGATCGAAAGCGAATTGCCCGTTCTCGTCGATTTCTGGGCGAGCTGGTGCGCACCCTGCCGCATGCAGGGCGAAGTTCTGAAAGAGATCGCTCCCGATCTTGCGGGAAAGGTGAAGATCGTGAAGGTGAATGTGGACGAAAGCGAAAAGACGGCGATCCGTTACGGGATCTCCGCCATCCCGACATTATTGCTTTTCAAAAACGGCGAAGTCGCGGAGAAAAGCGTCGGGCTTTCTTCCCGGGCGGAACTTTCGGAAATGCTTCTTAAGTACATCGGCTGAAGTTTTGCCTCGTTAGCCGAGAGGGATAGTTTCCCGAATGGCAAAATGCAGCGATAATCGGATTATAGCTTTGTTTTTAATGAAAAGTCACGGTTTTCCCCGTGGCTTTTTTCTTTTTTACGGGGGATTTTTTTACGGCGATCCGGGGGTAAAATGCTTGACAATGGTACGATTTCGTACTAAAATAAGCGGGTACGCCTGATAGCGTTTTCGGAAAATTCGGGAAAGGAGAGTTTTATGGCGGAATCATACGAAGAAAAGATCAACGGGATCAATTGTTTCTGCAACGAGATAGACGCGCAATATCATCGGGCTTCTTTGAAAATGGGAATCACGGACAGCGTGTCCGTTGTTTTGTATATGCTACGCGATCGGGGCGGAGAATGCACGCTCGGCGAGATCTGTAAAAATTTCGGGATCAGCAAACAGACGGTCAATTCCGCCGTGCGCGGATTGGAAGCCGACGGATCGGTTCGCCTTGTGCCGATAGACGGGAAGTCGAAAAAGGTCGTCCTGACGGAAAAGGGGGAGGAGTTTGCCGCAAAAACGGTGGACAGATTGTTTTTGGCAGAACGTGCGGCTTTTGAATCATGGGAAGAAGCCGAGATCGACGAGTATATGCGGCTGATCGGAAAACATCTTGCGTGCCTGAAAAGGGAGATCGACAGGCTTTGACTATATCCGGCGAAGGCTGATTTTTTGTTTGGTTGAGTATTAAAAGAGTATATTAATAGATTATGAAAATTAAATTGTCGGAACATTTTACATACGGAAAACTCATCCGGTTCGTTCTGCCGTCCGTCGCGATGATGATCTTCACCTCGATCTACGGTGTGGTGGACGGATTTTTCGTTTCGAACTTTGCGGGGAAAACGCCGTTTGCGGCGGTCAACCTGATCATGCCCGTGTTGATAATTCTCGGTACAATCGGATTTATGTTCGGCACGGGCGGAACGGCGATCGTTGCGAAAACATACGGCGAGGGAAACAAAGAAAAGGCGAACCGCTACTTTTCCCTTTTCGTGTACACCGCGTTTGCGGTTGCCGTCGTGCTGGCGATCGTCGGTATTTGTCTCGTCCGTCCGATCGCGCGCCTTCTGAAGGCGGAAGGGGAGCTTCTCGAAAACTGCGTGCTGTATGCGCAAATCGTTCTTATCGCTCTTCCTTTTTATGTGTTGCAGATCATGTTTCAAAGCTTTTACGTCGCGGCGGAAAAACCGAAACTCGGGCTTGCCGTCACGATCGCTTCCGGCGTGACGAACATGGTTCTGGACGCTCTTCTTGTGGGGCTTCTTCCCGCGGAGGCAAAACTTGCGGGGGCGGCGATCGCAACCGCGGCGTCGCAGTCGGTAGGCGGGATCATCCCTCTTGTGTATTTCCTGCGGAAAAACAACAGCGTGCTGAGGCTCGGAAAAACGAAATTCGAAAAAAGGATGATCCTGAAAGCCTGCGCGAACGGATCCTCCGAATTTATGAGCAATATTTCCATGAGCCTTGTCGGAATGCTGTATAACTTTCAGCTTATGAAGTTTGCGGGAGAAAACGGCATTTCCGCTTACGGGGTCATGATGTACGTCAGCATGATCTTCTCGGCGGTGTTCATCGGGTATTCCGTCGGTTTGGCGCCGATCGTCGGCTATCACGACGGCGCGGCGAATTACGACGAACTGAAAAGCCTTCTGAGAAAGAGCCTGATCGCGATCGGCGTTTCGGCGGTGTGCATGGTGGCTTTCGCCGAACTTCTCGCGATGCCGCTCGGAAAAATTTTCGTCGGGTATGACGAAGAACTGCTTGCGATGACGGTGCACGGTTTCCGCATTTTCGGCTTGTCGTTCGGGTTTATGGGGTTCGGTATTTTCGCTTCCGGATTTTTTACTGCTTTAAACGACGGTCTGACTTCCGCGCTGATCTCCTTTTTGCGTACGCTCGTGTTTCAGTGTGCGGCGATCCTCGTGCTGCCGGAGCTCTGGGAACTTAACGGCGTCTGGATCTCCGTCGTGGTGGCGGAATTTATGTCCGTGGTACTCGGTACGATTTTCCTGATCGCCAAAAGAAAGAAATATCATTACTGAGCGGATGCCTGCGCGGCAAATGCCGCCGGGGAAATTTTCGGCGGGGAGTTCTATCCGGAGAAAAAGATCCATACATTATAACAGCAATTCAAAAAGGAGCTTCTGTTATGAAAGACGGTATGGATTACGCCGAAATGCTCGGCATGCCGGTTTCTTCCTGCGACGTCGTGATCAGATCGGCGTCGAAAAAACGGCGCCGCGACGCGAAGGAAGACGTGATCGCAAAAGTAAACGACGAATCTGTCGGCGAAAAGGTTTCTCCCCGCGCGGACGCGACGGGCGAGAATGCGGAAAGCGAAATTTCGCAGTCCGCGGAAAAGAGCGGGGAAACGGTCTGCCCGAACGGTTTTAAAGAAGTTTCCAGCAGAAAGGCGAAAAACCGCCGCGAAAAAACGGGCGCGGACAGGGGCGGAAAAGCTTTTCGGTTCGACGCCGTTTATGCGGAAGGGATCGCCGTGTTCGCGTTGGTCGTGGCGATCCTTCTCACCAACATTTTCTGGGAGAACAGCGGGATCAACGTGTTTTTCCGCAAGGCTTTCGGAACGGAAGTCGCGGCGACGGACACCCGCGCTTACACGAGCTTTTCGCCCCGTTCTCCCTCTTCCGAACTTTCCGTTTCTCTTGACGGTGGCGTGATGACGTTCAGTGGGAAAGGCGCGCTTTACCCCGTGTGCGACGGCGAAATTTCTTCCGTAACGGAAGAAAACGGAAAATACACCGTTACCGTAAAACACAGCGACGTTTTCAAAACGGTGATCTCCGGCGTCGATTACGTCTATGCGGAAAAAGGGGACGAAGTATTTAAATACATCCCCGTTTGCTATGTGGACGGAGATGCGAAAGTTTCTCTTTACGATTCCGATCTTCTCGTGACCAATTATGCGATCGAAAACGGTACGATCTTATGGGAAAGCTGAGATTCTCCGTTCATCCTCTCTTCTTTTTATTCGGATTATACTTTGCCGCAACCGGCAAAGTATTTTCTTTTGTCGCATTCACTTTATGTGCCGTCGTCCATGAATTCGGACATGCGATCGTAGCCGAAAAGTTAGGCTATAAGCTTTTAAACGTTACATTAATGCCTTATGGGGCGATCATCGGCGGCGATACGGAAGGGCTGACGACGAAAGACGAGATCCTTGTCGCGGCGGCGGGACCCGCCGTCAATCTCGCGATCGGCGTCGCCGTGCTCGCATTGTGGTGGATCTTTCCCGAAAGTTACCCTTATACCGAACTTGCCGCGACGGCGAATTTCTCTTTGTTTTTCGTGAATCTTCTGCCTGCCTATCCGCTGGACGGCGGCAGGGTGCTCGCCGCGTGCCTTTCCATGCGCCTCGGCAGAAAAAAGGCGTTCGGGATCGTCCGGGGAACGGGGATCGCCCTTTCCGTCGCGCTTTTCGGGTTGTTTGTCTGGTCGTGCTTCGGGAAAGCGAATCTCAGCCTTTTGTTTTTCTCCTCTTTCTGTTTCGTCGGGGCGATCGACAGAAAAAGGGAAAATTCTTACGTGTCCGTTTTTAGGGCGGCTTCTCCGAACGTTCTGAAAAAGTCGAGAGAGGTGAAAACGATTGCCGTTTCCGCCGATTATACCGTAAAAAAGCTGCTTGCGAAAACGGACGGGGAAAGTCTGTACCGCGTGTATTTTTACGGGGAAGACGGATCGTTTGTCACGGCGCTCGAACCTCACGAACTTCTGTCCGTGCTCGAAAAGCGGGGGCTATACGACCGCATCCTTCCCGGGGAAGAGATTTTTCGAAAAACGAGAAATAGTTCGGAGATAACGGGGGATAAACTTGACAAATCGCTTCGTTTGCGGTAAGATATTATATGACGTTCCGTTGCCCCGTTTTTCGGGGCAGCCGTGCGCCATGCGGAAAACGGACAGCGTTTTCCCGTTTATTTAGCGGAGGAAATCCATGAACATCTGGCACGACATCGACCGGAAGAGGATCACGCCCGAAAACTTCGTCGCCGTGATCGAAATCAGCAAAGGCAGCAAACAGAAATACGAACTCGACAAGAAGACGGGGCTTCTGATCCTCGACAGGATCCTGTACACGTCTACGCACTATCCGGCGAATTACGGATTTATCCCGCACACTCTCGCCGCCGACGGCGATCCGCTCGACGTTCTCGTTCTCTGTTCGGAAAGTCTTTTGCCGCTCAGCCTCGTGAACGTTTACCCGATCGGGGTCATCACGATGGACGACGGGGGAAAATCGGACGAAAAGATCATTGCGATCCCGTTTTCCGATCCCAACTACAACACCTACCGTTCGATCGACGAGTTGCCGAAACATATTTTCGACGAGATGCAGCACTTCTTCTCGGTGTACAAACAGCTGGAAGGAAAAAATACGGCTGTGAACACCGTGCAGGGAAAGGACGAGGCGATCGCGATCATTTCTTCTTCGCTCGAGAACTACAAAGAGCATCTCTTTGAAATTCTGAATAAATAATTCCGGACCGATAAGGCGGATCCGGCGGACCGGAAGCGGGGCGAAAAGTTACCTCGCGGAAGGAAAAGCCGTTTCGATAAAATAAATTTAAGGAAGGTAAAAAAGGATGGAAAATCATATTAAACTGGTTGCGTTTAAAATCAACGAGATCGAATACAAGTTCAACGAGGGTATCAAACCCGGCACGAAATTTCAGATCAAACCGAAGATCGAATGCAAAATGGGAAGAAAGGACAATACCCTTTTCGTGAATTTGTCTGCCCGCGTGAACGAGGACATTTCCGCCCCCGTTCCCTTCAACCTGAACGTTGCAATGTTCGGAACGTTCGTGGTGGAGAAGGAAGACGAGCAGAAGGTGTTTATCGCGGAAGCCGTGGAAGTGCTTTATCCCTATCTGCGCGCGGCGGTATCGGCAATCACCGTGAACTGCAACATCCCCGCGTATGTTCTTCCCGTGATCAACGCCGCGTCCCTGGACGGTTCGGGCGATAAGATCGCTTCGGATACGACGGCGGAACTGAACTGAACTTAAAAAAGAAATAAAACGATCCGCATGCGGGGCGTCCGGTAATTTTCTGCCGGGCGTCCGATCGCAGGGCGTTTTTTGCTTTGCTGATTTCTCCGCACGGATCGGAAAACAAGGAGAAAGAACTTATGAAGAACTTTTTCAAAGAGTTTGCGAAGTTCATCAAGCGCGGAAACGTGCTCGATCTTTCCGTTGCCGTTATCATCGGTGCGGCGTTCAATAAGATCGTAACTTCGCTCACCAACAGCATCATCATGCCGATCATCACCTTTTTCGTCGGCGAGAACAGCCTTGACGGCATGTCCGTCGTACTTCGCAAAGCGACCGACCCGGACGGGGAAGACCTGCTTCTGAAATACGGCGAGTTTTTGCAGTCGATCATCGATTTCCTTCTCATCGCGCTGATCATCTTCATCATCGTGAGAGTGGTAACGAAAGTTTCCCGCGAACTCGATTTCAATTCGAAAATGAAAGAGCAGATCGAAGCGAAATACGAAAAGGATGAAGCTTTGACGGCGAGAGAACAGAAATGGATTGCCCGCATGCAGAAATCGCATCCCGAGATGGTGCCCGCAAAGAAAGAAGAACCCGCGCCCGCGGCGCCTGCCGCTCCGACGGAAGCGGAACTTTTACAGAGCATTTTAGCCGAATTGAAAAAGCAGAACGAACAACACGGCGACAACGGCGCGCAGAAATAAAAGCCTGCTTTTCCCGGGAAACCCGGGAGCGGCGGGAAAGAGCGTTGTTTGCCGTCTGATTTGAGGAATAAGCCATGAAATATTTACGGAATCCCCTGTTTGAAGGGATCGCGGAAGATCGGTGCGACGCACTGATGAAAAATATGAATGCCAGGGAAGAAGATTTTCTTCGCGGACAGACGGTCTATTCCTTCTCGGACGGGAAAGATTGTATCGGGTTTCTGACGGACGGTACCGCAAAGATCGTCAAGATAGACGAAAACGGCAACGAAATTCTGCTGGAAAAACTCGTAAAAGGAAACCTGTTCGGAAAAAGGTTTTCTTACGGGGGAAGGGAATGCGATCTCATTCTCGTGAAAGCGGAAAGCAAAGGGAGCGCGGCTTTCATTCCTTACGAAGCCGTTCTGACCTGTTGCGACGGCGCGGGCGACTGTAAACACACCCTTCTGATGAACCTTTTCCGCGAGATCTCCCGCAAGGCGGCGCATTTGAGCGAAAGGGTCGAAATTTTGTCCAACCGCACGATACGGGACAAACTCCTTTGCTATTTTTCCGTTTGCAAGGCGAAACAGGGGGCGGAGACCTTCCGCATGGAAATGAGCCTGAGCGCCCTTTCGGAGTATCTCTGTGTGGACAGAAGCGCGATGATGCGCGAGCTGAAACACTTAAAAGAGGATGGAGCTTTGACCGTTTGCGAAAAAAAAGTTACTTTAAAGCAACTTGTCTGACACCGGTAAACATAAAAAGTTTTACGGTCGGTCCGGCATTTGCCGTAAAAATAGTCAGTGATAACGAATGCCGGGTCTTAAGAATATGCCTGCGGAGATTTCCGCAGGTTTTCTTTTTGCGTTTTTGCACATACTTTCTTTATGAAAACCTATGAGGGACGAAAGAAAAAATATGCGCTTGCAAAAAAGATAGCGTGTGCGGTGCTTTTGCTGAGCTCTCTTTTCCTGTTGACTTCCGCGGGAACTGCGGGCGTTGCGCTGAAAATAAAGGCGGGCGGGAAAGAATATCTCTTTTATCCCGCCGAGATCGGCTATGCGGGCGGGAAGGCGTTTCTGAAAAAAGAAGAGAACGTGCTGCACGGCATTTATCTCGATACGGTTACGTTGCCCGCAGACGCCCGCGCGATCTTCACGCCGCTAAAAAAAGAGCCGTTTTCTTACGAGACGGAGAAAAAGGGAAAGGGGATAGACGAGAAAAAACTTTTCCGCGATGTCCGCGCGGCGTTAAACGGCGGTGAAAGAGTGGTAAAATGCGCGTTTATCGACTTATATCCGAGTGTTACCGTGCAACAATTGAAGAGGGAAACGCAGTTTGTCGCCTTTTTTTCAACAGAATACGGCAGTTCTTCCGCGGCGAGAAAGAACAACGTTGCCGCGGCGGCAAGGGCGATCGGAGGAAGAATGCTTTTGCCGGGAGAAGAGTTTTCTTTTAACCGCGCGGTCGGGAAAAGAAGCGAAGAAAACGGATATCTTCCCGCAAAGATCATCGAGAACGGAAAATTTGCGGACGGGATCGGCGGCGGGGTGTGTCAGGTTTCTTCCACGTTGTATAATGCCGCGCTGATCTCGGGGCTTACGGTGACCGAGCGGCACAGACACAGCCTTTCCGTTTCTTACGTAGAGCCTTCGTTCGATGCGATGGTGAGCGACGCGGGCGCCGATTTAAAATTCAGAAACGACGGAAAAACTCCCGTTTATTTCGGTGCGTTCGCGGACGGCGAAAGGATCGCGTTTACTTTTTACGGGGAAAAGGGGGCTTACGAATACCGAAGGCAAAGTTACGTGATCCGCTACATCGATCCGCCGAAAGAGGAGACGATCGGGTGCGGGGAACTCGCCGGCGGCGAAAGCAGAGAGATCGTAAAGGCGAAAAAAGGGATCGTGAGCGAGGGATTTCTCGAGACTTACGAAAACGGGAAACTGATTTGCAGGAAAGCCCTCGGTAAGGATATTTATGCCCCTTTGCGCGGGATTCGGCTGATCGGCATAAAAGGAAGCTTTGCGGGCGGAGAACAGCCGTAGCGGGGGAAACGGGCGTTTCGCGGAGAGAGAGTGAAACGATATCGGCTCCTGTTCCGCAGCGCGGAGAGCGCATGAATGCAAGGGTTTGAGGAGCGGAGCATATTTTCGCAAAACTGATTTCCGGTACTTGCAAAGTGGCTTTTCCGTAGTGTTATTTCTTATTTCATCTTATTTTAACGGGCAGAACCTCTTTTTGCTTTGACTTTTTTCCGGAAAACGGTTATAATGAATAAAGCGTCCCGAACCGCTTTGCGGAACGCATTGCGGGGAGCTGAAATCACGAATCGGGAAAGAGAGGTTATTGATGGAAAAGAAAAATCCCGCCACCGGGGCGGAAGAACGGGCGAAAGCGCCTGAGGGAAAGAAATTTTATCCGGATGTGGAGTTCAACAGAAAAGAGAGAAGAAAAACTCTTTTTCTCGCCGCCGCGCTTATCATTCTGCTCGGCGGAATGAGCATCGTTACCTTTATGGGGCAGGGCGGTCAGGTTTCTCTGATCATGGGGATCTTAATGGTGATGTTCCTTGTGTTCGGCATCAGCATGATCCCCGGAGCGTTTAAACAGTATCCGGTAAAAAACGAACCGTTGCTCGAAGTGTATCCGAAAGAGGTCGTGATCGGAGATAAGCGCGTGAAACCGAGCGACATTCTCTCCGTTCGCCTTACGATCTCCCTTCCTTCCGCCAAAACGAAAGCGGAGAATGAACAGCTGATCGAAATGGCGAGCAAGGAAGAACCGGAGCGCGGAATGACCGCCGATCTCGACTTTACGCTGAAAAACATGACCAAAAAGGATAAAGCCGTTTATCTTACGATCTCGTGTGCGTATGAGGCGCTTCTCGCACTGTATGCCGCGGGCGTAAAACATTACCAGATCGTGTATTCCCTGAAAAAGCTGAGCCGCGTATCGACTTATCGGCTGGAAAACTCGGTATCCGAAGACGGGGTGAAACTCGGCGATATTTCGAAAAAAGATCGTTTGAAACAACTTTACTGAAAACAAAAAACCTTCCCGCATCATTCCGATGCAAAGGGAAGGTTTTTTATTTGGTTCTTCATAAATATTGGTGTATAGGTGAAGAACGAGGAATGGAAAGAAAGCGAATATAAGCGAAGAAGAAATCAAGATTTCGGAAGCCATAAGCATTACGTTTAGCGACTTTA
>CABUWK010000009.1 GCA_902495325.1 uncultured Acidiphilium sp.
CATTTGCAAAAATCCTTTAATTTGTCTTCGCAAACATAATTATATAGGATTTTTTCTTTTGAGTCACTCTTTTTTTACTCTGTTTCAATTGTGTTGCACTTAGATTATATATTCAAGCTGAAAAACCCCGGAAATTCACCGGATATTTCAAAGCCCTTTCATTTCCCGGCTGAAAAAACGGAAGAGACAGATACGCTCTGTCCCTTCCGCTTTTCTTTTTATCCGGATTTATGCCGGAAAAGATTTTATTTTTGTCCGTTGTTATGCCGGATAAGAATCATTACTTTCTTTCGTTAAGAATCTTCTTTTCGTAATTCTTAACGTCTTCAAGCCAGTCGAGTTCGACGCCGACGCCCTTCTTCGCGCAGTAATAATCCCACACAAGCCCGACGGGAGCCGTTTTGAATTCCTGCGTGAACGCAAGACGAGACGTGTTGTCTCCTTCCGCTTCCATTTTCTTGAGCATGTCGACAGGGGTAAGGAGAGAAGCAAGCATCGCTTTTCTCGTATTGCGAAGACCGATCAGCCATGCCGCAACGCGGTTAATGGATGCGTCGAAATAGTCGGTAGCGATATAGGTATCGTTCAGTTTGCCAAGTCTCACAAGCTCGTCCATGATGGCTTTCAGCTCGTCGTCATAGCAGACCACGTGGTCGCTGTCCCATCTGACGGGACGGGAAACGTGAAGCAGGCAGTGATCGGCAAACGCATAGATCGCGCCGAGTTTCGCCGAAACGACTTCGGTGGGATGATAGTGACCGCAGTCAAGCGTAAGCATGATGTGGTCGCTGTTCTTCTTCATCACGTAACCCATGCAGAATTCGTGAGAACCGACCGTGTAGCTTTCAAGACCGATGCCGAACACTTTCGATTCGATACCGTCCATAACGCCCTTCACGTTTTCGGTTGCCGCGAAGATTTGATCGTAAGAATCTTTCAGGCGAAGTCTCGGAGAAAGGGTATCCACGGGGAATTCCTTGTCACCATCGGGCGTCCAGTGGTTGATCACGCAGGTCTTGCCCGTTTTTTCGGCAAAATAACCGCCGATCTTACGGCAGCGGATGCCGTGTTCGATCCAGAATTTTCTCACGTTTTCGTCGCTCGCGGAAAGGGTTCCGTGGTCGGAAAGCGGATGAGAGAAATACGTGGGGTTGAAATCGATGCCGAGACCGTTTTTAACAGCCCAGTCCGCCCACTTTGCGAAATGTTCGGGTTCGATCTCGTTTCTGTCTACAAATTTATCCGCTTCGAGATAGCTCGCGTGGATATTGATCTTCTTTTCGCCGGGAAGATGCTTCAGCACGACTTCGAGATCGGCGCGAAGTTCTTCGGGGGTTCTCGCCTTGCCGGGATAATTTCCGGTTGCCTGAATACCGCCGCTGAGCGCGCCTTCTTTCTTTTCGAAGCCTCCGACGTCGTCACCCTGCCAGCAATGAATGGACAGAGGAACGGAATCGCAGAGTTCGATCGCTTTGTCGACGTCTACGCCGTATTTTGCGTAGTACTCTTTCGCTACCTCGTAACCTTTGGTAATTTTATCCATAATTTTTCTCCGTGGGCTTTCGCCCCTTATTTATTTGCGGAACTTCCCGCCGGAATCCCGGCTGAAAAAGACGCCCGCATGTTCGCTTTCATTATACACGATTATTTTTCCGATTGCAACAACGGATCATATCTATTTTTACAACCGTTTTTTCTCCTGTATTCCTTGGGGGAACATCCGTAGTTCTCACGGAATAGCCGATAGAAAAAATTCGTGTTTTCATAACCGACGGAATAAATGATCTCCGTGATGGGAATATCGCTGTTCCGGATGAGTTTTTCCGCTTCGCGCAGTCTTTTTTTCTGTAAAAGATCCTTAAACGTCTCTCCCGTGCTCTTTTTTATGAGTTTACTAAGCGCAACGGCGGATAAATTACACTTAAGCGCCAGGTCGGAAAGCTTCGCTTCGGCATAAGAATTTTCGATATAACGCGCGGTCTTTAAAGAAATTTCGCTTTCGATATCTCCCGAAAGATCGCTTTTCACAAAAGTTTCCGAGGCGTCCGTCAGTTCCGAAAACAAGAGCCCCATGGTGATATTCTGTCTGAAACACGACGAATTTTTCTCGTATAAAAACGACCAGATCAGATTTTCCGCCAGATTCTGTACGGGAAGCACCCCCTGCACGTCGAACAGAAGAAACCCGCCGGCTCCCCCGCGAGAAAGTTCGGAAAGAATGCTGCGATAAATGGCGTTGCCGTACCCGACGATTTCGAGGGTGGAATTGAAAAATTCCGGTTTGATGATAAAATTAACGGCGATATCCTCTCTGCCTGCTTTTGCGACTTCGTGTACGGCGTTCATGCCGAGAAGGAGAAGTCCGCCCTCTTTCAGCACGACGGGCTCGGAGCCGTTGATCCTGTGCGTCGTTTCCCCGTTGCACATGTAAATCATTTCAAAATAATTGTGCCTGTGTTTCGGAAAGGCGACAAAACGGGTGTGAAGCCTGATATCGATCAGTTTTTCCCCCGTAAGCATTTTGCTTGCCTGCACGGTAAAGCCCTTTTCGTCGGTATAGAGCGATTTGTCGATGGGTGCGCCGCTCAGTATTTTTTTCTCTTCCTCCGTAACGGGAGAAAGCATTTCGAGAAGTCGTTTATTCATTTCGGCATCCCTTTTACCTTTTGCCTCATTTCCAGAATATTATACTCTATCCGTATTTTTTCGTCAAGGAATCTGAATGATAAGGCATATATTTAAGCATAACCTTCGCCAGCCGGGCAAAGGGCAGATTCCGGATAACAGATAACAATCAAGCCTTTCTTGTCATTCTGCCCCGGCTTGCCTGACGGACTCAGGATGATAAAACTGCCGTACCATTTGTAAAACTCCAAGTTTTCGCCCCACCCGACGGGCTGACAGAGACAAGAAAACGCCACAAACAAATATAATCTGAAGGTTTCAATACTGAGAAAGGCTCCGCCCCTTAAGGACTAAGGGCGTACGATATGTAATTGTTACGACAAAACCCGCATGGGATAAACGGAGTTCTCGGAAAAGGATGATGCCCGAAGAAGGAAAAACGGACTCGGAAAGCAGTTGTTCATTCTTCGGAAAAGAAAAACGGTTATCCGAAAGAAGGAATTATGTTTGCAGGAAATATACCTTGAGATCCTTCACGGGCAAAGACAAGTGGCAGTCTCAGGATGACAAAAAACAGATTCTTCGTAAACGGAGCAAATGGGGCAGGATCAGAACAACAAGGCATATATAAGCAGAGCCTTCGTCAGCCGGGCGAGAAGCTGACCCGGAATGACAAGGCTTAGTTATGGTTACGTGACAAAGAAAAACCGCCTTCCCGGAAAAAAGGGAAAGCGGAATGTTTGTTTTTTTTCGACAAGCGGCATGAAACGGCTTGATGAACCGCTCAGTAACCGCCGCCCGTCATCAGCAGAATCAGCAGATACAATACGAGAAGAATAACGAGCACGGCGCACATCGGCAGGATCATCATTCTGACCGCCGACCAGTACGTACGCCATTTTTCTTTCATGGTGGAAGAGGACTTCGTTTTTACCGCTTTCGCGATTTTAGAGGGTTTTACGCCCGACATATCGGAAATTGCGGAACCGTCGTCATAATAAACGACTTTTTCCTTCTTCTTTTTTTTGTTCTTCTCTTTTTTACCCATTCTTACTCCTGCGGATAGAGGTGGCAAGCCGTGAAATGCCCCGGTTCGTATTCCTTATAAACAGGCGCGATATGCTTGCAGATCTCTTTCGCGTTCGGGCAGCGCGTGTGGAATTTGCAGCCCATCGGCGGATTTGCGGGAGACGGAATGTCGCCCGAAAGAAGGATTCTGTGCGTTTTCTCGTCCGGATTCGGGTTCGGAACCGCGGAGAACAAAGCGTTCGTGTACGGATGAAGAGGGTGGTTGAAAATATCCTCTTTTCTGCCGAATTCCACCATGGAACCGAGATACATAACGCCGATCTTATCGGAAATGTATTTCACGACGGAAAGATCGTGCGAAATGAAAAGATAAGTCAGCTGTCTTTCCCGTTGTAACTTTTTCAGAAGGTTGATGATCTGCGCCTGAATGGAAACGTCGAGCGCGGAGACGGGCTCGTCGCAGACGACAAATTCGGGGTTGACCGAAAGGGCGCGCGCGATACAGATCCTCTGTCTCTGTCCGCCCGAAAACTCGTGCGGGTATCTCTCGTAATAATAATCGCGGAGACCGCAGCTTTCCATGAGCTGCATGACGTAATCTTTGATTTCGGCTTTGGGAACGATCCCGTGCACCCTCACCGGTTCGGAAAGGATGTCGCCTACCGTGCTTCTCGGCGGAAGGGAAGAATAGGGATCCTGGAAAACGATCTGCATCTGCGTGCGGAGAGAACGCATCTGCCGGGGGGAATATTTCGCGATGTCTTCCCCATGGAAGAACACCTGCCCGCCCGTCGGCTGATACAGTTTGAGAACCGTTCTGCCCATCGTGGTTTTTCCGCAGCCGGACTCGCCTACAATGCCGAGCGTTTCCCCTTTTTTCATCGTGAACGATACGTCGTCCACCGCTTTCAGTGTGGAAAGCGGCTTTCCCGTGATCGTCTTTTTCAGAACGAAATGCTTTTTCAGATGGCGCACTTCGAGGATCGCGTCCGGATCGGGCGGAAGAAGAAGGTCTGCTTTGCTCTTCTCTTCACGCTCCTGTTGTTCCTTCTGCGCTTCGGCGAGATCGTCGTATCCCTCGAATTCGTTTTTTGCCGTATCTTCGGCGGAAGAAGTTTTTTTCAGTTCGATATCGCTCATATTTTACTCCTTTCCCTCGTACAGATGGCAGGCAACGAAATGCGTGGGGCTGACCTGAATCATGCCGGGATACTCACCCGAGCATTTCCCGATACATTCGGAACATCTTTCCTTAAAGTAACAGTAATCGGGCATATTGACGGGGTTGGGAACGTTGCCCGGGATGTTGAACAGCGTGTCGCTGTTCGATTTCATCGTGGGCTTCGATTTCTGCAACCCTTTCGTATACGGATGAAGAGGATTGTGGAAAATTTCCGAAGCGGTGCCCTTTTCGATGATCCTGCCCGCGTACATGACGACGACGTAATCCGCCATTTCGGCGATAACGCCGAGGTCGTGGGTGATCAGAAGGATAGAACCGTTGATCCTGCGTTTCAGATCGTTGAACAGATCGAGGATCTGCGCCTGAATGGTCACATCGAGCGCGGTGGTCGGCTCGTCCGCAATGATCAGTCTCGGTTCGCCGGCAAGCGCCATGGCGATCATCACGCGCTGACGCATACCGCCGGAAAGTTCGTGCGGGTAAGATTTATAAACGCGCTCGGGCATCGCGATGCCGACAAGGTTCAGCATTTCGATCGAACGGTTTTTCGCGATCTCTTTCGTCGCGCCGGGAATGTGCAGGAAAGATACTTCGTCAAGCTGATCGCCGATGGTAAAAACGGGGTTTAACGAAGTCATAGGCTCCTGAAAGACCATAGACATCTGTCTTCCGCGAAGCTGATACATCTCGCGGATGGGCATTTTCGCGATATTGAAAACCCTTTCTTCCATCTCGTAAATACCGATGCCGTTTTCCCGTTTTTTCTGTTTGGGCACGCGGACGGGATTGCCGTCTTTATCGAGTTTCTGATTTCCCTTTTTGTCGAGAAGATCTTCGTAAACGAGATTACCATTTTCGTCCGTTTCGTAAACGGGAATCAAGTTGCCCTTTTCGTCGCGCTTGAAATCGTTGGCTTTAAAGCGGATGGATCCGGAAACGATCTGCCCGGTAGGTCCTTGCAGAAGACGCATGATCGACATCGAGGTGACGGATTTCCCGCACCCCGACTCCCCTACCACGCCGACGGTGGAATTGACGGGGATATCGAAAGATACGCCGTTTACCGCTTTTACGACGCCCTGATCGGTGAAGAAATAGGAATGGAGATCTTCCACCTCGAGAATATTGTCCGGATTTTTCAGTTCCGTGGTATATTCCGATTTCGGGCACTTGCGGTTCTTTTCTTTCTCGAGACGGCGCATCTCTTTGGCGTTTGCTTTGGCGATCGCGCGTACTTCTTTTCCGCTGAGATAATGATTATTCTTTTTTTCTTCCATGATTATCTCCTCTGTCTCGGATCCAAAGCGTCACGCAAGCCGTCGCCGATAAAGTTAAAACCGAGCACGGCGATGATGATACAGATACCGGAAGGCATCCAGACGTTAAGGTTGTTCTGCAGAATATCCGATCTCTTGGAAATGATCTCGATCATCGTGCCCCACGAAGCGTTCGGGGGCTGAACCCCGAGCCCGAGGTAGGAAAGAGTGGATTCGTTAAGGATCATGCCTCCGAGAGAAAGCGTCATGGTAACGATGATCTGCGGCAGGATATTGGGGATCAGGTGTTTGAAGATCTTTCTTGCGCCCGAAAAGCCCATCGCCTCCGCCGCAACCATATATTCCTGTTCGCGCAGATAAAGGATCTGCCCGCGGACGAGACGAGCCATACCCGTCCAGGAGAAGAGGGAAAGCAAGCCCATGAGAAGGTAAATATAATATTTCCCGGGAACGTCGTTCGCGCGGAGAACAGTACCGATGATCAACATCAGCGGAAGCGTCGGCAGACACATCAGGATATCGCACAAACGCATGATGATATTATCCACGATGCCGCCGTAAAATCCCGCAAGACCGCCCATGATAATGCCGAGTGCGGAGATCAGGAATACGGTAAGGAAACTTAAGCCGAGCGAAAGCCTCCCGCCGTACATCAGACGAACGAAGATATCCATGCCCTGCTCGTCCGTTCCGAGAAGGTGTTTGAGCGAAGGCGAAGCAAGATCGTTCATATCCTTTTTCTGGATCACGACCTGCGTGAACACCGTACCGTCTTCCATAGTGACTTCGTATGAAGTATAAGACATTCCGTCTTTATCGGTATGCGTGGGAGAATAAGGATGATAGATCAGAGGTCCGAGCCAGCAGAACAGAAAAAGCGAAACGAGCATGACAAGCCCCGCGATGGAAAGTTTGGAGCGGAAAAATCTCCTTAATACCATGCGCATCGGGCTCATGAGCTTCACGTTCTGATCGAGCGGCTTATCCGTATCTGCGGTATTTCCCAAAATGTCCGCGTTCTCTGCGTCCGCGACTTCTTTTTTCACGAGCTCTTCCTGTAATTCTTCTTTTTTGTCTTCCATTTCAAAGCTCCTATGCAAGTTTTACACGCGGATCGACAAGCCCGTACATCAGATCGGCGAGCAATACGCCGATAACGGACAGGAATGCCAGAAACATGTTATACGTCATGATAACGGGGATATCGCCGGAAGTCATCGCCTTTAACGCGTAACTGCCGATACCGGTAAGGTCGAAGACCGATTCGGTGATCATCGCGCCGGAGAACAAGGAGGGGATCAACCCCGCAAGGCTCGTTACGAGAGGGATCAGCGTATTGCGGAAAGCGTGCTTATAGATAACTTTACGCTCGCTGAGACCTTTCGCTCTCGCCGTTCTGATGTAATCGGAATTCAGCACTTCGAGCATGTTCGTTCTCGTCATTCTCATTCTCGAACCGATGCTTAAGATCACGACGGTGAGAACGGGAAGGAACATATGGTGAAGATAATCCATGACAAGCGCCCATCCGTGAAGGGTCTTGTTCGGATCGAGCATGCCGGACACGGGGAACCATTTCAGCTTGTTGGCGAAAAGGTCTTTCAGGATCTGTCCGAAGAAGAAGGACGGAAGCGAAATGCCGATAAGAACGAATACGGTGACCACGTAATCGCGGATCGAATACTGATGCGTCGCGGCGGTAATACCGAGAGGAATGGCGATCAGAAATTCGAATACGGTGGAAATAGCCGCCACGATAAAGGACGTACCGATCCTGTCTTTATTGAAAATCTCCTGAATGACCGGACGGTTATTCTGGAAACTCTTACCGAAGTCGAGCTTAAAAACGTTACCGAGCCAGTTGAAATACCCCTGGATGATCGAGGTATCGAGACCGTAAGCGTGTTTCAGTTGTGCGATCAGTTCTTCCGAAGCGCCGCCCGCCTGGTTCAGGGCTACGATTCTCTGATCCACATAGCTTGCGGGCATACACCGCAGCAATACGTAGAGTATAACGGAAACGCCCAGAAGAATCAGAACGGAAACTCCCAACCGCTTCAAAATGTATTTCAGCATAAATCCTCTTGGTTAGCCTTACGCGGCGCAAATAAATCATCTGCGCCGCATAAAGTTTTTCGTTTTATTTGTGTTTCGATCAGATAAGTTCGAGTTCCCAGACCTTTTCAAGCGGAGAGGTATAGGGGTTCACGCTCGTGGCGAAGCCCTTCACCGTGTTGCTGTTGAAGGCATACAGGTTTTTACGCTGATATACGGGAAGTTCTACCGCAAGGTCGAGTACGAGACCCATAGCTTCTTTATAGATCGAAGTTCTCTGAGCCTGATCGTCGATCGCTCTCGCGTCGTCGATCAGATCGCTGAGTCTGTTGATGATCGAAGTTTCTTCCGGATAGGTGGACTGACTTTCCTTGATCTCGCGGTAACCCCATGCATAAACGGAGGTAGCCGAGGAGTTCTTGTGGTAAACCTGATACATATCGGGATCGATCGTCGAACCCCATGCGGCAGCCCACACTTCGAGAGAGCCGGTGGCAAGTTTGGTAAGCGCGTAGGTATCGGCAACGACTTCCACGTTCCAACCCATATCGTTCAGGATCTCCGCAGCCTGTTTGAACACGGGGTAAGTCGGGTGTTCGGTGATGGAGGAACCTGCGATCGTGAACTTGATCTTCAGTTCGCCGCTGCCGGAGGAAACGCCCGCGGCGTTCATATAAGCCTGGATCTTTTCTCTTGCCTTCTTTTCGGTCGTCCACGTTGCATAGTCGTGACCGTTCGGAAGGGACGCGCCGCCTTTATCTCTGGGATAAGCCCAGCTTTCCATGGACATCGGCCAGTCGATCGTTTTGCAGGTACCGGACTGATAGAAGCTCAGCGCAAGCGAGGTTTCCATCGCCGCCATGATCGCTTTTCTAACGTTGATGTTCGGCACTTTACCGGCGTTGATACCGATATAACCGTAACCGAGCTGCCAGGAATCGAGAGTCGTGATCCCTTTGGATTCCATGCCTTTGAGTCTGTTGGCGTTTGCCTTGGTGAACTGAGGAACGATATAATCGAGTTCTCCGTTTTCAAGCTTATCGATCGCGTTGGACGCGCTCGTAACGACCATACGGAGCTTTTCGCTCTTTACGTCGAACATGAAGTTGTGGTTCGCTTTGAAGTAAACGATGTTGCTGTTGATAAAGCCGGAACCGCTCGGGTTATCGCTGTCGTTTCTGTCTGTCGCCTTGAAAGGACCTGCGCCGACGGGAATTTCGACGTGCGTCAAAGACTGAATGGTCTTGCTCTGGAATTCGTAATCACTCCATTCCACGCCGTATTTGTTTTCGGTAATATTGATCGTTCTGCCGTTGGGGTGATCGCTGTCCGCCGTGTAATAATGCGCGGGCGCGACCGTGAAACCGAAGTTATAAATGGCTTTCGGGTCGGTACCTTCCAGGGTGATCTGCAAAACGGCGTATTCGTTCTCGTTCGCGACCGTTCCGTCATCCTTATAATTGCTTGCGACTTTGTAAGTCGTGCTGCCGATCGTAACTTCGCTCACGAGCTGATCTTCCGAACCCTGTCTCACGTGGCCGAGAGAACGGATCCCTTCGATATACGGATATGCAAGAGATTCGCCGACGTTCTGGTGAAGAATAACGGATTTCGCCTTAGCGGTATATTCCGTTTTCAGCGTGCCCGCCGTGCCCCAGTAAGAAAGAACGTTATTGAGTTCGCTCGTGGTCTTATCGTTGTAAACCCTGTTGATCGCGGCTTCTTCCGTGCCGTAGTTTTTAACGATCTCGGTCCCTTCGAATTTTTCGATCACCGATTTATCTTCTTTCCCCTCCACTTTCTTGTAAACGGGGGTGATATAACCTTCGTGAAGGAAGAATTTGAAAACGTCGTTCGAAAGTTCGGTCGCCCAATCCTTGTAAGGAGCGGTCGTAAGATCGTAAGATTCCTTTGCCGCCCTGTAGTCCGACTGAAGTTCTTCTTTAAAGGTCTTCAGGGTCAGCTGGTAATCCGCAAGAAGCACGGCGTTATAATCGTTGTTTTCGACGGTGCCGACAGCCATTTTATACCCTGCGGAAACGGTGTGCGAAGCAATGGCTCTCTTCATTCCCTCTTCATCGAGGTTGTAAGAGTTCTGAGAACCTTGCACTTTTGCCGCCGTTTCGTAAAGAGCTCTCAGTTCGTTCAGTCTCATCGTGGCATAAGCGGAAGCCTGTCTCGAAATATTCGATTCCGTTTCGTCTCCGCCGCCCGAATAGTTGGTCTGTGTTCTGTACTGCGTAAGCCCTTTGATCTTGATGGAATACATCGTGGAAGACCCGGAGTAAACGGGATCGAGGTATTCGTACATGTTGAACATTACGTCGTTGATCGTAAGAGGAACGCCGTCGGAGAATTTAAGCCCGTTCTTTAAAACGAACGTGTAAACGTTATCTCCGTTTACTTTTTCGATCTTATAATCCTTTACGACGGTTGCATACTCGTCGCCCGCAACGGTCTTCCCGTTGCTGTCGGTCGAAAGCATGCCGATCTGCGTCATGCCGATCACGTCCTGGTCGGTTCCGGCAGTCGCATAAAACGGGTTATAAAGCCCGTTCAGCTCTTCCGTCATCAGAACGACGGCGTCTTTCTTCGTTCCGGTGTTGCCGCCGTTCGAAGTCGATTCGGATTCGTTCGTCGATTCGTTGCCGGGTTTTTTCTTGCAGGCGATCAGCGACGCCGAGCAGGAAACCGCCATCGCCACCGCAAGCGAGCTGCTGAGGATACGGATCAATGATTTCTTTTTCATGGTTAATTACCTCCGTTCTTGTATGATATAAGACTCTTGTTTGAATTTTTCTGTTTCTTCGTAAACAGTCGTCGTAAACTGAATGGTTATCTTACCTTCTGCGTTGACCTTAGTCGTTTCGGGATTCACTTTATACGTTATAAAGTCGAGATACTCGTTTTTCTCGCCGTAGACGACCAAGCCGAACTTCGTGACGTCCGCCGTGATGCCGGTCGTATCGCCGTTTGCGAGAAGGTTGAAGGAATACTCGCCGCTGAACGCCTGCAACCCGCCGATCCTCATTTCGGCAGAAGCAATAGAAACTTTGAGGTTTGCGCCCTCTTCGATCTCTCCGGAGAACAAACCGAACGAAATATCGGTCTTTCTCGCGCCGCAGCTTGCGTAATCGAAAGTCACGTTCTCAAAAGCGATATCCGTGATCTGCGAAGTCTTCGCGATCGCGCCGAACAACCCGCCCTTCGTTGCCGAAGAGGAATTGAATTTTGCGGAAATGTTGGTAAAGCGATAGGTCTTTCCCGTTTCCTTGCCGTAGATCTTTCCCGTGAAAGTGCCATTCACGAAAGCCGCCGGCCAGTTCTTCCCCGTGAAGTCGAGATCGTCGGAGATCTCGTAATATCCGTTTGCGGCGGCATATTTCACGAACTGATCCGCATTTTCGATCCTGTAAAGGTCTCCTTCGAGGAATTTTACGTAGATCTTGTATACGCTGTTCTGCGCAACGCCGTTCTCGTCGAGCGAACCGTTATGATAAAGATATTCGCCCTCGATCTTCTGCGTACATGCCTCGTCGGTATAAGCGGATTCGAAAGTTTTGTTGGCGACCTTGGGGAAAGTATAGTTTCTGCCGCCGCCGAGGCTCGTGGTATATTCCACCGCGCCGTTGTCCCAGTAAGGCAGATACAGGCGGGCTTCCCACTCGCTTTCCGTGCCTTTCAGCTCGGAAGGGATCGCCGCGATATCCGTTTTATCATACTGTTCCCACACGCCGTCGGCGTTCTCGTAATAATACTCGAAACGGTAAAACTCGATCCAGGCGGCGTAAAGTTTGATCTCAACCACCTTTTTATCGTCGGCTTTGCAATCGATCGTATCGTTAGCAAAATCCCACTTATCGGCATAGGAATAGGTAACGTTTCCCGCCTCGTCCGTGATCTCCGTTCTCGTACGATACCAGCCGAGAAGCATATGTCCGAGTTTCGTGAGCGGGTACGGGTTCGTCTGATCGTCGTATCCGATGAACGGTCTTTTACTGTCTACCGGATCGACGATCTTGATGTGAACGTAACCGTTTTCGTCCGCCGTGTAGTTGGACGGTTTGTACATGTCCGTAAGCGAAACTTTTTCGTTTCCGGCAAGCGTTCCGCCACCCGTATCAAAGTTCACGACCACGGTATAGCCCGCGGCTTCGTTCTGTTTGATCACGTCGTTGGCACACGAGGCAAGCCCCAGTGTGCCGACAGCCAGCAGAACGGAAAAAACGACAATTAAAATTCTTTTTTTCATGGTCTTTCCTTCTCGTTGTCCGGATCAGACGTTATTTTTCTTTCTCGTGAGCACGAATGCGACGCCTGCGATCGCAAGTACGGAAACGGGGATCAGCCCTTTCATTCCGTCGATCGCGTTTTTGCAGCCCTTCTTCTTACCCGTCGATTCTTCGGCGGAGCTGTCCGTTCTTCCGTCGGACGAAGATTCTTCCGACGAAGGTTCTTTCGAATCGCTTTCGCTTTCCGAAGTGCTCTCGTTTCTCTTCTTCAGGTATTCGATCGTGTTTTCCGCGTTTTCCAGATAAGAATAGTTGGTGACGAGGGCTTTCTGATCGAGAGAAGTAAGCGCGTCGTAAGCGGTACGAGCCGCAACGACGGTCGCTTCGTCGTCAAGCGTTACGTCGGCAGGGATCGCGGAGATCAGGTCGATCACGGCGAGGGTCGCGTCCATCGTGGCGTTGCTGCCGTTGACGACCGTACCGAAATACTGCCCGAAGATGAACGAATCGTAATTTCTGCCGTTTGCGGGTTTCACCATCACGATCTTGTTTTCAAGTTTTCCGATGTATCCCACGAAGTTCGCGCCGTAGTAATAGTTGGTGATATTGCCGCCCGTCTGCCACATGAAGTAATCGGTGATCCCGAGCCCGCCGAATTCTTCGGTATAAGGCGCGTTTGCGGAATCCGCGGCATAGGAAGAATCGTAATCTTCTTCGAGGATCGGAGCGTCATAGCCTTTGAACACGACCATCTTAAGATCGGTGCAACCGAAGAACGATTTGTCGCCGATCGCTTTCAGCGTGGAAGGCAGGACTACGTTCACGACGGAAACGTTTTCGAACGCTTTCGCGGAAATTCTGACCGTTCCCTCTTCCACCGTATAGGTAGTAGCGCTCATGAGCGCGGGATAGGAAACAAGCTGAAGCCCGGTTTCGATCTTCTGATAGAGGACGCCGTCGATCACGCGGATGTTTTCGCCGATGTCGTACGTATTCTCTTCCGTTTTCCCGATCGGCTTGCCGTTGAAGATCAGATCTTTCGTTCTGCCGTAGGTTGCGATCGAAGTGCCCGCGAACGGGTTTTCGCCGAGTTCCTTCAGATTTTCGCCGAAGGTAACGGAAGTAAGTTTCGTGTTTTCGAACGCGAAGTCTCCGACGGAAACCGCATTCTTTAAGTTGACGGAAGAGATCGCGGTATTGCGGAACGCCGCCGCGCCGATCTCCGCCAGTTCGTCAAGCCCGTCGACGCGGACAAGGTTGTAACAATTTTCGAACGCGCTTGCGGAAACGGTCGCGCCGTCTGCGATCTGCGCGCTTGTCGCATAGCTCATCGCGAAAGCGTATTCGCCGATCGTTTTCACGTTTGCGAGGTCGACCGATCCGATCTTCGTACCGAAGTAAGCGTAATCGCCGACCGCGGTCATCTCCGCGTTAAGCCCCGTAGCGGTCAGAGCCGTACAGAATGCGAACGCGTAATCGGGAACGGCGGTGATGCCGCTTCCGAAAGAAACGTTCTTCAACGCTTCGTTGCCCATGAACGCAGCCGTGCCGAGTTCGTTTGCGGAAGTAAGCGCAACCGTTTCGATCGCAGGAGCGAACAAGGAAAGCTTTCTGCCGAGCAGTACGACTTTTCCGTCCGAAACGATCTTGTTAGCCGCATAGGAATACTGATTGTTTTCACGCTGATATTCGGGGGTCATCATACCGCTGAACGCATAGTTCCCGACGGAGACGACCTTGGAAAGATCGGCGCTTAAAAGCGAAACGTTGTTATAGAAGGCGTAATTTCCGATTGCCGCCCCCTCGCCCAGAGTAAGCAAGGACAATCTCGCGTTGCCCATGAACGCCGACGCGCCGATCGTAACGTTGTTGCCGATCGTAACTTTTTCGAGCGTGGAATAGGTCCCGCTTAAAATGTTGAATTTCAGATAAGTGTTCGTTTCGACCGTCTTCCCTTCGCTGTCTTTCACAACGTATTCGTACGTCTGATAGTTCGAGAAGCTCTGCGAGTTTTCATACAGTCCCTGCGTGCTGATCGGACAGAAGAACGCAGCCTCGCCGAGCGTAACGTGATTGCCGACCGTAACTTCTTTCATCGAAACGTTATACGCGAACGCATAGCTGCCGACGGTCGCGTTGTCCGCGATCGTTGCCGAAGCGATCTTCGTCAAGGCGAAAGCGTAGTCCCCGACCGAGGTCACGCCGGAAAGGTCGGGCGTTGCGCCGAGGTTCGTTTTGTGGAAGGCGTAATCGCCGATCTCTTTCAGGTTGCCGCCGGTGAAACTTCTCAGGTTTTCGCAACCGGCGAAAGCGTATTCTCCGATCGTCGTCGCGTTTTCCGCAACCACGAAGTACACCCTGAGGTTACCCGAGCAGGCGCCCGCGGCGATCTTCTTTGCCGAAGTTCTCACCGTGTTGGAAGCATACGCGGGTGCGACGAGAACGAGTTCGTCGTCCTTTACGAGATATCCGCCGTTGTTTTCCGCCGTGAATACGGAACCTTCGGCAAGATTGAATTTCGCAACGTTCGTCCCCGCGAACGCATATTCGCCGATGACGGAAACGTCTTTGCCGAGCAAGACCGAAGTCAATGCGGAACAATCGCGGAACGCGTAAGAAGAAATAACGGAAGCGTTGATGTCGATGCTCTTCAGCTTGTCGCAAAGGGCAAACGCCATGGAACCGATCTTGATCTTCGCCGCGTTGAAGGTGACGGATTCGAGATATTCGTTCTTATAGAAGGCGCCGATGCCGAGAGACTGCGAGCTTTCGGGAAGCGTGAGCGACGTGAGTTTGTTGAACGCGAAGGAATAGTTTCCGATCGCGTTGACGGACGCGAGGTTCACATAAGAAAGTCCGCACTGAGCAAACGCCCTTTCGTTGATGAATTTAACGTGTTCGAGGTTGATCGAAGTGAGGTTCGTACAACCGAAGAACGCATAGGTGCCGATCCTCGTCAGCGTGGACGGCAGCACGACTTCTTTCAGAGCCGTAAGCCCCGCAAACGCATAGGAGTTGATCGTGGTAACGCCTTCGGGGATCACGATCTTGGTGATCGTATCTTCGCCGAGGTAGCTCTGTTTGATGTAATAAGGATCTTCCTCGTCGATTACGTCTCCCGCGGAAGTGTCTTTATCCACATATTCGTAGTGAGAGAACGCATAGGCGTAGATCGTGGTGATACCTCTGTCCGCAGGGATCTCGACCACACCGCCGAGCCCTCTGTAGTTCATGAGGTAAATGCTGTTCGTCGTGAACGGATCCTTTACCGTGATCGAGATCTGCCCCGAATAAAGGGTGATCCTGCCGTCGAAGTAAACGTTCGCCATCACGACCGTGGAACCTTTCGCCTGCGCGACGATCGTTCCGTCTTCCGTCACCGTGGCGATCGACGGATTGCCGACCGTGAATTTAACGGAAGTTCTGTCGTTTCCGAAATAAGAATCGAGAACGTACTGCACTTTTACCGATTCGGAAGGGAACATCGAAAGGCTCGAAGAAGAACCGAAATCATACTCCCCGCCCGTAACGCCGATCTCTCTTTCGTCGGAAGAAACGTCGTAATATGCTTTGATCGTTTCGTAACCAGTCAGCGTGAATTTGTTGACTTCGGGTACGGAGTAACCGCCGTTATACCCTTCTTCGCCCTTTTGAAGGACTTTGATCGTCGCCTGCGCTTTTACGGTGTTGCCTTTCGCGTCGCGACCGACCGCGGTGATCGTTGTCGTTCCGCTTTGCTTTGCCACGACCACACCATTGACGACGGACGCGATCGATTCGTCTTCCACTTCGTAGTTCAGCGTTTCCGTCCAGCTGTCCGAAGGATAAATGTTGAGATAGTCGGAAACGGATTTCGTTTCGTTGGGGCTGAGCCTGATCGTATCTTCCGTGAACGCAAGACCGGTAAATTCGTCCGGCAGGCGGATCTGATACACGGCGGAGTTCATGGCGTAGTCGTAAACAACCGCAATAAAGCTGTTGTTGTTCTGTTCGATCGAATAATTGCCGTTCTTGTCGATCTGAAGCCCGGCGGAGTTTTTCAGCTGTTCGATATAATCGGTCAGCTCGATCGTCACCTTGGAATCGGTGTTGAAGGAAGAATAAACAGGAGTGATATACTTGCCGAACGTTTCCATGCGGAAGCCGCTCGATCCCTGCACGATCTGACCGAACTGCATCGCCATCGTGTAGTGGTTATCGTAAATGCTCACGTCGGCGTAAAGTTTCGTTTTCTTCGTCGTTCTGTCATATTCGGTGCGATAGGTCACGTCCGTTACGACCGGAGCTTCGAAGTCTACATACAGGGGGAATTCGAACACGTTTCTCGCGTTGTTCTGATCCTCGTTGTTGCCGTAGTCGATATAGGTGTACACGGAAACGGTATACTGCGTGTTATTCTTTAATTTATAAGTGAGCGGACTGAAATCGAGATCGATCGAGGAAGCGTAGATCGTGCTGCCCGAACTGAACGATTTTCTCTGGTTGTAACTCGTTTTGGTGTAAACGACCTTACCCGTAGAGTTTTCTTTGATTTCGATATCCACCTGTTTCACGTTACGGAGAAGCCCTGCGGAGATCGAACGGATCTTCGAAACGGAGTTGGAAGTTCCTTCGTTGATCAAAGATACGGCGATTTTTTCTTTCGCCGCCGCGATCTGCGTGGAAGAGGGGTTCTGCTTGAACCCGTACGCGCCGAGCGTGGTGATATAATCGGAATACAAGCCGCCGATCACGCGGGTCGCGTAAGCGTCCGGCATCATCTTGTCGTTATCGTCGAGACCGGCGTTGATCTCGTCGGCATTCGTGTCGTAATACTCTTCGTCGAAGATGGGAGCTTCCGTCCAGTCGCCGTAGAAAGCGAGCAGAGGAAGATTCATGTCTACGTCCGTACCGCCGTCGGCTTTGAAGCGGATGAAACCTTCCACGTACATGCCGTATTCGAAGGAATCGTCCATATACTTTTTGTCTTCTTCGGAAAGAACGATCTCCACCGTGACTTTCGCGGAAGAATACGCCGCAACCGATACGCGGTCGCCGCTCACCGTTCCGTTCTGAACGTTCTTCACGCTCATCGTCGTACCGGAAAGGAGATAGCCTTCCTGCGTGACGACCGTGTCGCCGTGACCGGTGTACGTTTCGCTGACCCCTTCGGTCTGAATGACAGAAGAGAGTTTATAGGAAACCTGCTTGTCGCTGACGTTGTTCACGTCGAACGTCATGGTGTAAATTCCTTCTCTGTCCTTATCGTCGCCGAGTTCGAGTTTCGATTTGTCCATCGCGTTGCCGTCTTCGTCATACGTGGTAAGATAGGAAGCCGTCGTGACGGAATGTAAAATATTGATAAGCCCCGCGCCCTGTTTTCTCACGGCGTAAGGCAAACCGTTTTTGTTGTAGATGATATCCGCAGTCGACATCATCAGCTGATTGACGAGCGCGGTGACTTTCACGTTATATTCCGTGCTCTCTTTCGTAAGCCCGGAAAGACCGAGTCTCTGGGCGTTTTCGTCCGCTTTGACGTACTGGCGGATAAGCGCCGTTGCGCCCGCAAGGTTGGGAGACGCCATCGACGTACCGGAAAGTCTGTCGTAAGCCTGACCGGGAACCGCGGAGAGGATCTCGCCGCCGTGCGCCGTGATCTCGGGTTTGATCTTCAGATCGGAAGTCGGTCCCCAGGACGAGAAGTCGGACATGAACGGACCGGCGAGCTGAGATTTGGAGATCGTGATCTTTCCGGAAGGCTGAGCGGCAAGCTTCTCGCCTTCGTCCTGAGAAATGGAGCACGCCGCGCCGATATCGGATCCGACGGACATGGAGATCGTACCGGAAACGTTGTTGTAAATGATAACGCCCGCCGCGCCTTTTTCTTTCAGCGCGACCCTCACCTTATCTTCGAACGTCGTCGTTCCGCGCTTGACGAGAACGATCTTGCCCGCATAATAAGAGGTTTCGTGCGTATAGTCGGACGATCTGCCGATGCCGGGGATCGTGACGTATTCGAATTCGTAACTGTCGGGATCGCCCACCATTTTAAGAACTTCGTTCACGAAATTCTTTTTCTTCGCCGAAGAGTTCGTCGCTTCGTTGAAGTAAATGATGTCTTTTCCGTAAAGGAGATAGGGGGTCTTCACGCCGTCGACCGAAGCGACGGAAAGCGCCGCGCCGTAGGTGGACGGAGAACCGACCGTGCCGGAATCGGGGTTGGAAGTAAGCCCGTTATTACCGTTTTTCGTGGAACCCATCGTGGCGTTGTAGCTGTTGGACGCCGCCGTGATGAGGGAGATACCCGCCTCGCGGACGCTCTCGTAAACCTGCTCCACTTTCTCTTTATCTTCTTCTCTCGTGAATCCGCAGGAAGTACCGAGGGACATGTTGATCACATCTACCCCGAGAACGACGCAGTCTTCCACAGCCGCCAGGATCCACGACGTTTTCGCGCCGTCCTGGCTGTCGGAGAACACCTTCATGATGGCGAGCTGCGCATTGGGAGCGACGCCCGTGATCGTATCGTCTTTTCCGGCGATGATGCCCGCTACGTGCGTGCCGTGTTCGGAGTTGATGGGAAGAACGTCCGGATCTTTATCGGCATAATCGTAAGCATAGGGCACTTTTTCGTTCAGATACACGTCTTCTCCGGTAAGACCGGAAGAAAACCCGGAAGCCGTCGTTTTGCCGACTTTTTCCGAAACGGAAGAAAGGGTGAAACGCTTGTAATCCGAAGTGAACTTATCCACGCTGAATGCGGTGTGCGTATAATCGAGACCGGTATCGAGCACTGCCACGACGACCCCGTCGCCCTGATATTCGAGAGAAGAACTGTCGAAAATACCCGTGTCGTACACGTCGACGTCGTTCGTGACGACTTCGGTGACCGCTCTTTCGTACACGTCTCCGACCATGACGGAAGCGTCCCCTTCGAGAAGGCGACCCACTTTTTCGAAATCTCTCGCTTTCACGGTGATTTCGAAACCGCTCATGATCACGTTATAGTTTTCGCCGAGCGTATAGGAAATGCCCGACTGTTTCAGTTTTCTGATCAGTTTCGTGCGTTCCGTCGCTTCCGCCGCCGTGACCGACTTCGCCTCTTTCGTCAAGGCGTAATCGGATACGGAAAGGCTCTTGTCGCTCTTTTCGTAAGCGTCCATCACGGAATCGGTGCTCATCGTTACGATAACGGAGATCTCCTGATTATCCGCAACGGTATCCGGAAGCTTATACGTGACGTTCTCGTCGAAATAAGAATTAAGATCGTTGTCGATATCCGCATCTACCTTCGTGATGGCGTCGATATCATTCGCCTTTGCCGTCGTATCGGTTTTTACGGTCGAACGGTTATCGCTTGCCAAAAAGCTCACGCAGAGACATACCGCCGTTAAAAGCGATAAAAATCTGACCGTTATTCTCCTGTTTTTCATTCTGACTTTCTTCATGCAATCCTCGGTTAAAAGTGTGTATTGCGGGTATACCCGACAGAATATCTCTTTATATTCTACACTAAATTTAGGAAAATGTAAATAATTTGACCGCCCTGTATTTAATTATTTGGTGAAAATATCTCTTTCCGGCGGAAAATATGCGTGTGTTATTCATTACACTTATACCTGCTATAAGTAATAATTATTCATGCACGCTCCGTTTTGCGTATAAATATTCCATGCCTTTGCGGACGGGAAACCGAAAAACTTCTTAAAACGAAGAATTCCGATGCAACGCGAAGGAGAGGAAAAAACATTTCCCCGCTCCCCCGTATCGCATCGGTTTCTCCCGATTTTAATTTGCGCCGATCCCGCCCGTATCATGCGGGCGGGGATCTTCGATTTTTATTTTTCTTCGGTCTTTTCGACCTTCGTCACCGTGATCTTGCCGTTTTCGCCGATCGTCACGGTAAATTCGGTACCGTCGGACAGGGAAACCGTAAGAACGTTTCCGTCCTTCTTCGTTTCCGAGATCACGTAAAGCGTCGTTCTGCCGTTTTCCGTGTAAGCGAGAATACCCGCTTCCGTTTCCCCTTCGTTCAGATCGATATAGGAGGAACCGTCTTCCGTGTAAAGGGTCTTCATCGGAACTACGACGACGGTTGCGGATTCGTACGGAGCGACGACGTTCGTCTCTTCACCGACCGTGCCCGAACTCTTCTCGGTAAGAGTGACTTTATAATAAGTCGTCTTCACGATCGTCTTTTCGTCTTCCGCATATTCTCTCGCAACGAGGTTCCACACGCCGTCTTTCGAATAGCGGACGTTATAAGCAACGTCTTCGCCGTTCTTTTTGAGAGAAATGTTGAATACCGACCCCGCGGGATATCTCTGCGAAAGGTTATCCGTGTGGATCATTCTTTCCACTTCGACTTCGTAGCCGTCGGCGGTCGTAAGCGTCTGGCAACGGGTCAGCGCGTAAACGGTATATCCATACATCGACTTCAAATAGGTGTTCCGCTGGATCGAGAAGTACAGGCGGTAGGTGTATTCGTCGTCCGCAAGTTTCTCTTCTCCTTCCGCAGGTTCGCCGTAAGCGTCCGCTTTGAACGTAGCGACGTAAAGTCCGTTTTTCTCGTCGTATTCGAACGAAGCCTTGTTCATCGTGAGCTGTTTTCCGTTCACGTCGATCAGACCGCTCTGCGTTCCGAACAAGCCGTTCACATAGGAAATCGTCTGCTGTCCTTCTTTATCGAACTCGTATACGAGAGAGATCTCGCCGTACATATTGGGATAGTTCGTCATGCCGAACAGCGCATACGCGATGTAATACATCGTAAGGTAGGAATCGGAATACACCGTAATGATTCTCTTCATCGAGGTGATCTCGTAGAAAGAATCGGTGTCGCCGTCTTCATTCTCGCCTTCATAAGTCATGTTCAGATCGAAACGGTAATACCCGAGGTTCAGATTGATCCTGAGATAAGTCTCGTAAGTTCCGTCGGCTTTCTTTGCTTTCACGACGTACCCGCTGAGCATTTTGATCTCGTCGTTTATTCTCAGAGCAACCTGGCAGGACTGATTGAACGTATCCGCGCCGGACGGCGTGAACGTAAGCGTTTCGAACGTCGCGTAGGTAATGTTGCCTTCCTGATCCTGGCTCCAGGCAATTTTGTAGGAAGTATCGTAAGCGTTACCGATCTTGTTACGATAGAACGTAAGCGCGAAGCCGCTGTTTTCGTAATAAGTCTTTCCGCCGTATTCCTTTTCTTTGTCGAAGGTACCGAATTCTTCTTTTACGAAGCCGTAAGCGTTGACCTTAAGATCTCCGATATCCTCGCCTTCCGCGGGCTGGTGATAGATCACGCAGTTGCCGTTTTCGATCGTGTAATAATAACGGGTCGTTCCGTTGAAGATCGCGAATCCGTATTTCGAGAAAAGCAGGGATTCGAGCTCTTTCGTGTAATATCCTCTTTCCGCAAAGGTCTGCATCGTCGCGGTGCCTTTTTCTTTATCGTAGATATAAATGCAGGCATCCGATCCGTCGCTGTTGACGAAGTAGAGCATATTTTCGGTGATCAGCGTATAAGAACCGGTATCCTTCACGCCCGTGGAGGAATATTTCACCGCACCGCCGTGATTATCGAGAATGAGAACGGACCAGTCTTTCGCGTTGATATACGTGGAAACCACTTCGTTGTGGTGAACGACGAACGCACGGTAAGACGTGCCCGAGATCGAAACGGTACCGAAACGGCCGTCCGGTCTGAAGTCCTGTGCGCCGATCGTATAGTGAAGAGTCACGATCTCGCCGTCGATCGAGTAAGTGCCTTCCGAAACGTCAACCATCTGGCTTTCGCCGTCTACTTCCTTCACCGTGCGGACGATAAGAACGCCGTAGCCGTCGAAATAGAGATAATAGCCCGTGAAGTATCCGTTATCCAGGTGGAGATAAGTGCCGTATTCGTCGCCGCGTTTCGTGAACGATTCGCCGTCGATATCGAAATAATAGTATCTGTTATTCGCCGTAAGACGGATCACGTTTTCGTCCGCAACGATATACGTTCCTTCCGCAGACGTGCCGTCCGCCGCAACGTATTTCGCGGCATAGCCGAATCCGTCGAGCGTGAGGATACCCGCTTCCGCGATATATTCGTCGCGATAGGTTCCGTCATATTTCGAGAAGAGATAGGCGGAAGAAGTCTGAAGGCGGATATATTCGAAGCTGTCCGCTTCCGTTTCCGCAACGAATTTATAGATCACGGATCCGAAAGAGGTCTGTCTGCCCGTTTCTTCGATCGTTCCGTTTACGGTAGTCGTCTGCTGTTTGCCTTCGGAATCGAGGGTCGTTACCGAGTAAACGGCGCCGCCCTTTCCGTCTGCGGCAAGGGTGACCGAGCGATCGACCGAACCGTTGGAAGAGTACGAATACATCGTGTAGGAAAGAGACTGCATCGCCGTGAACGTCTTTTTCTCTTCGTCGACCTCGAGATAAAGCGTTCCGGTGGAACCGTTCACGTAAACGTTGATGGTCATAATGCCGTCTTTCACGGAGTAAATGCCCGAGTAAGCGCTTCCTTCGCGCTCATAGAACGCCATGCCGCCGGCAAGACGAAGGGTCGCTTTGCCTTCGGTATCGGTATATTCTTCTTCGTAACCGGTCGCGTTGCCCTCTCTGTCTTTCGATTCGTACCAGTAGTTCACGTTGTACGTGCTCGAATTGAGAGCGATCGTGCCCGCGCCGAACGTAATTTCGCCGAGCGTTTTCACGTTGACGGGCAACACCATGTACAGGGTATTGCCGCTGTCGCCCGCTACGTAGTGGCGATATCCCGCAACGATGCCAGCCTCGCTGTCGGCGTCGCTGTCGTAATAAGGTTCAACGGAAACGATGTTATCCGTGTAGAAATGTTCGGGCGTGTAAACGTATTTGCCGTTCGCCAGAACGTAAGTGCCGTCCGAGATCTTTTCGAACGTTTTCGAAACGGTATAGCCGTAAACGGACATCCTGCCCTTTGCGGTATCGTCGATCGCGAACAACGGAGCGTAATAGACGCTTGCGGTGTTCATGAAGTAATATTCCGCATAGGTTTCCGCTCTCTCGACAAAGCTGTACGTCGTAACGGTCTGCGTTTTGCCGTCTTCCCCTTCGATCTGTTCCGATTTGCCGGTCACGAGGAAGATGCGGGTCGTACCGCTTCCCGTCACGCGGTAAAGGGTGCCGCCGAGAGCCGACGCGGAAGAAACATAATATCCCGTAAACGTCGTGCCGCCGTCCGTATAGGTCGCATTGTGCGAGCCGTCGACTTTCAGCGTGGCAGAACCTTCGGCTGCCTTATATTCCGTATCGTGAGCGGAATCGTAAACGATATATCCGTAAGTGCCGGAAAGCTCGATCACGCGGAAGGTCCCCGCCGTGGAACCCGAAGAACTCAGCGTGAGAAGCCCGGTTTCTTTATTATAAAGGTAATTATAAGAGCTGTATGCCGAACCCGTGAAGAACGAAGCGACGCCGAAGCCGTTCAGTCTCAGCGTGTAAGCCTGCTGATAGTAAACGAGCGAGCCGTTGTTGATGAGAGAACGATACAGAGTACCCATATTGTACTCTTCTTCGTTTCTCACGGCAAACACGTCCGTAAGGTTCGAATTAATGGTCGTCTGCGTGAGAAGGATATGAAGCGTCTGTCCTTTGAGTTCGCCGTCCGTAAACGTGGTGACGTAAAGACCGCTCTCGATCACGTAGGTACCTTTGGAGGTATTCACCGAACCGTCGGCGTCTTTCGAAGAATAAACGATGCCGTTATAGGCGTCGAGAATGACGGACACGTCGCTGTTAAGCCCTTTCCCGACTTCGTAAAGAGCATAGGAAGATCCCGCTCTCACGTCGTTCGCATAGGCAAACGTTCCGTCTCCGAACACGGTGCCTTCGAGCACGAGCATATCCGAAGAATCGCGGAAGTTGAACGTCGCTTTGTTCGCTTCGTAATTTCCTTTCAGGAAAATACCGGCACGGCAGACGTATACGACGTTGTTCTTATTCAGAGGAAGGAACACGATATCGTCGCCGCCGAACATATCGACGTAACCTTTCACCCAGACGCCGTACAGAACGAGGTCTTTATCGGGCGAAACTCTGTCGTTTTTGCCTTCCGCTTCCGAACCCGTCTTGTTGAAGATGAGATCCGAAACGGAATCCGCTTCGTATTCGACTTCGCCCAGGGCGGAAGTCGACCAGCCGGCGAGATAATACCCGTCCGCTTTGTAATTGTGAGGAACTTCGACGTCCTCGCCGTACTTCAGTTTATAAACGAGGTTGTCGGCAACCGAACCGTCCGGATAGTTGGGGCGGAAGGTCACGCTGTAAGTTTCGCGGTCGAAATACAGTCTGAATACGTTTTCCGCGGCGTTTTCGCTGATGACGCCGATTTTGACGTATCCGTCCGCTTTTTCGTTGAGTTTATAGCCTTTCTGCACGAATTCTTCCGTCGGTATCGTTCCGGCATAGGCATAGCCCGTTACAGACTGCTCTTCCTTTTCGTAAGCGGTGCCTTCGGCGTTCTGCTTATAAATTTCGACCGTATATTTCGTTTTATACTTCGCGGTGAGCGTAAGCGCGGATTCCGGCATCGTGAGAGAAGACGAGATCTCGGTTCCATCCTGCGTCCAGGCGCCGAACTGCGCGTCCGTTTTCGTCGGCTGAAGATCTTTCACGGCATTGTATACGTTCGCACCGCTCTTCAGACGAACGGTATTCCCGCCCGAAAGCGTTCCTCCGTTCAGATCGAGGGTCAGAAGGTAAAGCTGCGCCCATTTCGCGTAGACGGTCGTATCCGTCTCCGGCGTGATCTTTTCGACTTTTTCGCCGCTGAAATCGGCGTTCAGATACCACCCTTCGAACTCCCCGTCCTCTTTGGTCGGTTCGGGAAGAGTGTATTCACTTCCTTTTTCGACTTCCTCTTTTGCGATCGCGGCTCCGCCGTTCGTTTCGAAGGTGATCGAAACTTTTTCGGTTTTGTCCTTACCTTTGCAACCGCCCGCGACGAGCGCGAGGGACAAAGCGATCGTGAGAGAGAAAACCAATAGCATGATTCTCTTCAGTTTGTTCATAAAAACTCTCCTGTTTGAAGATATAAATTATAACGCCGGAACTTCCGATCACGCGGGATCTTCGGTCTGTTGCGTTTTTTGCTGCCAGATCGCGTAAAGCACCGTTCCTTCCGGAGCTTCCGCCACGTTTGCCGACTTATAGGCGACTTTTTTCGAATTTGCTTCGGTTGCCCAGCCGATAAACGTATACCCTTCGCGCTCGGGATCGCCGAGTGCGTGTTTTGCCGTTACGTTTTCGATCCCGTTCTTCTGCATCGTGAAGGAAACCACGTAAGATTTATCCTCCGAAAGCACGCAGTTCCAGACTACGGGCATATTCGAAGAGTTCCACGTTTTTTCCCACAAAGGACGGATCCCGTCCGCTTCCGCATAGAACGTAGCCTTATCGCAACCGTAAAACGCATGCGCGCCGAGCGTTTCGATGTTGTTTCCGAGAACGAACGACGTGACGCCGAGCCCGCGGAACGCGAATTTGCCGATCGAACGGACGCTTGCGGGAAGAACGACTTTCGAAATATTCGTCATCTCGTAGAAAGCGTAATCGCCGATCTCTTTCAGATTGCCGCCGAACGTGACCGACTCGACCGCGTTCGCCTTATAAAACGCGCTTTTGGAAAGGGTAAGCAGGCTGTCGGGAAGAACGATCGTTTTCATGGCGACGCAGTTTCTGAAAGCATACTGCCCGATCTCTTCCAGCCCTTCCGCGATCGTCAGGGTCGTAAGCCCTTTATAGTTGGCAAAAGCGTATCTGCCGATCGAACGGACGCTTGCGGGGATCGTAAGCGTTTGCAGTTTCGTATTGGAGGATTCGTTGTTTTTGCTGTAGAAGGCGTAATCTCCGATCTCTCTGACCGAATCGCCGAGTTCGAGAACGGCGACGTTCTGCGTGCCGTAAAAGGCGCGTTCGCCGATCGTTTCCAGTTCGGAACAGGAAGAAAGGTCGACGCCCGTCAGCGAAGTGCACCCGTAGAAGGCGCGTTCGCCGATCGTTCTCAGATAAGAGGGGAAAGATATGGAGATCAGACTTTCGCACTTATAGAACGTATACGGCGAAACGTCCCTGATATTGGAGCCGAGCGATACCGTCCTGAGCGACGTGCACTGAGAAAATGCCCCTCTGCCGATCGTTTTCAGATTTCTGCTCGCAAGACCGTTGATACCGGTAAGCGTCGTGCATTTATAAAAAGCATAATCGGCGATGCCGACCGTCTTTTCGTCTCTGTCCTGATCGAGCGTGATCGTAGTCGCGCTCAGACCGTTAAACCCTACGATCCAGTTGCCCGCATAAACGAGCCCCTGCGCGTCCGGCTTATCCCAAAGCCCCGTTCCGTTGAACGCATACGTTCCGACCGAACTGACGGTATCCGGAACGAGAGATCCGCCGTATAAATTGTTATCCAGCGTCTTACAGCCGTAAAACGCATAGTTCCCGATGGATTTCAGTTTGCTTTCGCCCGTCACCCTGTCGCTGAACTGCACGTTATTCAGAATAACGCACTGAGTGAAAGCATAATCGCCGATGGTTTCGATATTCGGGGCGATCACCCTTCTCAAAGCCTCGCATCCGTAGAACGCGCCGCTCCCTACATATTTCAAAGACTCCGCAAATTCCACCGTTTTCAGTTCTTTGCAGCCCCTGAACACTTCCGCGGCGATCCCGATGATACCCGTCGGGAAAGTTCCCGTCGTGATGTCCGTCACTTTAAGCCCCTTCTTTTCCGAAGAAAGGTCGATACCTTCCGTGATCCATCCGTCCGCGACGACGAACGCATATTCCGCGCCGTCCGCCGCATTTTCCTTCGCCGCATTATATAAAGCGGTCATATAAAATGCCTGGCGCCCCATCGCCGTCAAGCTGTCCGGCAGCGTGACCGACGCAAGCGCGGTATCGCTTGAAAAACAATAATCGCCGAGCGTTTCCACGCCGTCCGGCACCGTGACCGAAGCGAGCGAGGTGCATTCCCCGAAACACGATCTCCCGAAAGACTTCGTTTCCGTTTCCCCGGGGAAAACGATCTCCGTCAGCGCGGCACATCTGTAAAACGCATAGTCGCCGATCGTTCCGATTTTTTCTCCGAACGTTAATTTCCCGATCGCGGAACTTTCCGTAAAGGCGTTTGCCCCGATCGACGTCAGACTCGCCGGGAAGGTAACCTGCGTCAATGCCTTACAGCTCGCAAACGCGCTTTCGCCGATCGTAAGAAGCCCTTCCGGCAATTCGATCGCCTTCAGCTTTTCGCAATAAGCGAACGTATTCTCTCCGATCTCCGTGATGCTTTTCGAAAGAACGATCTCTTCGAGCGTGCGGCATCCCTGAAAAGCTTTCGTGCCGATATGGGTCACACTGTCCGTCATCGACACTTTTTTCAGTCTCGTGCCGGCATAAAACGCATTGTCTGCGATATAGGTCACGTTTTCGCCGATCGTAACGCTTTCGAGCCTGGTATTTTTAAAGGCGTTTTCGGCGATCCTGACGATCGGTTTTCCGCGGTATTCGGCTTCGATCACGAGATCTCCCGTGATCAGCGAAGAACATCTCGTCAGTTCGTACGCCGTATTGTTGTTGATCAGCGTGAACGTGCAATTGGTTTCGCGGTCTCTGTGGAAGGTGAACGCTTCCGACCAGTCGGAATCCTTCTGGTTGTCAAACCCCGCCACCGCTTTTACTCTCACCGAGTAATCGCCTTCCGCATATTTCGAAAAATCGAATTTCGCCGTGTTGCTTTTTTCGTTTGTCTGCGTTCCTTCTTCTCCCGCTTTTTCCACCGAGAGCGCGTAAGAACGCGCGTCCGGAACGGCTTTCCAGGAAAGAACGTAGTCTTCGTTAATGGCAAAATCGCCGGGAACGGACAATGCCGTTTTCCCGCAAGACGCCATGAGTGCCATGATAAATAGGACAGACAGGCACCCGATGACTATCTTCCTGACTTTGTTCATTTTTGTCCTCCTATGGAATGAAGGGAAAGGGAAGTTTTCGGCTTTCCCCGCAAGTGCCCTTGTATGCGACGGGACAAACCCCCCGCCGGCGTTTCGTTATCTGTCCGCGCGCCGCGCCGCGATCAGCTCGTGAGGCCATTTGAATTTGAACTTCCTCACGGCGATCTCCGTTACGAATAACACGACGGCAAGAATGATGAACAGATATCTCGGATCGAAAACTTTTTCCACAGTCTTGTCGAAATCGTCGAATATTTCGTTGATATTCTCCTCGCTTCCGATCACCTTTCCGTTTCCTCTCTTTGTAAGCGGATCGAAAAATCCCGCCGCGTAATCGACCGAACTATCCTGCATGGACAGGTCGTATTCTTTCGAATAAGAGAAAACTTTGTAGATCGTATACGAGGCGAGCACCGTTCCCGCTTCGTCTTTTTTCTCGATCGAAACGATGTAAACGCCCGCTTTTTTCACGACGAACTGACATCTGCTGTAACCGTTTTCGTCGGAAAGAGCGAGGGTTACGTAAACGTCGTTATCGTTGCCGGAAACGGAATTGAGCGATATAACGCCGTCTTCGGCGGCATCCGTCTCGCGGATACTGCCCTCGATCCGTTCTCCCTGTTTCAGCGTGGTGAAAATACTGAGTTTGTTGCCGTAGTTATCTTCCGTCATTTCGACGTTCATTTCGTTGGGACGGATGTTTTTCGTCGGCATCAGATTGCTGACCATATTCCATATCAGCTGTCTTGCGTTTTCGGATCCCATAAACGCCGCCGACCAATCGGAAGCCTGCAGATCGCACATAAAACTTCCGACCATGCCGTTGCCCAGTTTCCACTGTGCGTAAATCGGCACTTCATAGTCGCCGACAAGAATGAGGTCGGCGGAAGATCTCGCCTTTACCCCGTAAAACCCGCCGAGCGTTTCCGTATCGAGCTGATCCAGATCTCTCCCCGACGAATCCTTGCGGTAGGTAACCCCGGATACGACGGAGCTGATTCTGTTTTTCACCGTCAGATAGAAGGGCTTTTCGTTCACTTCTTTGATTTCGGGAACGTTCAGCTCTTCACGCATGTCTCCGGGAAGTTTCGTGATATTCGTGCTGTCGTAAACGAGCGGCTTTCTCGTGCCGGTCGGGTTTCCGGATTCGTCCTTCGGACCCGCCGCGTCGATAAGGCTTTGCATCTTTTCGACGTTGGTCTTGTCGTTCAGACCGATCCCGACGATCGAAAGGGTGATGTTATCCGATTCGTAACCGGACGCAAGATCCGTCCGGCACTGTTCGAGCTGATTGTCCGGCACCGCGCCGTCGGTCACGATGATAATGTGCCGTTTATCGACATTTTTCTGCGCCCTCAGCGCTCTCGATGCCGCACGGATCGCCCCGACGAACACCGTTCCGCCCTGCGCGTCTCCGATGTCGTTCTGAATGGCGTTGATAATAACGTCTCTCTGCGCGACCGACGTCAGGCGGAGAATGTATTCGTAATCGCTGTCGAGCGTCATGAGCCCGTAATAGTCACGGTCGGTCAGCGCGTTCAGACATTCGCCCGCGCCTTCCTTCGCCCATTCGAGGTACGTTTTGTCTCCCGCGCTCGAGTTCATGGAACCCGAACGGTCGACGATCACCATGACCGCCACGGGGGGCGTGTAATCGACGGCGAGAACGGGAAGCATGGACTGATAGAGCGTACCACTCATGTCCGCCCTGTTATAGGCGTTTGCGTTTTCGCCCGTGTCGTCCGTACCGCCGCTCGTGAAAAGCCCGCCGCCGTAATCGTTTACGTAAGAATACAGCATTTCGTCGAACTTTTCCGGCATCAGCGAGTTCGTGAGATCGGCGTTGGAAATATTGTTCAGGATCACCTGATCGTACGCGCGGAGTTCGTCCACGCTTTTCGGCATATTCGTTCCGCTCTCGTCGTAAACGTTCGCAACGGTAACGGTATACTTTCCTTCCTGTAAAATACCTTTCAGCTCATCCGATTCCCCTTCCGCCCTTTCGAGGATCAGAACTTTATCGAAGTCCTCGATGAGATAATAAGAGGTAAACGTGTTGTTCTGCGAAACGACGTCTTCCGAGCCGCTCGCCGGCTTAAGCGTAAAGGTTACTTTGTGTAAGTTTTTATCTCCCGTGAAGGTATGTTTGAAAGAAACGGACTTCTCACCGCCGCTGATCGTAAGTTCGGCTTCTTCCGCGGGATACTCTTCGCCGTTATCGGTAAGAGAAATCTTCATCGAAATTTCTCTGTCGGCTGTCGTTTCCCGATCGGATACGCCGGCAACGGTAACGTCGATCGTACATTCTTCGCCCGCTTTCACATGGTAATCGGGCATTTTCACGTCGACGATGCGCGCGTCGTTTCCCCCGAACGAAGAAGGGATGTTCACGGCGTCGATCGAAATGTTTTTCGCGACGATCCCGCGGATGACGGAAAGGGCGTTTTCGTCCGTTTCTTTTCCGTCCGTGATCAGTACGATCTTTCCGTTCGCGCCGGAAGAAAAGAGTCCGGAAGCGTAAGTCAGAGCCGCGGCGATGTTCGTCGCGCTCGTATCCGGTTTCTCCGCCGACAGATACGTTTCGTAAGCTTCCGCCGTTTTATCGGTAAACGGGACGACGTATTTCTGCGTATATCCGAACGTTACGATGCCGACGTTGAACTTGTCGAACCGGCTCGTCTGCAAAATGCTTTCAACGAAATGATCTCTCGCCTGCCGCGATTCTTCTTCCGTGTCGGAAACGTCTACCACGAGAAGGACTTCGTTGCTCTTGTTCGGCGTTTGCGCACGGACGGTCATTCCGGCGAAAACGGAAACGGAAAGGACCATCACGATGAGCTGCAACACGATCGCCGTCACGCGGTTTCTCGTTCTTCTGTACTTTTTCGCCAGTCTGAAATAGGGGAAAAGAACGACAAACAGCGCGGGGATCAGGATCAGTAAAAACCAGGGATGAGAAAAATCAATAAAAATACGTTTCATATATCTCCTCTCCCCTTAGAAATTCTCTTTGATCTGAAGAAGCCATTCGATGAACAGCAGCGCGACGAGCGCGCCCGCCACGTAGGTCAGCAGATCGCTGTAGAAGTCATTCGAAGCGTTCGTCTGATAAGGACTTACGACCGAATCTTCCACGGCAAAAATATTGCTTTCCGCCGCAGGGATCTTCACATAAAAACTGTCGTCTACGTTTTTCCCGAAGATCGTCGTCTGCGAAATACTGTAAGCACCCGGAACGGTGACGTTCATCTTAGCCGGAAACTCGTTGAATTCGGTCACGTTGCCCGCGCCGTTTACGGAAAGAGATTTTCCCATCGCGCGAAGGGTAACGGTTTCGCCCACTTCGTAAACGGATTTTTCCACTGCGGAGGGGAAAACGTGATTGAACATATTGGACATCAGCGTGGGCCAGTCTTTCAGAATGGGCAGCCACGAATAATGCAAACTGAACGTCAGCACCGCCGTTATCTTATCCTCCGTCTCTCTGTATAAAAGAGCGGGATAGCCGTCGATCGTATTCAGAAGGCTCTTGTAAGAGGTATCGTAATCGGTGATCCTCGTGTATTGACGAAGCAGAATGTCGCCGGGCGTAAGATTCGCGATGATCGGATTTAGGTCGTCGTCGCCGAAGGCAAGATACTGATCCGTATTCCATTTGTAAGTACCGCCCATCGTGAATCCCGCACCGACGGGCGCTGTGTTCGGGTCGATCAGGAAAACAAAACCGTCTGTCGGCAATTCGCTCGGCATCGTGTGTTCGAAAATGTAAAAATCGTATCCGCTGATCACCGGTTCGCCCTTTTTGATCTCGTCGATCGTGATATCCCATTCTTCGCCGTAAATCGACTGAAGAACGAGCAGTATACTGCTGACGAAGGTATTGACGGACGATTCGTTGCCGATCATACTGAAATATTCGATTTTCAAAGGATTTTTGCTTCCGCCGTAAATTTCGAACGTGTTGTCGTCCGTGAAGGAATCTTTCTCTCCGTCGGGAAGTTCGATCGAAACGGAGATCCTTTTATAAGAGAAAAACCGATCGTCTTCGTCGATCCCGACGACCTGCGTTTTTTCACTCTCTTCCGTATCTCCGCTGCCTTCGTTATAACGGAAAATAAGCGTCGTCGTGCCGTTGCCCTGACACCTTACGTCGGCGGAAAGACGAATTTCTTTGCCGCTATCGTCCTGATCCACGGAAGTGATGTTTGCCCCCGTAACGTTCGCAACTACGGACAATTCGTTATCCACCCCGTAGCTCGCAACGTTTACGACGAGATTATAATACCCTTCCACTTTCTCGGTATAAGCGTTCAGGATCGCCGCATTCCACTCTTTTTCGGAGCTTCTGACGTCGCCGTAACAAACTTTTATGCCTTTCGGCACGTTATAATATTCTTTATCGGTATAAATATAAATTTCCGCGTCCGGATTTTCCTCGAAGATCGATTCGCACATTTTCACCGCGGAATCGATATCGGAAGCGCCGTAACCGCAATCCTGCCCGTAGAGTTCGTCGAGCGAGGTTTTCACCGTTTCCCGGAGATCCGCGCCGCAGCTCTGTAAAAGAAAAGAAGGTTCGGCGTCGGCAACGATAACGGAAATCCTGCCGTCCGAATCCAGAACGCTGTTCGCGAGATCTCTCGTCGCGGAGACCGCCCGCTGATATCTCGTAACGCCGTTCGTCGTCGTTTTCATACTGGCGGAAGCGTCGACGATCGCGATGACTTCCGGTTTATCCGAAACGATTTTCAGTATCTTTACCGGATGCGCCAGGATCAGCGAGCACGCGGTAACGATAAGGATCTGGCAGATAATAAGAATGATATCTCTTAACCTGCTTGTAGGCAGTTTTTTCTTTCTGAATTTTAAACTGAGCTTCCAGACGAAAGTACTCGATATTATTTTCTGCTGGTAATTCGGTTTTATGATGTATATAATAATCAATATTATAATACCCAGTAAACCCAAAAGACCGAGAGGGGTCAAAAAACTCATGACATTACACCAACCTTTAACAACTCTCCGAACAAAACCTTTTCAATCGGTTGGTCGGTACTGACGGAAATATAATCGACGTCACGCTTGGAACAGAACGATCTCATTTCCGCACGGAAAGCTTCGAAGGCTTCTCCGTATGCCTTCTGCATCGTACGTGTGATCCTTAATTTCATGTTTCTGGGATCCGTCATGTCCGCGGATTCCGAGTCGATCAGGTTCACTCTGCCGTCGTATAACGGATCGATCTCGTCGGGAGACAAGATCTGAACGAGCAGGACCTGTCTTTTTTTGTAGCGGAGATATTCCACCGCTTTTTTCCAGTCGCTATCCGTGAAAAAATCGGAAACGATCACCGAAAGCCCGTTGTTCGAGCTCGTGTCGGGACAGGAAGCGACGCATTTTTCGATGTCCGCTTCTTCGTCGAACGTGACGTTCTCCAGCTGGCTGATCGCCCTGAAAAACGCCGTTTTTCCGATGATGGTTCCGAAAGGATTTTCCGTTTTTTCGCCTTTCATGATATTGAAAGTCACTTTATCCATGTTCTGCACGGCAAGAAACCCGAGCGCCGCCGCCGCCCCGATCGCATAAGCCGCTTTCGACGGGTTGTCCTTTCCCATCGAGGCGGAACAGTCCAGAAAAATCTGGATCTGCATCTGCCTTTCGTCCGTAAAGAGCTTCAGAAAGTACTTTTCGAACCTGCTGTAAAGATTCCAGTCGATACGGCGGATATCGTCTCCCAGCTGATACTCGCGGAAATCCGCGAATTCGACCGTCTGACCGTAAGAATTCACGAGATGTTTTCCGCCGAAATACCCTGCGAGATTAGATTTTAAATTTAACGATAACGTTTCGAGCCGACTGAAAAACTGATCGTTTAAAAAAGACACTTTCATTCCGAATACTCCGGTCGGTCACAGCCGACGCTTACTTTTTCGCTTTAAAATTTTTGCTCACTTCGTCGACGATCATTTTGATGGTATCGTCGGCGGAAACGCGCTCCGCGATCGCTTCGAAGTTCATCTTCAGACGGTGACGGAGAACGGGATAAGCAAGCTCGTTGATATCCGCATAGGAAACGTTGAATCTGCCCTTGATGAGCGCAACGACCTTCGCCGCGGAGATAAGTGCCTGTCCCGCACGGGGGCTCGCGCCGACCCTGACGTATTTCTTCGCTGCTTCCGAAGCGTTTTCGCTGTTCGGATGGGTCGCCGAGGTAAGCGTCATGGCGTATCTCAATACTTCTTCCGCAACGGGGATCTGATTCGCGGTCTCTCTCATTTTAAGAAGCTGTTCGCCGTTACAAGCGGGCTCTGCAACTTCCGCCATCGTCTTCTGCGTCATATCGACGATCTGCATCAGCTCTTCGAGGCTCGGATTGGGAACGATGAGTTTAAACATGAAACGGTCCATCTGCGCCTCGGGAAGAGGATAGGTACCGTCCTGCTCGATGGGGTTCTGCGTCGCGAGGACGAAGAACGGTTCGGCAAGTTTTCTCGAAACGCCCATAACGGTGACCGTGTGTTCCTGCATCGCCTCGAGAAGAGCCGACTGCGTTTTCGGCGTGGCACGGTTGATTTCGTCGGCAAGAATGATATTCGAGAAAATCGGACCGGGCTGGAAACGGAAAGAGGAATTCCCCTCTTCGTCCTTCACGATGATGTTGGTACCGGTAACGTCCGCAGGCATCAGGTCGGGCGTGAACTGGATACGGGAGAACGGAAGATCGAAAACTCTTCCGAGCGATCTTACGAGTCTCGTTTTTCCTACGCCGGGAACCCCTTCCAGAAGAACGTTGCCGCCTGCGATCATCGCGACGATCGTTCCTTCGACAACGTCTCTCTGACCGATGACGTCGCGGGCGACCTGTTTGAAAATTTCGTTACACTGTGCGCTGAACTGTTCGATGTCCTTTTCTGTAATCATGATGTATCTCTCTGTCTTTATTATTTTATGGCGCGGCGCGGCCGGATCGACCGCGCGGCACCTATGATCGGTTCTTTTTCCAAAGGAAATGGTATAATCATGTGTTTCCGTTAACTTTTACTTTTTGATGTTGTCGAAGTAACCGTTATTGACGTCTTTGTCTTTCTGGCTCATGTTGGAATTGTCTTTGGCTCCTTCGGTCGCGTCTTTCTTCGCGTCGTCGTAGTAATCGTCATACTTCGTGGAACCGTCGATGATGGTGTCGTTATCTTTCCACTCTCCGCCTTGACCGCCGCCCTGACCGTTATCGCCTTTGCCGCTATCGGGTTGTTCGGAAGGTTCGCCGGGATCGTCACTATCGTCCGCATCGTCCGGATCGCCGTCATCGTCACCGTCGTCTCCGTCTTCCACTTCTTCGAAAATCGCGGTGATCGTAACGTCTTCCGTGATGTTCAGATCCTGACGGGTCGGGTTTTCATTTCCGTCCGACCACTTTGAGAACATGAACCCTTCGCCGGCGATCGCCGTCACTTCGGTGGCGTCCTTTCCGTTTTCTACGCGCTGAACTTCGTTGCCGAGGATCTCGCCCTCGCCTTCGATCTCGTAGCTGACGTCGTAGTAAACGACGGGGTCTTTCTTAATATCGTCGATCATGTTTTTTCCGCTCGAAACGACTTCGTTTGCGGCAAGCGCGCTGACCGTAGTCATGCCGAGCCCGGCGATACCGAGAACGGCAACCGCAACGATCAAGGGGATCGAAACGGCAAGTTTGATCAATTCCGCCTTCACGAGACCGAGAGATTTCACGGCGTCTTCGCGCTGTCTTCTGGCGATGTAAGAATCGTCGTTCTTCAGCTCGTTCATCGTGATCATTCTCTCTTCAAGCCCGAGCTCGTCGATCCTCGCGGCGACCGCGCTCGAAGTCGGTTTGAATTTGCGGTAATAGAAAACAGGCGCGGAGCCGGCAGTTCCGAGGACAAACGGGATCACCGCCAGCCAGAACAATTTAGTTCCTGCCATCCAGAAACAGAAGGCAGCAACGAGCATTGCGGAAAACCCGACGAGAAGCCCGCACAATACGGATTTCGTCAAGCCTTCGCGCGCCAGACGTTTGTAGTACTTTTCGAATAATTTTACGGTTTCCATAGTCTTTCTCCTTTCTGTTATTTTGTCAGCTTATAGCACCTATAAATACAGTTTATAATATACGTATTTCAGGTTCTAATATTTATGATTATACCATTTTTTTCGTGAAAAGTAAATAGTTTATGCATAGGTAAATACAAATAATTTGCCGATTTCCCCAAAAATTCATCTTTGGCGGAAAAAGGCAGATCAGATGCATTTTTTATGCGGGGAATCTTCCGCGGGAGCTCCCGCGGAAGGTCTCCATTATGTCGGGTATTAAATTACCCCTGATAGTCCCAGACGATCTTCGCGTTGCAGCCATCTGACCAATTCACGTTCCAGAGCTGAGCGATCGAGAAAGGTCTCCCTTTGACGTAAATCGTCTGATCGGCAGTCCAGCCCGAGAACGAACCGTTTACGATATTGGTGACGGTGGACGGGATCACGATGGATTTTATCGTCGTTACCCCGTTGAAGGCGTTGGCGTAAATTTTCTCCAATCCTTCTTCGAGAATCACTGTCGTAAGGTTCTGACAGTCCTTTACCATGCTTGAACCGAGTTCTGTAACCGAAGCGGGAACATGAAGGCTTGTGAGACCGCATCCGAGGAACATGTTATTCGGAATCTTTGTAACACCGTTCGGAATTTCAAACGTCTTCAGCGAAGTACAATACTGGAAAGAGTTCGTACCGAACGTAACCGCAGCGTTTTCCGGGAATACAACCGAATAAAGCGACGCACATTTATCGAACACATAGGTGCCGACCGTCATCGTTTCGGAATGTGCCGTAAAGGTTTCGAGTCCGGCTTCCGCAAACGCATAGGTATCCACTTTCACGACAGACGCGGGCAAAACGATACTCTTAAGTCCGGAGCATCCGCGGAACATCGATGCGGTAATGGTCGTCACACCTTCGGCAACCGTCACTTTTTCAAGCGAAGTCACACCGTTGAACATGTAAGTCCCGCCATAATCTTTTTTCAGCTCGAAAGAAGTAAGTCCGCTGCCGGCAAACGCATAGTTTCCGATGAGCTCAACGGAATCCGGAATGGTGATCGAAGTGATCGGCGTGTTATGGAAAGTATACGCACCGATCTCTTTCAGGTTTTCGCCGTGGATGTTGACCGTTCTGAGCGAGGTACAACCCTCAAAAACATTTCCGGAAGAAGATGCGGTAATCGTAGTGCTGTTATAACCGATCCTTGTAACGGATTCGGGGATATCGATCTCTTCGAGAGACGTACAATTCTGGAACGCATACTGCGAGATGAGCGTCAGCGTGGAAGGCAGATTGACCGACTCAAGATTTTTACAATCCTGGAACATATATGCAGGAATGATTTCATACCCCTCTTCGATCGTTACGGAACTGAGACCGCTGCCCGTAAACAGATAAGTACCGAGATTCATTCCCTCTGTATATTTCATCGTGAAATCTTCAAGAGACGTACAATTCTGGAAGGCATAGTTGCCGATCTTAACCACTCCGTCGGGAATTACGACCTCTTTCAGCGAACCGCAGTTTCTGAATGCGTAAGATCCGATTTCCGTAAGCACATCGGGAAGGATGATCTTTTCCGCCGAATGGAAATGCGTAAACGTATAGCTCGGGAGAACGTCCATTTCAATTTTCGACATATCGAGGACTTTGATATTATTGCAACCGTTGAACACGTATGCCGCAATCGTTTTTCCTTCCGGAACGACGAACGTATCGTTTTCGAACGTCTTGCCTGCGGGAACGCCAAGAAGAACGTTCTGAGAGGTATAAAGACAGCCATCCTCCGTATAGTAAGACGGATTGGACGGATCGACGTTGAACTCCTGCAGGTTATCCATACCGCTGAACACATTCACACCGATAGACACTACGTTTGCGGGAATATCAATACCCGTGAGAGCGGTAGAAACAAAACTATCCCCTTCGAATACGACTACGGTGGACGGAATATCCAGCGTATTCAGACCGGTGCACCCGAAGAACATGCCGCTCGTGATCTTGCTGAGCTTGGCGTTCAGCGTTACCGTCTCGAGATTTTCGCTGTAGCGGAATACGGATTTTCCGAAATCCGTCACGTTGGAAACGTCGAGATATTTCAGCCCGGTGTATTCGAATGCATAGTCACCGACCTTGACAACGTTTGCCGGTATCGCAAGAGCCGTAAGCGATTCGCAGTGCGAGAAAGCATTCACGCCGATCGATTTGACGGTATCGGGAATGTTGACCGATTCAAGAGATTCCGCATTGGCAAACGTATACTTCTCAATCGCTTCGATTTTCGAACCCGCCGCAAAGGAAATCGTTCTCAGATTTTTCGTATTATAGAAAGCATACTGCGGAAGGACAGATAAAGCACCTTCGAACGTCAGATTCGTAATGCCGCTTCCTTCAAATGCTCTGGTAAGCAGTTCAGTCATCGTTTTCGGCAACGCGTTACCGACCCCGGCATATCCCTCGTAAACGAGAGTAGTAAGTTTCGGGCAATTATAGAACACAAGAGAGCCGATCGCCTCGAGATTCGCAGGAAGAATTACCTGCTGCAGATTTTCGCAGTTGGCAAACTGTCCGGAAACATAGTTATTCGTCACGGCGGTCGAAGAGGATACGCCCGTCACATAGGAGGCATACCCCTTACTCGGGAGAACTTCTCTCGTGGTAAGGTACTTCAGGCTTGCCGGCAACTTGATGCTGACAAGTCCGGATCCGTCGAACGTGTGCGTTCCGAGGTAGGTTACGGAATCGGGAATCTTGATACTCTTGAGCGACGTACATCCCGAGAACGCAAATCCGTAATACGCGGTGGAACCTTTCAGGCTCGTCGGCGAATTCGGCGTAGCGATCATGGTCAGCGAGGAAGGAAGATTCACTTCGGACAGGCTCGTACATTTTTCAAACGCATTGCGGTGAATGGTCGTAACCCCGTCGGGGATCGTGATCGAACCGAGAGAAGTACAACCGGAGAACGCATACTGCGCAATCTCGGTAAGTTTCTTCGTTTCGAATGTCACCGAGGTAAGTTCCGTACAATTCTGGAACATATAGTTCCCCAGTTTTGTTACGGACGCAGGAATCGTGACGGACGTAAGAGCAGAACCTCTGAACAGATACGTACCGAACGTAGAGATTTTAGATCCATCCGCAAACGTCACGGAAGCAATTTCACTGTCTGCAAAGGCGTAATTACCGATCGACGTAACCGTTGCGGGAAGCACGACCGATTTGACCCCGCTGTACTGGAACACATTGGTTCCCAACGTTTTGACTCCGGAAGGAAGGTCGACCCCGACCAGAGAATAAGTTTTCTTGAAGGCGTAATTGCCGATCGAGTCAAGTTTGGAATTGTCCGCAAAATTCACCTTTGTAAGCGATGTGCAGTAATCGAACACATATGTTCCGAGTTTCGTTACATTGGCAGGAATCGTGATTTCCGTAAGAGACACACAGTTCTGGAACAGATAGTTGGGCAATTCGGTCAGGCTCATGCAGTTATCGAACACGACTTCTTTCAGATTCCAGCAGTTCAGGAAAGCGTATTGTCCGATCGAACGGATGGAACTCGGGATAACGACTTTCGTCATGCCCGCCTGCCCCACGAACGCGCGGTCGGAGATCTCCGTCGTTCCTTCCGGAATCACGAACACGCCGCTGCTTTCGCCTATGATGTAACGGATAGCCGTTTTTGTTTTGTTATAAAGGATATTATCGTTTTCTTCGATCGTGAAGTTCTGGTTTTCCTCCGATACGGTAACGGTCTCGATCGAGGCGCAACCTCTGAACACGTTGTCGACGGAAGTAACGTCGGAAGAAAGGTGAACGGACTTCAACGCCTTGCATCCGAAGAACAGATCGGTTCCGACCGTAAGTTTCGTAGCCGAAGTCTCGGGGAAGGCAAAGGACGCGATCGCCGTTGCGCGGAAAGCATAATTGCCGATCTTCGTCAGTTCGGAACCTTCCGCAAATACGACCTCGGAAAGTTGCGAACAACCATCGAACGCATACGTATCGATCGTAGTAACGCTTGCGGGGATCGTGATCGAAGAGATCGTCGTTTTGGAGAACACATACGACCCGATCTTCTCGATCTTATCCGGAAGAACGATGGACGCGAGTTTCGTGCAGCCGTTGAAAGCCGAACTTTCAATGGACGTAAGCGCGCTGCCCTCTTCGAAGGTCACGCTTTCGAGCTCCGTACAATAATAGAACGAAGAACCGTAGATCGAAGAGGAAGTCTGGGAAGATTTCCCTCCGAGTCTCGTAACGTTTTTGGGAATAACGATCGAAGCGAGCTTTGTATAACCGAAAGCATAGTATCCGATCTCCGTCAGTCCTTCCGGCAACTCGACCGACGTAATACCGGATTTGTAAAAAGCATAATATTCGATCGTAGTAACGCTTGCGGGAACTTTAAACGATGTCAGCGACGAACATCCGTAGAACATTCCGCCCGGAATCGCCGTAAGTTTAGAGTTTTCTCCGATCACAACCTCGGATAGGCGGGCTGCATACTTAAACGCATATTCGCCGATCGTTTCCACATTGTCGGGGATAACGACGCGGGTAAGCGAAGAAGAATAACTCACCTGTCCGGAATATTCGTTCTCGGTACCGCTGACGTCGAACGCGTAAGAACCGATATAAGTCGTTCTCTCCGGAAGGACAATTTCCGCAAGTTTTTTACAACCGTAGAATACCGCATACGACGCACCCGTAGCCGTTCCCGTGGCTGCCTTTGCGTCGGCGATCGTAAGCGGTTCCGTTCCGCCTTCCGCAAACGTAACCGATTCGAGAGCGCTTGCCATATAAAACGCCTGCGATTCGATCGTGGTAACCGTGGAAGGAATTACGATATTCTTCAATCCCGTAGCATAGTAGAACAGATTTCTCGGAATCGTCTGCGTACCGTCGGGAAGAACGATCTCGCTCAGGCTCGTCGTCTGATAGAATACCTGCGTTCCGAACGAAACCTCATGCGCATCACCCTTTTCAAACGAAACACTCGTAATGGTTTTGTTATTCTTGAAGGCATTATCCCACACTTTCGTTACCGTTGCGGGGATAACCACCTTGCCGTTATCGCCGATGTTGAGAACGGGGCAGAAGAACAGATCCGTGATAACGCCTGCCGTCTTCAGATAAAGAACGCCGCTGACCGTAGCATAGCTTTCGTTGCCTTCCGCAATGGTAATGTTTTCGATCGCGGAACAACCGTTGAACACATTCATTGCAACAAGATTACCGTCGGCATTGTAGTCGCCCATCTGTTTCAAAGAGGCGGGCAGAACGATTTCCGTCAATTTGCTATCTGCATTGAACGCATAATCTCCGAGAATCTCGAGACCTTCTTTGATTTCAATTTTCGTCAATGCGGAGCAGCTTGCGAACGCATACATTCCCGCATTTCTGAGTCTCGAAGGAAGAACAAGAGAAGTAATCTTACTGCAACTTCTGAATGCTGCGTCACCGATCGAAAGTTCCGTTTCGCCGTCTTCGAAGATCACGCTCGTAAGAGCGTTGCATCCGTAAAACGCATTGTCTCCGATCGTTTTTACCGACGCCGGGATCGTTACCGCCGTAAGCGATTTGTTATCGCGGAACACGCCGGCGCCGATCGCCGTAACCGTATTCGGAATCACGTATGCGCCAGCTTTGGTAAGAGGATAATAAATCAGGTTCTCGACCTTTTTATCGTAAAGAACGCCCGATTCGTCCGCATAATAATACTGGTTTTCGGGATCGACCTTCAGGCTTTCGATCTTATTGCCGAACACACCGGAAACGGCGATCTCGGGCACGTTTTTCCCGAGCGTAATATATTTCACGTAATACGTAGAAGTGAACGACGAAGAGGAAGAAGACGTCGGTGCGGTACCGAAAGCGGCATCCGCAAACTCGATGCCGCTGCCGGAACCGAAACTGAGAACCTCGACCGAAATCAGTTTGCTGTTTCCGCCGAACGCATATTTCGAAAGCGTTTTCAGATTTTCGGGAAGAGTGACGGAAACGAGGCTCGTGCATCCGTAGAAAGCTTTTTCGGCAATCGTAAGAGGATGGTCATAACTGTCGCCATTGAACGTAAGAACCTGAAGTCCCGTGCAGGATGCGAACGCGTTCTTACCGATCGAAATAATTTCTCCCGGAATAACGATCTCGTCGATTTTTTTACAATTCTTGAATGCATCTTCAGCGATCGTCGTAAGCGTGCCGCCGAGAACGACTTTCCCACTTTTCCCTCTCGGGCAATAGTACACTTCCGTTCCCTGCGTATTGCAAAGCATTCCGTCATAAACGGTATACACTCCCTTTGCCGCCCCGACGAATTCGATTTCCTCGAGATTGGTGCAGGAATCGAGAATGGTCGTATCGAAATTCAGTTTTTTCGTTTCGCCCGTCTTACTGTCTTTCTCTTCGTAAGTACTTTCCGCAAGAGAAGCGCGCAAGGTCAGCTTTTCGATTTTACTCGAACTCTTGAACACGCTTGCGGCAAGAGTGAGCACGGGAGAACCGTCGTTCTCTTCGTCGGGCAGGCACTCCACTTCGGTAAGATACGTACAACTCGACATTGCGGCGGTACCGATATTGCCGACGCTCGCCGGAATTACGATCTTTGTGAATTTCGAATAGTACATCGCATAATTTGCGATTTCGTTCGTTCCGTCCGCAATGCGGAAGTCACCCGTTTTACCGAGAGGAACGAGATACAGCGCCGTGTTGGAAACCGTTCCGTCTTCCGTATACGTCATGCGGTAAAGCACGCCGTCCACACTCTTATAGCGCGGGGTCGGTTCGTTACCCGTGGCATATACTTCGATCGACTGAAGGTAGCTTGCCTTCTGGAAAGAGCTCGATTTTACACCCTGTTCCATACCGGTATCGATCGCCGCCGTATCGGGAATTGAAATAGAAATCAGTTTGGTAACATCCGTCAGGATACCGACGTTCGTAACCGGCTTTTCGTTATACGTAGCGGGCACTTTCGCGTTGGTAACGTAAGAAATACCCGGTCCGGACGTAACGATATAGCCGTTTCCGCTGCCGTTCAGTTCATAGGTGAAAAGGTCGACCCAGTACGCATAAACAGTCACGTCTCCGACAACCGTCCACGCTCCGACGCCCTTTCCTTCACTGTCGGAATACCGGATCCCGGCGCCGTTCGGCTCGGAATACCAGCCGCCGAACACTTTCGACTCGTCGGAAGATTCGGGAACGGGAAGAGTATATTCTTTTCCGAACGAAACGGTAGCCGTTTCATTGTCGATCGTGCCGCCGTTTGCGGTATCGAGCGTCACCGTGTAACGTTTGGGCACGAAATATGCATACAGGTACAGATCTGCAGCTTTCGTCAATTTTCCGGAAGAAATCTTTTTGCCGTTGTTCTCGCCGCCGTTCGGCACGTCATACCAACCGACAAATTCGTAACCGGCATATTCCGCGTCGGGGAACGAAACCTCGTCTCCCACAGCCGCGTAATCGTTTTCGATCTTCGTTCCGCCGTTTGCGTTGTAAATAACGGCATAAACGGTCACTTCCGTGGTGTTTCCGCCGCCGACGGTATCTTCGTCGTAAAGGAAGGAAACGGTGATCGTGTTCTTACCTTTCTGCGAGAATACGATGTCCGCGCTCGTTACGCCCGCCGCATAATCCGCAAGATCTTCGCCGTTCAGCGAAACGCGATAACCCTTCGCGACGTAAACGGGGTTCCAGTACACCGTGCCGTTGCGGTATTCAATATAATCGAGAGAATATTTTCCGAGGGTGCAGATATCGGAATCTGCCGAATTTTCGGCTGCGGTCGCCCCTTTCGCATAAACGACGAGAGCGATCGAGGAAGCGTTCGCGAGCTGATCTTCCGTCAGTTTGTAAGAATTGCCGCTCACTTCCGAAATCGTGCCGTTTACTTTCACGGCATACCCCTTCGCGCCTTCCACTTCGTTCCAGGTCACGGTATCGCCCGCAACCGTCAGTCCGTCGGGGGCGGCAAGCGTCGTTTTACGATAGGTAATCGTCGTTGCGGCGGGGCTGTTATACCCTTTCGTTACGGAATATACCCCCACTTCGTACTCGCCGGCGCCGTAGTATTTCAAAGAATATTCCGTCACGTCGCCCGCGTCGATCTCCTTGCCGTTCACGACGACCGTGTAAGACGTCGCGCCGGCAACTCTGTACCAGACGAGTTCGCCCTTTTCGTTCACTTCCACGCCCTTGACCGAATCGAGCATCCTGTCGTAAACGAAGGTTTCGGAAACGGATTCCATATACCCCTTCGCCGTCGCGCGGACGGTCACGAGGATACCGCCTGCCGTCATGTCGCAGCCGGAAATATCGTAATAAGAAGAATTGCCGTTATCGTATTCCGTGTGGTTATGATCTTCGTTGCCGCACTTCACCGTGATATAATATTTTTCGGCATTTTCCACTTTATTGTAGGTAAGAATACCCGCAGGTTCGATCACGTTGAAATCGGAAACTCTCGCAAGCGCCTTATTCTTTTTATAAACGGTAGCCTTTTCGCCGCCGTTGCGGTTTTCGATCGTAATTTCATACTCGCCCGCCGCGCCCTTTGCGAAATCGTACTTCCATTCCGTCGTCGAAACGTTGGAAACGGATTTCTGACCGTCCGGCGCGGTGATCGTTACCGTAAAGCTCTGCGCGCCCGTTCCGATCGCGTTCCAGGAAATTTTGTCTTCCGCAACGCGCACGCCGGAAACGCCGTCTTTCCACACGGCGTAAAGAGAGGTATTCTCTTTTAAAACCTGCCCGTTATACAGCCCGCCGAGCTTTTCGGCAGTACCGAAATCGCTCGTATACCAGCCGTCGAATTCCTTTCCGTCTTTCGCGGCAAGCACGGGAAGTTCGTATAAAACGCCGCCGATCGTCTCTGTTACGGCAACTTTTTCGCCGTCGCTTATAAGCGTGGCTTTGAATTCGCGCACGTTGTGGTCAACGGCAGCGAATCTCGCATAAACGGTAACGTCTTCTCTCACGGGAGATGCGAAATTATATGCCTCGTCATAACTTTCGGAGGTATACCACCCGACGAATTTCTTTGCCTCGGTCGAAGCGGGATCTTCGGGCTTACCCGCGGTTTTCCCGTTGATAACGACGACCTCTTCCGTCTTTCCCTCTACGCTGAAAGTGACCTTACGCGCGATTTTCTGCAGGAAAACATAATATTTCCCCTGCAAGGTCATCGAAAGTTCGTCCCCGGCGATGTTTGCCGTAACGGCAGTGCCGTCGACCGAAAGCGTAAGCGTCTTACCGTCCGCCGTTGTGAAGGATCCGACTTTGTAGTCGGTCGCAAACGACAAAACGTAAGAGTTGCCGTTCAGCGAAAGGGTGCACTCGCCGTCCGCGGCGTCGCAATAATAAAGCCCCGTTACGGATCCGGCAGGTTCCTGCGAAGACGCACTCTCGTCGCCCGTTGCCGAATCGCCGCCCTTTTTGCAGGAAACCGCAAAAAGCGCAAGGGATACGATCAGCACGACGCAGAGAACGGTCGCCAACCATTTGCTCCTTGTTTTCATTTTCATAAATACCTCCTTACGGGAAAATATGCACAGCTTTGTTTATTTATACATATTCTTCCCGACGTTGACTGATTTGCCGAAACTACAGGTTATATGAGGTATAAGCTGTAATTATATCACATAACCGTCGTTTTTTTTCGGGTCTTATTTTTATGGTTTAACAGTTTAACACTTTTCACTTTTCTTGTCAACGCTTTTACGCGAATTCTTCCCGATTTGTTCGTTTTTTCGCGGATTTTTTTGAATATTTATTCCATAATAATTCAGGTTTATACAAGGTATAATTTCAGCTTATATCACGCTGTTAAAAACGGCTTTTCCGTCGTTTATAACCGATTATTCATAATTTTCCGTCTTCCGACGGCGTTTACCGCCGGAAAAACAACGCCTGTCAACGAGAAAACCGCCCAGCGGAATTTTCCGCAAGGCGGTTTTATGATCCGGTTTTCTTCCCCGGAAGTTAAGCTTTTATCGGTTCTATGGCAAATGTTGCGATCGATATATTGCCTTGTCATTCTGATCCTGCCCGTGTTCCGTGCGATGAAGAATCTCAAGGCATATTATCTTTCACCGCAACATTTGCGAAAGATCCCTTTATTACGCCTGAACGGAATTATATTCCACTTTCGCGTTTGCGCTCCAACCGAGATCCCACATTGCCGCAGTCTGTCCGTAGCTTGCCGGCGTACGGATCGTCTGATCGGCGGTCCAGCCAAGGAAGGAATCGTCTTCCACCTTGATTATACTTGCGGGTAGATAAATCGATTTCACTTTCACGCAGTTTGCAAAAGCCTGCATGCCGATAGTCGTAATACCGTTTTCGATCGTAACCGTTTCGAGATCCGCGCAATCGGCAAAGGCATATGCCGAAACCGCGATAGCGTTTCTCGGAATGACAATGCTCGTAAGTCCGGAGCCTTCGAAGGTATGCCCGCCTAAGCTATTGACGTTAGTGGGGATCGTGAAGGATTTCAGCGATTTGCAGTGATAGAAAACACCTTCGCCGCTCAGATCTTTCGTTTCGTCCGGCATCGTCACTTTCGCGAGGTTTGCACATTCCGCGAATGCCCTTTTGCCGTAAACCGCAACCGAACGGATCGTAACTTCTTCAAGACCGCTCGCTTCGAAAGCACTTTCTCCGATCGTAGCGACCTTTTCGCCGAGCACGATCGTTTTTAACTTCGTGCATCCGGAGAAAACGCATTTTCCGATCAGCGTAAGCCCTTCGCCGCCCGTAACCGTTTCGAGATCGACGCAGTTTTCGAATACGCCGCCGGACGTTGCGTTGCCGAGCACGGTAACGCTTTCCGGGATATCGACCGAAACGATTCCGCTCGCCTTAAAGCATTCGTTGGCGATCATAATCACGGATTCCGGAATCGTGATCGATTTTAATGCAGTGCATCCCGCAAACGTTTTTGTGCCGAGACACTCAAGTTTGTTGCCGAGGAAGGTAACGGAAGAAAGTTTCGTGCACCCCTCGAACGCCGAGCCGCTCTGAGCTATCCCGGGCGTCCCGAGATATAAATCGCTGATTCTCGTCACGTTTTCCGGAATTGCGATGCTTTCAAGCGAAGTACAACCGTAAAAAGCACAATCAATAGGCACAGGGATTTTTCTTTCTTTTTAGATAGTGGCGCGGCTTTCATTGTCACGCCACTTCTATAATTTTTGTTTTGTCTGTTTTTACAAGCTCATTGTCGGTGTTCGGAACGCTTACTGTTCCAACGCAGTTATAGACTATCTTCACTTTCTGCGTTTTTACACCGTCAATTTTTTCGGCTTCATAAACGATTACAACCTCCTTTCTCCCGAGTCTACAAACGATTTGAATTTATCTAACTGCTACGGTATGGTCGGGATAACTCCTATACAACAGTCAGACATCATTTGTAATCCAATTATATATCTTTGCGCTTTCGGGGCTAAAAACGCTTGATACCTAATCAAACATACATTTTGATACAGCTTACCAACACACCTTGAATTTCACAATTTTTAACGATAATGTCATCCATTGTTTTGTTTTCAGGATGTAAAATGATTTTACTGTTTTTCTTGTAAAATCTTTTTAGCGTTGTTTCGCCGTTTATCATTGCTACGACAATCTCGCCGTTTTCTGCCGTATTTTGTTGCCGAATAACAACAAGATCTCCGTTATGTATATCCGCTTCCACCATACTATCGCCTTTTGCATGAAGAAGAAATAAATTGCCCGCTCCGAAAATCGTTCTCGGCAAAGCTACGCTTTCTTCTATGTTTTCCATCGCGTCAACAGGTTGTCCGCAAGCAATCGTTCCGACTATAGGTGCAATCGCCATTCCGCTCGGCTTCAACTTCGGCAACATATCGATATTGCCGAGTCTTGTCCGCTCTATCCTGCCGCTGTTTTCAAGTGCAAGGATATACGTTCTTACAAGGTTGAGCGAACTCATATTCAATGCTTTCATTACCTCTCTGAAACTCGGCGATTTGCCTTTTCTCTTTTGGTAGTCGATAATGAAACTTTCCATATTGTCTAATGTCGTCGTGTTCAGCGTTCTCATCCGTAGTACCTCTTTTTACTAAACTGAACTTTGCGTTCAATTTAGATTGTAGCCGTATTATATCACAAAAGACTATCTATTTCAAATTTTCATTTCCCAATATTGGGAAGTGAACGATATTTTTTTTATTTTTTCGCAAAAAAAATAATGCCCTTACCGAAGTAAGAGCATTTGTTTGAGCTTCATCTCAATATTCTTCTTTTATTTTAGCGACAAAGGCGTTAAATTCATCAATCACCTTTCGTGGCGATTTGATTTTTACTTTACCCTGCGTTCCGACAATCCACGCAAAAAACGTTTTTGAAATCTGCACCGTTACGTCAACCGAATAAGTTTCTTCATCTGCTTTCTTTATGCGTATGTCATCTCCGAAACGGTCAAACATATCCGACAAGATATTTGCAGTAAACAGCAACGTAACGTTCTGACTTTCCCCTCCGAACATCGAAAATACTTGCTTACGGTATTCTTCCGTGTTGAACAATTCGTATTCGGGATGCGGCTCGCGCTCAAGCTCTTCCACTTTTACGCTTTCCATTTTATCGAGCCGATATGTAACAAGATCGTCGTGTCCTTTCGAGAAACACAACAAATAATAATTGTCCTTGTTCCATACCATAAACGCAGGGCTTACGGTATAACGGTTGCCGTTCTTCCGATAAACCTTTTTATGCTTCTCATCGTAATTAAAGTAAAGGAACGATACCTGCTTGTTCTCGTTTATTGCGCGCTCGATGGCATCCACGTTATAGATAAACGAACTGCTCCCTTTTCTGCCCTTATCAAGAGAAATAATGTGTTTTGAAATACTCTCCGCTTGGTGAGTACAAAGCGTTTCCGCAAGTCTTTGAACAAGTGCTTTCTTTTGTGCAACAGGAAGTTTCGACGCGTTGATAATATCCGCAAGCATAACCACTTCAGCCGTTTCAAGCGACCGATTGACTACATAATAGTAATGGTATTTCTTTTTATAAGAAAGAACCTCATAACCGTTGTCGCACAAAGTCGCTATATCCTGAACGAGAATTTTACGCGACACATTCAGTCCGCGCAATGCAAGAAGCTCGGATAATTCGTCGGTGTTCAATGCGTGGGTTTCATCTGTATTTTTACAAAGAATATCCCATAAAACGAGCAGTTTGATTTTATGCGCTTCATTTGCCATTGTTTTATTTCCCCCTGTCAAATAATATTATATCACAACAGAAAAAATTTTTAAAGTGTGTTGAACCGCCAACAAGCGCAAAATCTGAATTTCACAAAGAAATAATTTTACATTACAATCCTAAAGTCTCAATCATATGTTGAGTTTCCTCATATTCTTCTTTCTTAATGTCATTGCTTATGGAGAATTCTCTAATCCCGTGCTTGATTCGTTTACTGAATAAAATCTCAAGCCATCGTTTCACCTCATAAAAAGGTAACAACCATTTACGTTTTTCCAATTTTGGGTAATACTTTGTTAATGTTTTGTATGGTAAAAAAATTCGCGATAAAACATAGTAAAATTTCCCTCTTTTTTTGCTTTGCTGTATAATTACTGAATTATCGAAAGTACCATATACTCCGCCTCGTAAAATAAAGCATTCCATTTCCTGAGTGGTAATATCGTGTTTTTTGCCTTCAACCCATACTGATGATAATTTTTCAGTTTTTTCCGAAAATTTTACTAGTCCGCCTTCCAACAACAACTCGTTTCGCTTATCTGTATTGCCAGTATTTACGCGATTATACAACCACAAATCGATAAACGGTCTTATTCCACATCCACCGTGAATAAAATGTTTTGCCATATGAGCTATGTGATAATAATAAAACATTTCTTCATTTAAAGTATATTGACTTGTCTGTTCTATCTGTTGTGCATAATTCCATACATTTTGAAGCGGAATATCCGCCTTTCCTACAACATCACTTTCGATAAGTGAATAATGCAATTCGATATGTACGCTATTTAAAAATAACCCGACATCGTGAGAACCTTTTGTTTCGCACGCAGCACCGCTCTTTTTAACAAGAAACGACATCGCTTTTTCAATATCATTTTCGTGTACGAGAATATCTATATCGCAACTTGTTCTCATCCACGGCTCGGGATAATACTTGCGTATTACCGAACCTTTCAACGGAATAAACGGTATTTTCGCTTCTTCAAGCGTTTTACAGATTTGCTCCAGCTCGTAATTGATGTTTTCATAGCGATACACCGCCGTAAAAATCTGCTCGTCGAATTTTTCTTTGACTTTCGATATCGCCGCCCGCTCGTTTTCATCCCAATCGGCGGGCAAATTCTCGAAAACGCCGCTTTTATTCAGCGCGTCTCCCACCAGATGCGCCACGTCGTGCGCCTTCGAAAGCTTATATACTTCAATCAGAAACCGCGCGGAAATCTCAGGCAAAACAATTTTTTCATTTTGTCCACAAATCTCGCATTTTATGCAGTTAAACATCGTTTGCGTTACACCGTTCATTGTTGCTTATAAAACCTAATCTCTGAAATATAAATCTCTCGTATACACTTTTTCGTGCACGTCATCCAAGCAAGCATCGTAACGGTTTGCAACGATTACGTCGCACATTTTCTTAAACCCAATAAAATCGTGAATCACCTTGTTTTCAAAGAATGTATCTTCCTGCAAAGTAGGTTCGTAAATAACGATTTCCGCGCCCTTTGCTCGCATTCTCTTCATTACTCCTTGTATCGAAGATTGCCTGAAATTATCCGAATTGCTTTTCATAGTCAGACGATAAATGCCGATAACAACCTTCTTCCCCGGAATTCCGTTTTCCCCGTATTCCCTGTCTTTTCCGTAGAAGCCTGCCTTTTCAAGCACTTCTTCCGCAATAAAATCTTTTCTCGTTCTGTTCGATTCGACAATCGCGGAAATCAAATTTTCCGGAACGTCCTCGAAGTTTGCACGAAGCTGCTTCGTATCTTTCGGCAAGCAATACCCGCCATATCGAAAAAGTTCTTTTTCGGATCGTAATTCGTAGGCGCACCATTATTCACGAAATCTTGCATAAATGTGTAAGATTTCGTGTTTTTTTGCTTTTTAATGAATATCTATGCAACGATTTTTACGAAAAACTATCGTTTTTCCCACCCTTTGGGGACTATTTTGGGGACTTAAACGCCTCCTTTATTACTCGCAATTTGAGCCTAATAATAAAATACGGCTACGGCTTCAAAAAAACATACTAAAAAGCGATAGAACACTAATTCTATCGCTTTTAGTACCGCTCACACTAAACTGTTTGTCTACGCAAAAAACAAAATATCCGCCATCGGCTACTCCGGCTTTTTATCAAAATCGAGCGTGAGCGGGTAATCGCCGAGTTTACGTATCTTAAACCCGCTTTTCTTATACTCTTCGTATTCCCTTTTCTGTCTGTATCGAGAGAAACGATATGTTTTGAAATGTTCGCCGCTTGGTGCGAGCAAAGCGTTTCCGCAAGTCTTTGTACAAGTCTTTGTACAAGTCTTGCCGTTCTCCGATTAAAAGCTGTTTTGTCGATTTCGATCCCCGATAACTCGGCGGTGTTATGGATGTTCTCGATAATTTTTAATGCTTTTTATTCAATGCTCGATTCTATTCGGGCGTCGTATCGGAAACAAACACGTTATAATACGCCGTGCTTCCGGTGTTCTGATTGCCGATATCCGAATAAGCGTTGCCGTTATAAGAATATGCCCGATATCCCTCGCCCAATATCTCGCTCCAAGCGGGCGCATAAGAGCCCCACTGCGTCTGAAAAATTCGTGCGCCGTTTGCCGTTTTGAAATGTCCGCCCTTAATTATCCAGGACGCGTGTTTGGACGAAGTCCCGTAATTGAAGATCACAGCGCCTCCTGCCGTGATGTATTCACCGCCGATTATGGTGATTTGCGCCTGCGAATTGTCTACGTTCACCGCCGCATTCCCTTCCACGGAAATCGCCGCGTTCACTGCGTTCATATACACTTCGTTCAGGTTTAGGCGCGCGTTACCCATGACGCACACTCCGCAAAGTCCTAAAACACTACCCGAAGCATTATAAACCGATAAGAAGTTGCCCTTTTTAATATCGACAATGCATGCGTTGCCGGCGTCATTTCCATAGAAAAATCCGCCTCCGTTCTGACCGAGGAAGTTTCCGTTTTCAACAGTTACGTTTCCCGATCCGGAAACGAATAAACCGTAAAAACAAGCAAGCCCGCTTGCTTCCACATTATACGATTTACCCTTGGTGTCGATTTGGCTGATGTCGTCCTTAATATCCGGCAAAGAACCTCCTACAAAGTTTCCTTTCTTAATGGTTACGTTTCCGTTTTCAACGAGTAACGCTTTCCCGCGTGCGGAGATATACGAACCGTAAGCTAAGGACAGATTTCCGCCCGTAACCTTCAATGCGGGGCCACCCGTCTTAGACACATAGTATTTCCAGTTGTCGTATGAAGAACCGCGAGGATTCGTATACATCTCCGTTCCGGTCGTTATGATCGAAAGCGATGTGTTGTCTACCGTTGCTTTTTCGTCGCCCAATTCAACACCGCCGCCCGATACCAAAACGCCGCCGCCCGTGCTGACGTCTATCCGTCCGTTTGCCATCGAAAAATTAACGATGTCGGGAGAAGTGACCGCGGCTTTTACATGCACGGCAAAACTTCTCGTTACGTTACCCAGCGGATCATAAGAATCGTTTGCCTGATCATCGTTGCAAAGTCCGTCAAAAGAAAAATCCAAGATTCCGTAACAGAAAAACGAGCCTCCCGATATATACACTCCGTGCAGATTGTCATACGCTTCGCCTGCAATCTTAATCTCATAAGCGTGCTCAGTGGAAGAATTATAGCCGCTCGTATTCTTTGTTCCGTTAATTTTGCTCAAAACCGCAAATTCCGAAGCGGTATCATCGGAATTGCCAAAAGCGATCTTTCCGTCCCGCATGGCTATTGCCGAGCCGTTATACGCCTTAAGCTCACCGCCGCCCGTCCAGAAAAGAGATCCGCCGTTTACGGCAACGCCGATTTCGTTACTGTGAATAACTGATTTGTCCAGTATAATTTTTCCTGAACCGTCGGTTTTAAGATAAACTCCGATGGTAGCGTCAACACTGCCAACGTTTGCGTTTAAGGTGTCGTTTCCCGCATAAATCTTCATGTCGCTCAGTAGTATTTCAGGGCTGCCGACAGAAGTTACCACATACACTCCATAACAATTCGTATTGCTTTCCAGGTCGATTTTACCGCCATGCATAGAAACGTGTCCGCCAGTAGAATGAATTCCCTCGGAACGCGCGCCTTTGAGCAGATACGAATAATTGACCGAATCCACCGAACCGCCGCTTGTCACATATATACCCGTCGAATCGTCGCCTTCCGCCGAGATGTTTGCGGCGGTATCCGCCGACAATTTCACTTTGCCATTTTCGGCATATATACCCACTTGCTCGATTCCTCCGATAAGCGAAAGCGAAGAATTCAACACGGAAAATTGATTCTCGCCACGCACGGTAGAGTAAATGCCGTAAGTATTGGATCCCTTAATCCTGCAAGTGGAGTTCCTGAACGTAAACAATCCGTCTTTCATATAGATCGCCGCCGAATACCCGCCTGTTACCGAACAGTAGGCATGCTCTATATTCAGTGTGCCTTTCTCCATATAAATTGCCGCGGATTTTTCATTGAACTCGCTCAAAGCAAGCGTGCATTTTTTTGTAAACACACCTCCTTGCGTGATAAGCGAGCCGCCAAGCATTCCGATAATATTGTTATTGGACGAATAAAATTTTCCGTCGTCTATTCTGAGTACTGCGTCGCCGGTATTTTTGATACAGTACCCTTCTCCGAGACGCGCTATCGCCCCGGCTGAAAAAGATTCGTTCTGCCAACTGAAACACGAAAAATAATTTTCGTCAAAGGCGGCGGAATCGTCCTCTTTCAGAACAACATTCCCTGAGGAACTCACCGCGTCGGGTATCCGAGTGGAAAAATTACCTTTTCTGACTTTTAACTCGCCGCCGGAAGCGGATACGCAAGCCGTAGTTTTCGTTCCGAAATAGTTGCAAAAGTCGCCCTTCTGCACGTCCAATATGCCGCCTTGCATTTTAATTGCGGCATATTGTTCTTCGATCTTCGCTTTATTTTGCGCCTGTTTAATCGCGTTTTCATATCCGTAAATCGTTACTTCGATAAAGTCATCCTTCGATTCGCCCTCGGAAAGTTCCGCCGCGTGGTAAGTGCCGTTTTTTGTTACGAAATATCGGTAGTTCCAGTCTGCGCTCACAGGGTCGCTTACTGCGGATAAGGCATCGGCGCTTGTATGGTAATAACAATACGTATCTGAGGAAATGGTTACATCGCCTTTGATAACGTCCTGATCGAAATACAAATTGCCGTGTTTATACACGATCTCGCCGTACGTTTCGGGATATGACTGAATAACAGGTGCGCTCTTCGATTCGTACGAATCGGAATTTTTACTATAAAACCTTACTTGTTGCGGTTCTGCCGCCACCGTGGTTCTCTTGGTCGGATCGGACTGTCTTAAAATGGTTGAGTTATACGAATAGTATTCGGAATATCTCGGCCCGACTTCAAACGTTCCTTTCACTACGTTGAGTTTTCCTCCCGAAAGCTTAAACACAGATCCGACGGGGTTATACAAACCTCCCGTCTGCTCTTCGGAAGTATCGATAACCGTAAGGCGAACGCCCGGCTTTATATCGAGAATGGGATCGTATCCGTTTCGCTGAATTTCCGCTCCGTTCAGGTCCAATATGAGATCGCTTGACAGACTTTCCATTTTCTGAACCACGATTAAAGGATTCTGAATACTCTTGCTTAACTGAATATAACTGTATCCCTGATTGATGGCGGCAAACAACTCGTCTTCGTTTTTCACTTCGTAAACGCTGTTTACCGTATAATCGATTTCAGAATGATCCTCGTCGCCGTCTTTCCATGGAGCGCGCACGTCGGAAATATATTTTGACAACGTGGGGGTAAGTAATATACCGCACACGCTCAACAACGATATACAAAATAAAGCGATAAAAAATCGTTTGGTTTTTTTATTGTTTTCCATATCGATGCGCCTCCTTTTTGATTTTTAAACGTTTCGTCGTTCCCCGTCGCGCAGAGATAATTTTTTATTATTGTATTTGCTCGAACAATACGTTTACGGCAAAGGGATAATTCTTCGAATAACATTGCGAAAGATAATAATCTTGTATTTCGTCCTGCCCGTACAACAAAAACTTCTGTTCCTGCGTGTATTCCTGCGTAACGTCGTCTGAAGTCCGGCTTGCGGAAGAAATAGAAACGGAGATCTGTGAAAAAGATCGAACGATTTTCTTTTCGTAAGTTACCGTTTCTTCCGCCACCCCCTCCGGAACGTCGAACGTCGTGGTTTTGTGTTCGTAATCGTCCGCCGTTCCGCCGAAAGAGGTATCCGAGTCGGCCCAAACGGTTTCCGAACGGCTTTGCACCGAACATGACGTTAAAGCGCTTTTAAGATATTTTCTCGTTATTTCCAACTCCGTTCCCTCGGGTAAAAAATACTGCTTTTTTACCGTCCTGTTTCCCTTAAAAACGATTGTCCCATTATCCTTTACGCCTGCACCCGATTCAAGTGTAAGAACGTCGGTTGCCGTTTCTTTGAGCAATATCTCTTGTTCTCCGGTAAGTTTCGCCGTGTTCGTCTGAGAAGTCGGCGTAAGGCCTGAAATATCTACGCGATAAGTCGCATCGTTCTCGGATGACGCGATACTCCAATCGCTATTAAAGTAAATATAGCCTTCCGAAACCGAAACAGGCACTTTTTCTTTCCAGGAAACCATCAGTCCCGAAGCGCCCGCCTTTTCCACGTATTGGGTTATGCTTTCTTCCGTTACCGTTTCGTTGTCGGCGTATACTTTGGGATTGCCGAGTACGGATGACGTGTATTCATGCGTAACGCTGCCGATTTTTTCCGTTATCTTTTCTTTTACCAAACGCATGTAGCACGACTGTCCGCCGTATACCTCCGTAACCGGATTACCGTCGTTCGCAGTCAGCATTCCGCCAAGATGATCGTCTTCCAGCGCGGCGGTGGGCGCAAGACGTATGCCGTAAACGTGCGTTTCTTCCACGCCTGCCGCAAGAATGAATTGCGGAAGAGAAAAACTTATGCGATAGCAAAGCACGTCGGCGCGGCTTTTTACAACGAGCGGCGCCAGCAACGTGCCGCCTTCATCCTCCGCATGTGGCGACGACGCACTCGTCAGTTTGCTTACGTCCCATACGCGAAAGCACAGAGTCTGTTCCATATTTTGCTTGACGAACGGTTCCAGCGTTATTTTAACGCCCGACTCACTTTCCGCAAGATAAGAATCCGCTCCGTTTTCCGTTGCCGAGCGACGTACCTTCATTGTCATGTCCTCTCGGGCAGCGGACTGATAATCCACGCTTTTCGAGGTATCGAAAACGCCGCCGTCCTGCGTAGCCATAAGGTCTGATAGCACAATTTGCGGAAGGACGGCTTTGTCGCTTGCGTCAAACAACTGAACGGCAAGTTTATCTACAAAATTTTTCGGTGCGCTAAAAACGACCGAATATTTTATTCTTACCGAAGCTACCGATTTTTTCCCGTCTGAAGATGTCTGATAATTATTGACGGTGAAGGTAAGGGAACGCAGGGCATTCAATGCAATTCTGTCGTCGTCCGCAGAACCGCCCCAGAAAGCCGTATTGGTAAACGAAAGCGCGCTGACGTCGGCTATATTTGCCGAACAGGAAAAACTGCCGGCTTTGCCCGAGGGTTCCGACAGTTCTGTTGACAGATATTTTGAGTAAGATATCGTCCCCGTAACAAGAACCATAATGGCAAGCAAAAAGCATGCGCACGACAAAAAGTTTTGACGCACAAAAGAAACTACCGCTGAAAAAAATTTTCTCATTTCTATTCTACTTTTTACCTCCTTCTTCGTTATTTTCACGCTTGTTTTCCGGGTCGTTTTCGCCCTCCTGCGGCGTTTTCGTCAGGGTTTTCACAATCCACGTCCCCATGCCTGCAATGAAAAGCGCCGCTACGCAATAGATCCAGCCCTCGCTTTTCAGCCAGAGCAAAAACAGTCCGCCTTTGCGTACGACAAAAACACTTTTGCCCACGATGTTTTCTTTCGCAACGGCGCGCGTATCGACGGCGTTGTTGGCATCGCCCTTGGTAACGAATGTGCCGTCCGGATTCACGTTGACGATGCGGTGCGTGGTGGAGACTTTTTCATCGGGAAATAGAAAAATTATCACGTCGCCGATTTCGAAATCGTCGCTTTTGCGGATCAATACCATGTCCCCGATTTCAATCGTGCCGGACATACTGCCCGTCTGCACGGTCAGGAGCGAATAGCCGCAAAAGGAGGGAACGGGCGACTTACGCACGAATTTGTCAACGGCAAGCCATGCCGTTATGACGACCAGTATGCCTAAAAACGCCCATAATATGCCCGTAAAAACTTTTTTTATTACGTTCACGCGTTTACCGTTTTTTTGCATACCGATTCCTTTCTACGGCGAGTCGATTCGCTCGTTCTAAGTTTTATTTTTTAGTCTTTGGTTTGAATCTGTTCTACCTTGACGGTAAACGCCAGAGAAATCGTAGTGGAAAAATCCGTGTATTTGCTGTCTATCTTATCAAGGCTTTCGGTTGTGTTTGCCGATTTGTAGCCGATGGCGGTATCCGCCCCGTTGTTCTGTTCGAACGCCCACACCCAGGAAATCGTATACGTTTGGGAAATAGACGTTCCTGCGTCGTATTTTTCGGTGAGAGCCAATAATTTGGTTTTCAGTACGGCGAGCGTCACGTTTTCCGCTCCGGTAACCGCCGTGTCGCCTTTTTTCAACGTCCACTTTATCGGATTGTAGACCGTGTCATTTTCTTTAACGGAGATATCCGTCCAGTCTGCGGTGGATTCGAAGGTCAGTTTGCTGAGCACTTCGGCAGTGCCGTTGACGGTAACGGTAAGAGATCCTTCCGTTCCGGGCGCTACGATTTTTGCGGTGGAAGTCGCTTTTACGGCTACGCCTGCCCCACCAGCAACAACCGTTGCGTTTGCGCCGTCGCCTTTGGTGTAATCGGTGCCGAACATGGAAGCGTCGGCACTTATAACGATGCCCCATTTAGCCGCCGTTGCATTCTGGTTGCCTGTTTCCTGCGTGGATACGTATTTTGCATAGGTAAAAGCGCCCATGCCGATGACAAGCGAAAACATCAGAATTACTGCCGCTATCACCGTTACTTTTTTTGCGTTTTGTTTTCTTTTTTCCATACGAAAACTCCTTAGTTTTTATCTTTATTTTCTTTCAATCTTTTTTTCAACAGCCACAAGACGTAAAATATCAGAACGACGACGTTGAGAATAAGAATCGCCAGATAGAGCCAGCGTATCTGTCCGCCGTATTCTTCTTTGTTGTCCTTTGTCTGCACGGGTATACCGCCTTTTGCCGAAGGATCGGAATGTTCCTCAGCATAGGTGCGTATTTCAAACGTAAGCGTTACGTCGACAGACGCCGAAGCGTCGCCCAGCCAGGTGTCCAGCTCATCATCTTCGCCGTCGAACTGCCAGAGCAGGTCCAACGTGAAGTTTTCGTAAGACGACGCTCCCAATACGTTCAGATGAGAAGTAATCGCCGCGTTCTGCAACTCAATCCAATCTTCGTCTTTTCCGAGCAGATAGTCGCCGTTTGAATTTTTCAACCGCACAAGCAGGGGGAATCGATATTCTTCCTGCCGCTTGCCGCCTATCGTCAGAACAAAGCGAGAGTCTATCTGATACCGAACCGCCATATTGCCGTCGTTATACATGGTAAACCGATAGGTCGATTGCGTTCCCGGCGCGATCACTTTCGTTCCGTCCTGCGAAACAACGGTGCTTACGCCGTCCTTGTTGGCATAGGCGTTAGAGAATATATTTATGTTTTTGCCGGATACCCACTTGCGGCTCTCGCCGTCGCCGACGTCGACAGACGGTCTTTTGCCGACGATAAAGACGATGTCCGTATTATCGGGCAGAACGTTGCCTACGCGCAAACCGATAATCCCCATGGTTATCATCAATAACAAAAGCACAACCGTTACCATTAGCGCAATCCATATCCGCGTGTGCCTCGTAAACCGCTTTTTCTCGGGCGAGGCGTCGTTTTTTCTTTTTCCCATAATTTCCCCCGTCCGTTCAAAATCAGTATTTTTCATCGTTATTGCGTTATTTTTACGATGCCTTTTTCGTTACGATTCCGTAATTCTTATCAGGCGGCTTGCCTGATGACAACGCCGCCTGAATTTTCTGTGTTTAGTCTACCTGCGTTGCCGTCAACTTGAAGGTGAACTTTGCGGTAAGTTTGTAGTCGTCGACTACTGTCGGCTTTTTGTACGTTGCATCCGTTTGTTTTTTCACAACGGTATTTTCTGCTGCAATCAGGTTGCCGAGAATGGTGTCGGCTTTATCTTTCTCGTCATCCACATGGTACGTCCATGCCCACTTCAAAGTGACCGTCAGATCTTTTGTCGAAAGGTCCGTTCCCGCGGCAAATTCTTTGTTGTTATATTTGTCTACGAGAGCCGTGGTAATCTCTTCAAGGTTCTTTCCGCTCAGTTCATCGTTCCCGTCTACCGTCCATTGGATGGGGTAATATGCGGCGACAACGGTGACGGAGTCGGTAAGTTGATAGTAAGTTTTTGTGCCGTCGTATGCCGTAGTGCCGTTCAACGTGTAAGTTTCTGCTTCAAGCGTGTAATAACCGGAGATATCGGTTGCCGCGTTTACGCCTTCTGCCTTAACCATAACGCCGTATTCGCCCGCGGCAAGAAATACATCGGAAACTTCGGTACCTTCTGCCGTAAGTTTTACAGTCACTTCGGGCGTGCCGGTTACGCTCAATTTCAGACCGACGTCGTTCTTTGTGCCGGGAGCAACTACTTTGTCGGTGCTTTTAACGTTGATGTCGGCATGCGTTTCCGCAATTATGCTGTCAGAAGCCACCGTCGAAGTGTTCTTGCCGTAATTCTTTCCGAACAACGTGCCGCTTGCGGAGACGGTTACGCCCCATTTTGCTACGTGCGCCGTATCGGCCGCATTGTTTGTCGTAGTGTACTTCGCAAGGGTGGTGCCTACCACACAGGTGGTGAGCAAGCAAAGAGCTACCAGCAAAGACGCTACTTTCCAGCTTTTTTTGTTTTTCATTTTTGGACACCTCCATAAAATTTTTATTTTTTGTATATCGAAATTCGGTTCTCTCGAACCGTCTTTGCTTATTTATACGAACGATTTTCGAAAGTTGCGAAATTTTTTCATTTTTTTGAACTCGGTTTATATGCGACATTTATTATTCAGTCGTATCAACTCGTCCCGCGTTTTATTATGCAATACGGTCGGATTTCGAACGAATCAAAAATTTGTTTTCCGCTCTGATTCCGCCGTTAAGGCGAGCGATCTTCGTCGTCTTTGTTTTTCTTTTCACCGTCCGACTGCTCGGCGTTCTCTGTGCCTTCCATGTCCTTTATGCGCGAAGTAAGTTCATCCACTTTCCGTTGCAGTTCGTCCGCTTCGGTTTGCTTTGACTTTTCCTCTTTTCTTTTTTGCAGGAATATCCATGCCGCTATTGCGGCTAACGGCAACACGACAAAGACGATTATCCCCGGCACGGAACGGGCAAACAGCACCACGTTGCCAAGCCCGGCAAATCTCGTCCCCGTCCATATTCCGATCAGCTTTTCGGCGGGAACGGACAAACGATCTTCCACGTCGTTATTGTCGCCCTTCGTGCGGAATGAAATTTTTCCGCTTTCGGCGTCGATCTCTATATCGGTTACGCGGTGCGTTACTACACTCTCGCCGTTTCCTTCCGGGTCGAAAAAGGATACCACGTCCCCTTCCTTAACGACGGAAGCGTCTGCCTTTTTACATATAATAAGGTCTCCCGCGCAAATCGTCGGTTCCATCGATTGCGTCAGAACAATCAGCGGCAATCTTCCGAAAATGCTCGGGACTTCGTCTTTCTTTATCAGTCCTTGCATGATCAAAAAACAGTTTGCGATAAGAATCGGCAACAGCAATACGCACAGGACGGTTCCGATTATATTCTCCGCCTTTTCCTTATAAGAATTACCGACGCGCTTTTTTTCTTTCTTCTCGGTTTCGTCCCCTTTCTTTTCGCCTTGCGGCGACTCTATAACGGTACGTTCGCCATTTTTATTCGCTTTTGCCATACTTTCCTCGTTTCACGTTCCTACACTCCGATTTTATCTTTTACGTCTTCCGAAGACGAAACGGCAACCTCTTCCGCCTTTTCCTGCGAACGCCTTTTTCTGGCGTTTTCTCTGCGTTTTTCCAAAGCCAACCGCTTTCTGAGCGCTTTGTCCTCGTCTATCTGCCGGCAAACCAGGTCGATGCCGTCTTTCGCCACGCCCACGTCGGACGCTTCCACAACGCGCACGGTTGTCGGCGCCCGTTTTACTTTTGCGTTTTCCGCTTTGGCGTAATTCAGAATATCCCGATCCATAAAATTAAAAACGCAAACGATCTCGCCCCGCTTTATCGTCAGCCGCAACACGCGATAACTGCCCGTTTTGTAGTCGATGTAGTTTTCGCGCCTGTTTTCTTTGACGTCCGTTTTTTCTTTTGCATATCGGCAAATATCTTCGAAATACGCCTTCTGCTGCGAAGATAACGCCTCATATCTTTCTTCCAGAGAAACATTGTTTTTCTCGAACGATACCGCATTTTCGGCAAGCAACGTTTCTTGTACCCCGATAGTATCCGAAGCGTCCAAGTTTTGCAAAACGTCAGCGGATACAACTGCCGCGCATGCTGCGCTTTCTTCCCTGTCTCCCGCAAGGACGTCGTTTTTTTCATATACGTCTTCTTTATTTGCTACGTTTCTTTCGGCGGCTCCGTCGGGTTTATCCGTTCTTTTTCTGCGTGATTCCGCACTTTCCGACACAATATCACGAACGATGACGAACACGGCAAACAAGCACAACAGGCACAAAAGTGTTAAAAACAATACGATCATCAATTGTAAATAAGTCTCCATACAACCTTCCTTATCCGTTTTGTTCGGCACAGTGCCGAATGTGCACATCACACAATTCAAAAAAACGATTAATCCGCTCTTCGAGAAAGTAGCAGTCACTAATCTCTCCGTATCGGCGTATAAACCGGGCATGCCGTTTCGGAGGTTTTTTCTTGATTGATAGGCGTCTTTATGCATAAATAAATGTTCGCCTATTAGCACAATAGACGAACGATTTTTATGAATATTTTCGGCTAAGAACAAAAAAATGCTCTTTTTTTGACGAACGGCGGCGATTTTTCTTGACTTTTCGCGTTTCGTATGATAAAGTAAATAATACCTATTGTGCTAATAGGCGAACAAAATCGTAGTTATATGACGCTTGCCGAAAGAAATTACAAATATTTTTATATTTGCTACCCGTACAGAGAAAGATCCGGTCCTCGTCGCCTCTTTTTATCACAACGAATAAGCTTTTTTAAGTCATCTGTTGCTTTAACAGACGGCTTTTTTAGTTGAAAATTTTGCCGAGTTTATTCATCATATCCTGCTTGTGTTCCATAAGCGAATGGGCATATCTGTTCAGCGTTACCGTGGCGTTTTTATGCCCCAATATCTCCGCCAATGTTTTCACGTCCATTCCGCATTCCAAAGCGCGTGTAGCAAACGTATGCCGAAGTGAGTGAAAACCTTTACGTTCGATATGCAAACGCTTTTGCAGAAGTTCAAAGGTTCTCTGATAAGATCGCACCGTAGGCGGTTCGCCCTTTTCCGATTCCACAACATACTCCGAAATGCTTTTCCTTTTATACTCTTTCAACACGGGAAGCAACTGCTTCGGAAGCGGAATCATTCTTTTGGAAGAAGTTGTTTTCGGCAAGTCCGTGATCCGACAGAGACTCCCGTTTTCATCTCGTCCGTCGTGGCAAGTTTTGTTCACCGTAAGCGTTCCTTTTGTGAAATCAATATCTGCCCAAGTAAGCGCGAGCAATTCTCCGATACGCAATCCCGAATAAAGACAAATCACGATCCCGATGAATTTCCGTTTCTTACTCGATAACGCCGCCTGCTCTATCTTCTTCTGTTCGGCAAGCGAAAAACAGGATACTTCTTTCTCTTTCGTTTTCGGTCGTCTGATTTTGTCTGTCGTGTACTCTTTCAGCTCTCCGAGCGTATACGCAAGTTTCAGAGAGCTCTGAATAACCGTAATAATCCCGTTTACGGAATTAGCCGCTAACCCCTTTCCGGTTGACAGATTGCCTGACTGCATAAGTTCGGTAATATACTTCTGTATGACGATGGGCGACAGTTCTTCAAGCTCGTACTCGCCCAACTTTACCTTCAAGTGCTTTTCGATAATCTCCGAATATCTTTCGCACGTTTTCGTTTTAGACGAAGGCTCTATGTAGTTCGCAAACCATACGTCCAACCATTCTTTGTATTTCATTGAAAACTCCTTTCGATTTACTGTTATTATTATAATTTTTCTCACCGTAAATAGGAAATCACCCCTCGAAACGGCATAAAAAAAGAGAGAACATTTATCCTTGTTCTCTCCCATGTTTTTTTATATTAAATTAAAAAGTTGGATGTCCTTTTACGAATATCCAACTTTAAGCTATCATTTGAAGGCTGTTTTCTATTTTATTTGGTATTTTTTGTTGTGTTTTTCGGAAATCCCTTTCACTATTGATTGCACTTTTGTTGATTGCAAGAATCGTGGAAGGCAACGTGACGGATTTCAGGTTTTCACATCCGTAGAACATACTCGTAGAAATTACGTCCACCCCTTCCGGGATCACAATCGATTCGAGACCGCTGCCGGCAAACGCCTGCACGCCGAAACGAACAAGCTCTGTCGCGGCGGAGAAATCGATGGTCTTCAGCGAAGTGCAATTCAGGAAAGTATATCCGCTGTTTTCCGCGACATAAGTCTGACCGATCGCGCCCACGTATTGCAGCGTGGAAGGAATTTTCACATAAGACAGATTTTCGCAATTTGCAAAGGCAAATTCGCCGATCTGCGTGACGCCTTCCGGAATTTCGATTCTTTCCAGCGAACGGAAATTATAGAACGCATAAGCGGGGATCGTTTCGAGCGTATCGGGAAGTTTCACTTCTTTTACGGCGGAAATGATATCGCCGTTTCCGTCCAGGATCGCAGCCAAACCGTCAAACGCATAGGATCCGAGAGACTTTCCGTCCGGGATCACGAGCGCCTCTTCTTTCGCGATCTTCGCGAGAGGATAAGCAAACAATACGTTCTCCGCCGTATACAGACAACCGTCTTCCGCATAGAACGCAATGTTTTTCTCACTCGCGTTAAATGCGGCAAGGTTTTTCAGCCCGCCGAATGCGTCGGCGTCGATCACCTGAATGCTTTCCGTTATGGTAACCGACCTCAATCCGCTGCCGTAAAAAGCGTTTTTACCGATCTGCGTCAACTTTTCGGGGAAAGCAATGCTTTCGAGAGAAGTACAATCCGTAAATGCGCTTGCCGGGATCTGAAGAAGATCTTCCGACAGAATAACCGTATGCAGATCGACGCAACCGCTGAACACGCTCGATCCGAGCGACGTCACGTAAGACAGATCGATCGTTTCGAGACCGCTTCCCGTAAATACGTTGTTGGAAAGAGAAGTAAGATTCATGCCGAGATCGACGGATTTCAAAGAAGTACAGTTTCCGAACGCCCAGCTTCCGACGCTCTTTAAATTGTTCGGAAGAACGACCGTATTCGATTTCATTAAGCCCGAATTTCGCTCAGACAAAAGAAATGCTAAATAAACTATTCGAAATATTGCCGAAAACCGCTCGACCGATTCTGCACTCGGATCAAGGATGGCAATATCA
>CABUWK010000010.1 GCA_902495325.1 uncultured Acidiphilium sp.
CGTTGCCTTTTCGGGCAACGGCAATCCTTTGCTTTTATTTTGCGTATTCCACGCAACGCCATTCTCTGATCACGTTCACTTTGATCTGACCGGGATATTCCAGTTCGCTTTCGATCTTCTTCGCGATATCCTTCGCGAGGAACATTGCCTGATTGTCGTCGATCTGGTCGGGTTTGACCATAACTCTGACTTCTCTGCCCGCCTGGATCGCAAACGCTTTCTCCACGCCCGGGAAGCTTGCCGAAATGGTTTCCAGCTGTTCGAGACGCTTGATATAATTCGTGCTCGTTTCTCTTCTCGCACCCGGTCTCGCGCCCGAAATCGCATCCGCAGCCTGCACAAGCACCGCTTCGATACATTTGGGTTCCACGTCTCCGTGGTGAGCCGCGATACAGTTGATCACGTTCTTGCTCTCTTTGTACTTCTTCGCAAGGTCCACGCCGATCTGAATGTGCGTTCCTTCCACTTCGAAATCGACGGCTTTGCCGATGTCGTGCAGAAGCCCGCCGCGTTTGGCGAGGTTCACGTCTACCCCGAGTTCGGCTGCCATCAGCCCGGCAAGGTGCGCGACTTCGAGAGAGTGCTGCAATACGTTCTGCCCGTAACTCGTTCTGTATTTCAATCTGCCGAGAAGTTTGATCAGTTCCGGATGGATCCCGAACAAGCCTACTTCGAACATGGCGGCTTCGCCGGCTTCCTTGATCTGAACGTCGAGTTCCTTTCTGACTTTTTCGACCGTCTCTTCGATACGTGCGGGATGGATCCTGCCGTCGGCGATCAGCTTTTCGAGCGAAAGCCTTGCAACTTCTCTTCTCACGGGATCGAAACCGGAAAGGATCACGACTTCGGGCGTATCGTCGATGATGAGCTCGATGCCCGTCGCGTTCTCGAGAGTCCTGATGTTTCTGCCCTCTCTGCCGATGATGCGGGCTTTCATATCGTCGTTCGGCAGAGGAACGACGGATACCGTGATTTCCGACGCATGGTCGGTACAGCACTTCTGAATGGCAAGGCTGATGATTTCCTTCGCCTTCTTGTCCGCGGTGTCTTTCGCTTCCTGTTCGAGGTTTCTCACCTGAACGGCTGCTTCCTTTCTCGTTTCGTCGAGAATGGATTCCGTAAGCTGTTTCTTCGCCTCGTCTTTCGTAAGCCCTGCAATCTCTTCGAGTTTGGCTACGACGCTTTCGTATTCCTTATCGATCTTCTCCTGCTTGACGGAAAGATTCTGCACCTTTCTTTCGTACTCTTTTTTCTGTTGTTCGAGTTCCTCGTTCTTTTTCAGAAGGTTATTGTCCTTCTTATTGAGCAACTCGTCTTTCTGCGTAAGCCGCTGCTCCATTCTCTGGAGCTCGGCGCGCTTTTCTTTCGCTTCGCGTTCGAAATCGTTGCGAAGTTTCAAATCCTGCTCTTTTGCCTCTAAAATGGCTTCCTTTTTCAGTGCCTTGCATTCCTGTTCGGCGTCTTCTTTCATTCTGGCGACGACGCTTTCCGCCGAACCGATTTTCGCGTTGCGAACTTTATCGGTGATTTTTTTCCCGAGGAAATAGCAGACGACGCCTGCCAATACGGCTGCGACGACGGCGATCGCGACTGCGATCCCGACCTCCGCGCCCGACATCAAAAGCAGGGAGTTTAAGTATCCTTTCATAATACATACCTCCCGGAATATAGAAAATATTTTTTGTAAAAAGCAACAAGCAAACGGGAACGACGCCCTCCGCGAAAACCCTTTTCCGCTTCCGTCGGAAAGCGTTGCGCTTTCCTGATGTTCATACGAATCTATTTTAACTTATTTCGCGGATAATGTCAATTTATTCGGCGGTTTTTTCGGAAATCCGCCGAGATTTTTTGCCGATTTTTTCAAAACGCCGGAGCGGCTGACCGTTCCGGCGTTCACGATTGTTTTTTTCGTTTTTCCGCAGGGATCGCACCCTCGGAAAACGCGGGATCACACAAGAGATCCCGCGATATTTTCTTCCGTAAAACCGGCTTCCGCAAGCTGTTCGTTCACGGTGCCGTGAAACACGAATTTTTCGGGAAAAGCGAAGATTTTCAATCTCGCTTTTTTCCCCTTTTTCGCGTAGGCAAGGGCTACGGCGGAGCCGAACCCTCCCTTTTCCACGTTTTCTTCCAGCGTTACGATATTTTTCTCTTCGATCGCGTTTAAAAGATCTTCGTCGAAATCGGAGACGATGCGGGCATTCACGACGGCAACCGATTTTTCCGTATTCTCCGCGACCTTTTTCGCCAGACGGAACATACGCGCCCCGACGGCGAGGATCACGTTGTCTTTTCCTTTCACGTCGTCTCCGTCCCACAGGCGGACGGAAAGGGGCTCGTGCGGGACGCTTTCCGCAAACGTGCCGTTCGGATAGCGGATCGCGCACGGAACGCCGAGCGTTCGGGTGTAGTCGTATACAAGAGACATGTCTTCCCTGTCGACGGGGGCGAAAACCTTCAGCCCGGGGATACAGGTCAGATAGGACAGATCGAACAATCCCTGATGGGTCGCGCCGTCCGCCCCGACAACGCCCGCCCGATCCACGAAAAACGTGACGGGAAGCCCGGGAAGGCAGACGTCGTGCATGATCTGATCGAAAGAGCGTTGCAGGAATGTGGAATAAATGCAGACGACGGGATGAAGTCCGCCTTTCGCCATGCCGGCGGCAAACGTGACGGCATGCTCTTCGGCGATACCGACGTCGTAAAACCGACCGGGAAACTTCTCCGCAAAGGAAGCGAGCCCCGTACCGTCTTTCATACCGGCGCAGATCACGGCGAGTTTATCGTCCTTTTCCGCAGCGGCGCACAAAAGACTGCCCGCGCTTTCCGAAAACGTGTTCTCGGAGGAGCGGAAACGACATCCGACGCCGTGGTAATAACCGGCGTTTTTCTCCGCTTCCGCCATTCCCTTCCCCTTCTTTGTTTTCAGGTGAAGAAGGATCGCGGAATTGCTGTCTTTCAGATCGGTGAACAGACGGACGAGGGAGCGGATGTCGTGTCCGTCGAAGATCCCGACGTATTTCAGCCCGATCGACTCGATCACCGCCGTTTTGTTCAGACGGATTTTGAAAGAACGTTTCATTCTTTTCAGCTGTCTTCCGATCCACTTCTGCCCGATCGTCCGTTCGGCAAAAGCCATCGCTCTGCCGTAGCTCTTTTTGGACGCGATCCTGGTAAAAAATTTATAAAGCCCGTTGTCGTTCACCGAGATGGACATGCCGTTATCGTTGACGATCACGATAAACTTTTTCGGCTTTTTGTCTCCCGAAGTCAGTGCCTCGAGATTTTCGCCGTTGAACAGAGAGGCGTCTCCCACGACGTCTATCACGTTGTAATCTTCCCCGAGGGCATCGCGCGAAGCGCAGAGCCCCAGACACGCCGAAACGGAATTTCCCGCATGTCCGGCGCAGAAAACGTCGTACTCGCTTTCCGCGGGGAAAGGAAAGCCGCTTAAACCGCCTTTCTGGCGGATGGTGTCGAAACGGTCGTTCCTGCCGCTTAAAATCTTATGCGCATAGGACTGATGCCCCACGTCGAACACGAGTTTGTCTTCCGGAAAATCGAAAACATAGTACAGCGCGACGATCACGTCCACCGTGCCGAGATTGGAGGAAAGATGCCCTCCGTGTTCGTAGGTGACCGAAACGATCCTCTCGCGGATCTCGCGGGCGAGAATATTCAGTTGTTCCACCCGTAACTTCTTAACGTCCGCGGGGGTATGTATCGTTTCCAGTAAACCCATAATTCCCTGTCCGCCCGCGGACAAAACCGGGGGCGTTCGTTCTCTCTCGTTTTATTTTCCGGCGTAAAGTTCCACGATCTTTAAAATGACTTCCGTCATTTTTTCAAGCGCGTTTGCGGGGATATATTCCGTGCGCGAATGGAAGTTCAGCCCGCCCGTGGAAAGATTGGGACAAGGCAATCCCTCGAAAGAAAGCCGCGCGCCGTCCGTACCGCCGCGGATGGGAACGGTAACCGGTTTCACGCCGCACGCTTCCATCGCTTTTTTCGCGTTTTCGATCAGATGGAAATTTTCCGCGATGACAGAGGACATATTGTAATAACTGTCCTTCACCGTTGCCGTAAACGTGCCTTCGCCGTATTTTTTATTGAGGAAATCCGCCGAAGCAAGGAAATAATTTTTCTTCGCCTCGAATTTTTCGCGGTCATGATCGCGCACGATATAGCGGCAAACCGCCTTTTCGACGTCGGCGGTCAGCTCGTCCGCCATATAAAAGCCTTCGTAATCCGCGGTGTGAACGGGTCGTTCCGCCACCGGAAGAAGGGAATGAAATTCGCAGAAAAGATCGATCGCGTTTTTCATTTTATTCTTGGCAGACCCCGGATGAACGCTGAACCCTTTCACCGCGATCGTTGCCGAAGCGGCGTTGAAGTTTTCGTATTCGATCTCGCCGAGTTTTCCACCGTCTACCGTATAACCGAAATCGGCGGCGAACTTCTTCACGTCGAAACGGTCCGTACCCCTGCCGATCTCTTCGTCGGGCGTGAAGGCGATCGCGATCTCCCCGTGCGCGAAATCCGGGTGGGTCGCGATGTATTCCGCAGCCGTCATGATCTCCGCGACGCCCGCTTTGTCGTCCGCGCCGAGAAGGGTATTGCCGTCCGTCACGATGAGCGTTTCGCCGATCAGTTCTTTCAGTTCCGGGTTATCCTTCTCCGCGATCGCGATGCCGTTTTCAAGAAGAACGTCCCCGCCGCGGTAAACGATCTCCTTCGGACGGATATTCTCTCCCGAAACGGCGGGAGACGTATCTGCGTGCGACAAAAAGCACACGACGGGAAGCCCCTCTCTGTTTGCGGGGATCTTCGCCGTGACGTAACCGTTTTCATCCATTTCCGCCGCGATGCCCATGGCGCAAAGCTCCTCTTTCAAGGCGGAAAGAAGAACGCTCTGCCCCGCCGTGCTCGGACAGCTTTCCGATTTCTCGTCGGAAGTCGTGGGATAGGAAACGTATTTTAAAAATCTCTCCTTCGCCGTCATATTATTTCAGAAAAGCGACGAAAGCTTCGTAAGTGCTGTAAAGATCGGCTTTGGAGACCACTTCGTAAGGAGAATGCATGGAAATGACGGGCACGCCGATATCCACGGTGTCCACGTTCATTTTCGAAATATACTTCGCGACCGTTCCGCCGCCGCCGGCGTCCACCTTGCCGAGTTCCGCCGTCTGCCAGACAACGCCGTTATCCGCAAACGTTTTTCTCACTTTGCCCATAAATTCCGCGCTCGCGTCGTTCGAACCGCCTTTGCCGCCCGATCCCGTGAATTTGCAGACCGCCGTGCCGTAACCGACAAGGCTTGCGTTTTTCTTTTCGAACACGGACGCGAAGTTGGGATCGTATCCCGCGGTGACGTCTGCCGAAAGGCAGGTGCTCGCGTTTCTCACTTCCGCAGGATTCTTCCCCTGCGAAGCGGCAAGCGCGTTGAGGATGTCTTCATACAGATAGCACTGCATACCCGTGTTGCCCTCGCTGCCGATTTCTTCTTTATCGGCAAGCACGACCATCACGGTGTGTTCGTCGCTCTTATCGTTTAAGATCGCGGTGAGCGCGGGATAAGAGCAGACTTTGTCGTCGTGACCGTAACCGCCGATCAGCGCGCGGTCAAACCCGATGTCTCTCGCGTTGAAAGCGGGAACGGCGCACAGTTCCGCACTCAGGAAATCGGTTTCCGTCATACCGTAAAGCTCGTTCAGTTTTTCGAGGACGGTCAGCTTGATCTTTTCCTTCACGTCGTCGTCGCGGAAGGGATAGCCGCCGACGAGCACGTTGAGCATTTCGCCGTCGATGATCTGCCCCATCGTCTTCTGCGCCTGTTCTCTCGCAAGGTGAGGAAGAAGGTCGTTGACGTAGAACACGGGATCTCCGTCGTTATCGCCGATTTTGACCGTCTTCACCGTTCCGTCGGACAGAACGACCGTTCCGTGCAGGGCGAGAGGGATCGCCGTCCACTGATATTTTTTGATCCCGCCGTAATAATGGGTTTTCAGAAACGCCATGCCGGTATCTTCGTATAACGGATTCTGTTTGATATCGAGACGGGGAGAATCGATATGGGAAGCAAGGATCCTCACCCCGCCTTTCGCCATATCTTCTTTGCCGACTTTAAACAGAACGAGGCTCTTCCCTCTGTTGTTGTAATATTTTCTGTCCCCCGCGTTCAGTTTTTCGCCGAACACGTAAGGGGTGAACCCGTATTTTTCCGCTAAGGCGACGGAAGTACGTACGGCTTCCCTCTCCGTTTTCGACTCGTCGAGATAAGCCTTATATTCTTCCGCGTAAGCGTAAACCTTTTCCTTTTTCTTTTCGTCGCATCCTTCGAAATAGTTGACCTTCTTGAAAGAAAGCTTCTTTTCCAGCTCGGCGCCGCGGCTGAGTTTTTCCTTTTTATCGCTCATGTTTTTCAAACTCCTTTTCCGGTTATTTCGCCTGCGGATACCGCAGACGATATCTGTTTGGCACAAGTATAGCACAAATCGAAAATCATTTCAACGATTTTGCGGGCATTTTCGCTTTTTTCGCATTTTCGCACGCTGCCGGACATAGGCTTAAAAAAAAGAAAAAGGAAACGTCCGGCATGCTCTTTCCCGACGAAATTTTATCTCTTGTACTTTCTGCGGCGATCTTTTCGCTCGCCGTTCTTCCCGCCCGCGGGACAGATCCCTGCTCGCGCTGCGGAAAAAGTTGTATCGGGAAACCGTGTGGCCGAAAGAAAAATCCTCTCGCGAAAATCTTTCGCGAGAGGATGAAAAAACGTTGATAACAAGCTTATATCCGCTTATTTACGGTCGCTTACGCCTGTGCGGCATAGAAACCGAGCATCAGACCGATCCCCTGATAGTTGAGCGCGAGGTGATCGCTTGCGACAAAATCCGCATAGGATGCTTCGCTGCCGAAATTCGGCGCCCAGGAAACGGTATTCCCGTTATAATAAAGCAGAGATTCCGTGTTGACGTTGAACGTCGGCGCGCCCTGTTTCGTGATCGCTTTCAGCGTCTGTCCGAAAGCGTTGTTCTCCATTCTGGAAAGGGTGGTCGTTTTGCCGTTCGCGGTGATATCGGCAAGCCCCATCGTGTCGTTGTTGGAGATAACGCTCGTTCCCGTGCCGTCCGGCATGAGAAGGCAGATCAGATTGAGCACTTCTTTTTTGTTTGCCGTGGTGGTAAGCGATTTGCCGAGAGGATTGAACAGCGCGTTGAATTTTTTGATCTCCGCAATGATGGCGGAAGCTCCGTCGATCGAAGAGAACCAGATCTCGCTGCCCGTCACGTTGCTGATCAGCGCGGAATCGGCCGCGTGCATGGTGGGATAGGAATGTTTATCCGTGGTCGGATCGTAATGGGTAAGAATAAACAACGGACCGCCCGCTCTTTCGAAATTGGATTCCGTGATATTCAGCGTAGCCGCGCCCCACATATATCCCGCCGACTGGTAAGAATCGTAACACTTCATGTGATGAACGTTGAACGAACATTCGAATTCGGGGAACAGACCGATGAAAAGGGTTTTCAGCAGAACGTTATCGATATCGAGTTTGCAGAAACCCGATTTCAGGAAGATAAGACCGCCCGCATATACGGGGTTGTCGTTCTCGTCCTTCCACTCGCTTCTGTTGGCGTTTCCGATCACGTTCAGGTTTTCGATCCTGCTGACCGCCGTGAAATCGGATTTTACCGACTGATCCGTTCCGCAGATCTTCATCAGGGCGGCATTCGAATAATCCGCGCCGTAACCGACGCCTTCGTCGGAATCGAAAGAAGCGACGAGAGGAATTGCGGAGAGATCGAGCGAATAGTAGTTGCCGATCATCGAGAAGGTGTCTTCCTTTGCGAGCTCGCGCAGGAAAAGGAAGGTCGTATTGCCGAAGGTGAGATCGCGCAGGAAAGTCTGTTCTTCGTAGGACGCAACCACTTTTTTGTCCGCACCGCTGCCCTCATAGTATTTGAAGGGCTTTTTCACCGTGTAGGTGAAAGCGGAAGGAATATCGCTCGCGAGCAGGCGGATGTCGTTCTGGAAAACGACGGCTTTCGCGTTGACGTCCGTAAGTCCTTTTTCTTCCTTCAGCGCGGCAAACGCCTCCCTTCTTCCCGCGATCGAAGAATTTTCGATCACGGCGAGGTCTTTGCCTTCGTACACGTTATATCCGTCGATCACGGAAACGGTTACGGAAGAGGCGGCAAACTGTTTGCTGAGTTCGTAGCTGGCTGCCGGCAACACGGAAAGAACGAATCGGTTCCCGATCGAAACCTCTTCGAAAACGTATTCGTTTTTCGCGTCGTAAGAAGTGAGATAAAGGGTTTCCCCGTCGTAATAACGGGTCGTATAGTCTTCCTCTCCCTTCTTTGCCGTAAGGGTCACATCCGTCTCCCCTTTCAGGGTCACGGTCGTGACCGAACGGAAACGATCGAGGGTGGAAAATTCGCCCGTTTCGTTATCCATCACGGTAACCTGAGGAAGATAGCGGAAAGCGTTGTCGTCACCCGCATAATACACGGGATCTTCCGCCTTGAAGAACTGCCCTTCGTATTCCGCTTCGCCGTATTTCGCGGTACCCGCTTCCGAAACGATGGAACTGAACTTCGTCATGCGGACGTCGTTTTCATACCCCGTTACGATGAAATCTTCGTCGCCACCGTCGGGATCGGTCACGCGGACGGTAAAGGAAGTTTTCGCATCCTTATAAGAGACATCGATCTTTTTCGTACCCGTTCTCTGCGTGACCGTTTCGTCCTTTTCGGAAAGGGTATTTCCCTCGAAGGTAAGAACGATGTCCGCGAAAGAAAGGGTTTTCGAAGTTTTGTCGTTATAACGCGCGGTCACTCTGATGCCTGCGAAATCGAGCGTTTCCCCGATTTTCGCTTCCGTCTGCACCGAGCCGCTCGCTACGGAGATCTCTTCGAGTTTCAGCGAGCCCCCGCACGACAGGGTAAGCCCCGCGCACGACAAAGCCACGCTTGCGACGATCATAACGGCGATCAGTCTTTTGAATACAGTTTTCATGATTTTCTCCTGTTGATTTATTTTCCTGAAGCCGGCATCCGTTTTCGCCCCTCGGCGGCGGACGTCAGGCATATGCGGGAAGGATTCCCCTTCCCGCAAGTTTCAAAGCCGAAGTTTTGCTTGATTTTCTTCTGCAGAAAATGTAGATCTTTTCCTCTTTGTTGGATCCGTCCGTCGAGCGGATGGTCACCGTGATGGATGACTGCGGATCGAGGAATATAACGGAAGCCTTGTCTTTCAGAAAGATCCAGTCTTCCCCGGCAAGCGTTTCGTCGTAAATAAAGCTCACCTTTTTGTTGTTGGCGTTTTCCGGATACACGTGGTATTGAAGAACCACGGTGTTCGGGTTGGAACCGATATTTTCCTTCGTGTAAGGCTCGCCGGAATCGTCGTATTCGAAGGAGAAGAACTTCATTCCGTCCCTCTCGTTCTTATAGCCGATCTGCCCGCCGTTTTCCGACTGAAGATAAAGGTTATCGCATCTGATTTCGGAAACATAAGTATTGCCGTCGAATATGGAGATCTCGAGCCCGAAAAAGTTTACGATCACGATCGAAGCGACATAAACGAGAAAGATCGCGATAACTACCGTTTTTTTCATATCAGCTTCTCTCCTTATAGAATACTTTCGTTTTCAGCGCAAAGGAAAGAATTTTGACGATCGCCAGCGCGACGGAAAAAATCGTAAGTTTGATCCATGCGCCGAGAGGACCTTCCATGGAAAGGAAGATCACCGCGACCGCCGCGATCGCCGAGATCACGAATGCCAGCAGCGCGGACTTGTTCTCGTTCGGGTTGTTCGACTGTTCGCTGAACGTGGCATAGATCTCCGTCTGCGGATTCATGATATCCATTTCCGCGCTTTGGAAAATATGAAACACGGCAAGGGCGGACAACGTGACGAATACGAGAACGTTCACCCCGCCGAACGAAGTGAAACGGGAATAAGCAATCACCGTGACCGCCGTTCCCAACCCCGTTACGGCGAGATTGCCGACGAGTTTTGCCAGCAGCAAGGGAGCGTAATCGGTCGGCTGAACTTTATTGAGGTAGCCGGCGGATCCGTCGCGGCTGTATACGCTTGCCATGGAAATATTCGCGGAAAGAGAGATCAGAAGCATGACGAGAACGTTAAACCCGACCGTCATCTGCGTGCCGAGATAGCGGGTGTTCATTGCCGAATACAGTTTATTCAGCAGGATCACCGCGACGGGCTGAACGATCACCGTTACCGCAAACAAGCTCAGCAGGGAGTTATCGCGGAAACCGATCGCGATCTCCTTTCTGACAGCCGAGCGGAAAGCCCCTCTCTGCTTGTTCGCAAGTTTTTCGGGATGCAGTTTCTTGGTGTATTCGAAGGGTTTCGACGCCATTTTGTAAAACAGCGGACCGGACAGAAGAAGACACGCCGCCACCGCCACGACGATTATTCCCGCAAGCGCCGCAAAATATACAAGCGTTCTTAAGGAAAACAGTTTCTGCGTAAGCCCGACCGTCCTCCCGACGATCAGCTGCGTAAGCGCGTGAAAAGGAGCGCAGACCTTCGTGAACCCGTTCAGGAAATCCTGGATCTTCCAGTACGTCGTACCCCAGGTCGCCACGAGATCGATGTTCTCGGGAATCTTCGCGATGAGTTTTAAAACGGCGAATACAAGGATCCCGACGCCCGCGAGCGAAAGCGCGTATTGCAACGGTCTTACCTTTCTCAGAAGGATCGTGACGAAAAGAGCGGGAATGGACAAAAGCGCAGAGATCAGCACCGGAAGAAGAGAGACGAACAGAAAGAGAAACAACACCCACGGGTAATAGAAAAACGAAATGCCCTTCGATATTCCGTAAGCAAAGAAGAACGGGATAAGAAAAAGAACGTTTTTCCTCAGTTCGTACAGATAGAACACGGCGATCTTGGAAAGAAAGATCAGAGAAGGTCTCGCGGGAAAAGTCAGAAGAACCAGATTGTCCCGCGAGAAATAAAGAGCCTTCACGAGACTGACCGTGCTTGAAACCACGGACAGAAGGAACATGAACGTAAACACGACCGTGACCACGGAAACGGGCACGTCATTCACGAGGGAAAACACGCCGAACAGTTTCGCAAAGTAAAACAAAAGGAAACAGACCGCCGTGACCGCGGCAAATTCGAGCAGAAAATATATGATTTTAAAGAGGGTTTTGCGAAAATTCCCGACGTAACTCAAATCGATTTTTTCTTTAAGCTGCATCATCGTGAGCGTTTTCAGAATGAAAAACGACTCTCTGAAGGAATTTTCTTTCCCTCCCGGAAGGGACCGCCCTTCCGAACGTCTCTCTCCGTCAGTCATGTTTCGTTTCCCCGATCATGCGCATGTAGAAATCTTCGAGCGGTTCGCCCGACTGCTCGATTTCCTTCACGCTTTTTTCGCAGAGCACCGTCCCTTTTTTGATGATGGCAATGCGGTCGCAGATCCGTTCCACCACGTCGATGATATGGCTGGAGAAGAATACGATATTTCCTTCTTCCGCATGTTTTTTCATGCACTCCTTCACCTGGAAAATACTTTCGGGATCGAGACCGGTGAGCGGCTCGTCCAGGATCCAGAGTTTCGGATTGTGCACAAGGGCGGACATGATGGTGATCTTCTGTTTCATGCCGTGACTGTAAGTCCGGATCTGATTGTCGAAAGCGTTCGTCAGATAAAACCGCTCCACATATTCGTTGATCCGTTTCGTGCGGTCTTCTTCGGAAACGTGATAGAGATCGGCAATGTAATTGACGTATTCTCTCCCCGTCAGGTTTTCGTAAAGGGCGTAGTGATCGGGCACGAATCCCGTTTGCAATTTCGCGCCGACGGGCTGCTTTTCCACGTCGTATCCGCAAACTTCGATCTCGCCGCTCGTGATCGTCTGGATCCCTACGATGCTTTTGATGATCGTGCTTTTTCCCGCGCCGTTCGGTCCCAGAAACCCGAAGATCGTTCCGCCCTCGATTTCGAGATTGGCGTCGCGCACGGCGTAAACGTCGCTCGTGGCGTATTTTTTCGAAAAGTTTCTTAAAACAAGTTTGTCCGCTCCCGCGGGGTTGACCGGTTGATCCATACTTCTGCCTGCCATGCGGACCTCGAGCGCAAGCCTGTCCGCCTTGATTTTTTTATTTCGCTCTCCCATTTCGAGATAGAGATCCCCAACCTGGAAGAATTGTTCGTATAAAAACCACATCGCCAGGGCGAGCAGTACATACACGAAGAAAAACACCGTCTGATACACGGGATAAAAGGTAAAGTTAAGACCGTTCAGGCGGAACGACCATACCGCGTTTCTCAGATTCTCCGCCCACTTGCCGAGTTTTGCCGCAATATAGTCGCTGTTCAGAAAGAAGAAATCCACCGAGCCGTAATTGGAAAACCAGGCGTTGACGAACAGGATGAGCAGGAAATACACGGCAAACGCCACAAGCGAATAGATAAACTGCCGCATTTTCGGGCGGGGGTAAATACGCAGGGCGATGAGAAGCACCGGCATGAAAAACGCGCAGAAATGGTTGATCCAGAAATTGACGCATTCGGGAGAGATCGCATTGACGGTATCCGAATAATTCGGCATCAGCATAGCGAAAAAAGCCCCCAATACGTTGATAAACAGCGTAAAATAGTACAGCTTGTCCCATTTGAACATCAAACAAAGGGGCACGATGAACATCGCCGTATTGCAGAGATGCAACGGCCATGCCGTCACGCGGACGAAGGTAGACAAGGTGTATTTATAACAATAACTCGTAAGCGCGGCAAGGGAAAGATAAAGCAGCGCGAAGCGTTTCTGCTCGAATTCTTTTTTCCGGAGCAGAAAGTAAAACGCGACCGGAAGAAGGATCGCCGCATAAACGAACAGGCGGTGAATGAGGGAAAAATCCTTGATCTTCACCGATTCGGGCACGTTGCCGAAAAACGCGCGGGGAACGCACGCCGGAACGGACGCGAGAAACATCGCGACACCGGCGCAAAGCCCTGTGAGAAACTCTTTTTTCGAAAAGATCGTTTTCGGGTTTTTCTTCCATACGGAAAGACACATCGAAAGCCCGGCGCCGATCTCGAAGGCATGGATGAGTTCTCTGACCGAAAAGGAAGACAATACCCCCTTTCCTTCCAGCGCCACCGCAGTGAGAGGCAGGGTGCACAGGCGGATCAGAAATACGGGCGTTGCATAATATTTCACGAGCCCGTTCACGCATTTCACGCTCTCGTTAAAATAGGGAGACATCACGAGAAGGGTCACCGCGGAATACCCCGCCCACAGCACGAGAAGGGAAAGGACCACGAGCGCCTGACCGTCGTAACCGAAAGGGGAATAAACGTTCAGACCGATCGTCCGCTCGATCGCGTCGTCTCCGAGAAGATAGCGAAAAAAGAATAAAGCAAACAGTATCGACGAAAAAATCATCGATACGCGCTTGCTTCCTTTCGTTATTTTATTTAAATACAAATCGGCAAAGAAAAATGCCGCAGCCGACAAAATTCCCGCCCCGATATAGATAAACGCCATCCGACGCACCCCGAACTTCTCCGCCAAATGCGGGTACTTTCAGCAAAATCTCCCCTTATACCGTTACGGCGATAAGTTAACTATAAGTTAATTATATCACATAAGGGAATATCTGTCAATACTTTTTCCTTCTTTTCTCGTTTTCGGAGCATTCCGGCGCATTTTCGGCGCGTTTCCGGGCATTTTTCGGATCGCTTCGGGGCGTTTTTTGTCAAAAATCGGTTATTTAATCGACTTATCTCCCTCTTTCAGCCATCCGGTCTCCCCTTTTTCAGACACGCGCCGCCGAAAAGATTTCCGGAAGAATATGTAAACTCGCTCGATTTATAGTCTTCGTGATCGGCGATCCCCGTTTTCACGATCTCCGCAAGCATATCGGGGAATTCTTCCGTGGAACGGCAGAAGAGATAATAAGCGAGAGATCCCGGAACGGTGTTGATCTCGTTCACGTAGATCTTATCGCCGTCAAGCAGAAAGTCCACGCGGATCACGCCGACGAAACCGAGCTTACGGTATACGTATTTCGTGGTTTCGCGGATGCGGTAAGACAGCCTTTCGTCGATCTCCGCGGGAAATTTCTTTCTTCCCTCTCCTTCGTATTTGTCTCCGAAGGTCAGAATATCGTGCGCGGTGAAGGGTTCTTCGCATTCGGAAACGACAATTCCTTTCCCGCTTTTGTAAGCGGCACAGTTGATCTCGCGGAATTTTTCGAGCGCCTGTTCCGCGATCGCCTTTCCGTCGTAACGGAAGGCTTCCGCAAGCGCGGCGGGAAGATCTTCCCTTTTCTTCACCACGGTAATGCCGATGCTGCTGCCGAGACACGCCGGTTTTACGATCAGCGGAAACCCGAGTTTCTGCACGATCATCTTTTCCGCAAGTTCTCTCTTTTCGAAATAGTTTTCCCGATCGATCTTCACATACGGGAGATAACTCACGTCGAGCCCGGCGAGGATCAGTTTGGAATAATATTTATCCATGCACACCGCCGACGGGCAGACGGACGGCGAAGCGAGGGGAATATCGGACATTCTGAGCACACCCGCAAGCGTTCCGTCCTCGCCGTTTAAGCCGTGCATGCAGTTGAGAGCGCACGCGACTTCCGTTTTCTTTCCCCGTCTCTTCACTTCGTAAAGACACCTCTCCCCCGCGATCAGGCAGACCCGTTTCACTTTCTTTTCGTCAAACTTCCGGTAAAACCCGACGTCCGTCAACTTCTCGCCCGTAAACCATTTTCCCTCGCGGTTCACGTAAACGGGAATGCCGCGGTAGGGCGGTCTCAGACTGTTTACCGTCATCACGCCGGTGATCACGGAAATATCGTGCTCGCAGGAAACCCCGCCGAAAAATACAAGTACGTTTTCCATATTTTCCTCCTCAGGCTCAGCATTTGCCGTCTTTTTTTCGTTCTCCGGGATCCGCAACGGTTTTCAGAACACGTCGGGAAAATCGTTCAGAAAGAGAACGACGTCTCCCCGCTTTGTCTTTCCTTCGAGAAACTTTTTCGCCTTTTCCCGCGAGCGTACCCGAACCGTTTCGCACCGACCGCCCGCGCCCCGCACGATCGAGCCGCCGTTTTTTCCGATCGCCACGATCGTATCCGCATGTACGGCGAGAACCCGCCCCGCGTTTTCGTTGTACATCCTGCGGAATTTCCCGAGTTCCGCAAGTCCCGGCGTAACGACGATCTTTCTGCCCGGAAACCGATCGAGAAATTCCGCCGCGGCGACGATCCCTTCCGGATTGGCGTTATAGCCGTCGTCCGCGATCGTAACGCCGCCCGGGGTGACGGATACGGCAAGCCGGTGTTCCACCGGTTTCAGCCGGCATGCCGCCGAAGCGATCTTCTCCCGGGGGACGCCGAGTTTTCTGGCGACGGCTGCGGCAAGGCAGATATCCGTTGCGGAAAATTTACCGACGAGAGAATTTTCGATCGGATATCTCTTGCCTTCCATCCATAAATCGAAAGAAGAGCCTCTCTCTCCCTGCCTGAAATTTTCCGCTTTTACCCCTTCTCTTTCCCCGCCGAAGCCGACGGAAATCTTTTCGCACGGAGCGGCAGCGTAAAGAGGCGCAAGCAAGGGCGAATCGGCGGAAAAAACGGCAAAACCCTTTTCCCCGACGGCGCGGACGAGTTCGTACTTCGTTCGCGCGATCTCATCCGCCGACCCGAACGTTTCGAGGTGCTGCCCCGTTACCGCCGTAAGCACCGCAATCGAAGGGGAAACCATGTCACACAGCTCCGCGATGTCTCCCCGTCTTCTCGCACCCATTTCGACGAGAAAAACTTCCGTGCCGCCGCAAAGTTTTTCCGCCGCGCGACAGACCCCGAGCGGCGTATTGAACGATTTCGGCGTGGCAAGCACGTCGAACGATCCCGAGAGCATTTTGTTCAGATAATTTTTTACCGAAGTCTTTCCGCAGCTTCCCGTGATCCCCACGCGGATCAGTCCCGGATGCTCTGCCAGCTTTTGTTTGCACTTTTCCTTCGCCTGCCGATATTTCGCCCGGTCGTAACCGAGCCACGGCAACGCACCCGAAAGCGGAACCGCGGGGGAAAGGCTCACGAGCAGAAACCCGACGACGGGAGAAAAGACAAAACCGCCGAGAATCGCTCCCGAAACAACGAAAATCGCCGTACCCGTAATAAAAACCCGCTTCATCCTCGTGGTGAACGAAATCTTTACGACCGGTTTGTCGACAACGCCGATACACGCCGACACCAAAGCGAAAGAAAGAAGCGGCACATAGCCAACCGCCCGTTTTCCCGCCGTAAAATAAACCGATACGCCGTAGAGCAAACCGACGCAAAACAGTGCGATAATCCGCCCCGGGACGCATATTATAAGTTTTCGTATGTATTCCCGTCCGCGGTAGGACGTCTGCTGAAACACGGCAAAAAACTTATTTGTGAGAAAGAAAGACGAGCAAAGAGCCGTAATAAGCCCGAACGACATTCCGCAAACCGAAAACCCTGTCATTTTCCCTCCAGCAAAAACTTAAGCACCGCGCCGTTGAAGCGATCCGGCTTTTCCGAAAAGCAAAAATGCCCCGAGTCCGGCAGAACGACGAGTTTTCCGCATTTTACGGTTTTCTTCATTCGTTTCGCCTGACCAAGGGGCGTTTCTCTATCGTTTTTACCGAACACAAGGAGCGTCGGTATTTGTATTTTTGCATATTCCCCGTCGAGCGTTTCGTTCACGACGGAAAGAAAGCTCTTTTGCATTACGGGGGAAAGCCCGCGGTAATCCGCCGAATAAAACCCGATCAGTTTTTCTTTCGGAAGAATATGGGACAACAGCCGGAAAGTTCCTTTTTTCGCTTTCAGAAAAAGGCTTCTGTTTTTCATGCCGGCGGCGCCGGTCAAAACGAGTTTCGTAATTCTCTTTTCCCCGCGGGAAAGAAGCCGCACCGCCACCCGCGCGCCGAAAGAATGGGCGAGAACGTAAACGGTATCCGAGCCGATCTCGTCCAGCACGCGGGAGATCTCGTCGGCATAATCGTCGAGCGTATAAGGGCGGGACATCGGAACGTTCTCCCCGAACCCCGTCATATCCGGGGCAATCACTTTGTAAAACCTGGCGAAAAATCCGATCTGAAAGGCAAAAGTTTCTTTGGATGCGAGATAGCCGTGCAGAAAGAGAAAAGGGATCCCTTCCCCCTGCACGACGGCGGGCAAACCCGCTATGAATGTTTTCAGAATTTCTTCTCCATAATCAAAGCGTCTTCCGTATTCTGATAATATCTTTCGCGTACGGCAAGAAAGGTATAACCGTTTTTCCGATAGCACGCCTGCGCGCCTTCGTTGCTCTTTCTCACCTCGAGAAGCATTCTGTTCACGCCGAGTCCGGCAAGCGCATTTTCCGCCGAGGAAAGAAGAGCGGACGCAACGCCTTTGCGGCGGAACGCTTCGCTTACGGCGATCATGGTAATTTCGGCTTCATCGAGACAATACGTGGTGCCGATATACCCCGCGATCTCCCCCTTTTCCTCACAGATAAGCCCGAGGAACCGCCCGGAAAGAAATGTTTCCGAAAGCATTTCCACATTCCACGGGTCGGGGAAATACTTCTCTTCCAGCCGCGATACCGGAAGATTATCCCGAAATTCCCAACGACGGATCTTCACTGCCCGTTCTCCCCGCTTTTCTCCGCGTTTTCCTCCGCCTGACTCTTTCTGACATACAGCGGAACGAGAGTCTCTCTGTCTTCGCTCGCCTCGCCGAGTTTCGCCTCCGTTGCAAGGACGAAACCTTTGCCGGCATTTGCCGCGATCTCCCCTTCAAAACCGTAAGGAGAAGGTACGATCAGGGCGTCGTAAGAAGAAGCGAGCTTTGCGATCTCGCCGTCGGAAAGATAGCAGGGGGAAAGAATGATCCGATTGTCCTTATCGAACCCGCAGGCGTAGCGATAAGAATGCCCCGCGTCGATCAGAACGAGTTTCGTTCCTTCTTTCCCTGCATTATATGCGAGCGATTCGAAAGAGGTTACGGGCAGAACTTTCGCACCGTTCGCATAGGCGAAAGCCTTGGCGGTCGCAACGCCGATGCGGATCCCCGTAAACGAACCGGGACCGACCGCACAGGCGAACACGTCGACCTCGCCGAGGGGCAGCTCCGCTTTTCCGAGGCATTCTTCCACCGCGTCCATCAGCGTGACGGAATGGCGAAGCCCTACGTCTTCCCGATAGATCAGGCAACTTTTCTTTCCCCTCGCCGCCACGGTAAGATAACCGCCGCTCGTATCGATCGCAAGATAATTCATAACGTGATCTTCCTTTTGTTTTCCGAAATTTTTTCTATTTTTACCGTTTTCGCGTTTTCGGGCAAAACGTCGGCAATGTTCTCGCTCCATTCCACGAGACAGATGCCGTTGCCGGTAAAATAATCGGTAAGTCCCAAAGATTCCGCGTCTTCCCCGCAGGAAAGCCGGTAACAATCGTAATGATAGAGTTTTCCGTCGTAATCGTTCATATAGGCATACGTGGGGCTTGTCACCTCAGCCGTTATGCCGAGCGCGCGTGCCACACCCTTTGCGAACACCGTTTTTCCCGCGCCCATTTCGCCTTTCAGCAGAACAACGTCTCCCGCGGAAAGGGTTTTCGCATAAGCTTCCGCGATCCTCTCCGTATCGGAAGAACTTCCGGAAATATACTCCGCCATAGTCACCTCAACTCAACCCATTTCGACAACAGGTTTCTCAATCGTTTGTATATCAGAACGGTGATCAGACCGTTGGAAACGCACTTGATCGCGTTATACGCGACGATATACCAGACCGTTCCCCAGAATTTCGTACTTGCGCCCGCGCCGAAAAATAACGGATATAAAAGAAGAGCGTTCGTGAACATTGCCGCGAGAATATGCCCGAGCGAACAGAGGATCAACGTTACGATCACGCTTGCGAGTCCCTTTTTATACCGATATACGACCGCCGGCAAAACGACGAAGATATTCGACATGATAAAGTTCGCGATTTCGCCCACGCCGCCCGTCTGCGTGTTGAACAGGGATAAAACCTGCAACAGGAGAACGATCGCTTCCGCCGCGAGCGGACCTAAGAGATATGCCGCAAGCAACATGATCGCATACGAAAAATCGAGTTTCAGCCACGGCGCCGCCGGAAACAGCGGAAAACTGATCAGAGATACCGCGTAAGAAAGCGCGAGCGCCACTGCCGTAAGTGCGATTTTTTTCGCCTTGTTTCTGCCCGGACGATTCGTCCCGGCTTGCTTTTCTTCTTCCATACATACCGCCTTTTCGGGGGCGCTTTTTCAAAAAAACGCCCGCAACCGAAACCCGAAGCTTATTCCGGATTTTCCGATCGCGGGGCGGGCGATGCCTAAACACCGCCTGTTTTTTCGAAAAAGAAATCTTTTTTCATCCGGACTGTACCGTCGGTCGAAGAATCGCACTTCGTCAAAGCCAAAGCTCTCGCAGACTGCGTTTTCCCCGCGCAAAAACGCGGAAAAGAAAACTTCACTGCCGGTGGAGAATTTCACTCCGCCCCAAAGATTATTTTATCATCACCATTATAACTCTTTGTTTCGCGAAAGTAAAGCGTTATCGCATACCGATAACGCTTTTTCTGCCTTTTCTCTTTTTTTCGGTTCTCCCGGAGCTGTTCAATATCCGAGAGAGGATCTGATCTCTTCCGCGATCTTCCCGCCGTTGCGAAGAAACACGCGATCAGCATAGCTGAAAAGCCGTATCAGCTCGTTTCCGCCCGAAACCTTTGCCGCCGAACTTACCGTACACGCCGCTCCGAGCGCGCTTCTCACCGTTTTCACCTCGAGAAAAACATCTTCGGAAGGATAATATCCGCTGCCCGTAACGATCGTTTTCACCCCTGCCTTGCAAAGGATCTTTACCGTTTTTTCGATTTCCGCCGTTCCGAAACGGGAACACTCGATACAGGCGTACATCTCCTTTCTCCGACAGATCTTCACCGCTTTTTTCATCGTTCTTTTCAGTCTGTCCGGCTCGCCCGATAAAAAAGAAACCCCGACCGGAAAGAAAACGCCGTCACACGGGAGTTCGACCGTTTTCTTCAAAGCGGCAAGCTTTGCTTTCGGCAGATCTTCTCCGAAGGGATAACACACCGCGACGAAAACCTTTATCCCCTTCCCCTTCAACGCGGCAAACGCCCTTGCGGCGTAAAAAGGAAGCACGGTCACGCTGCCGAACCCGAGAGCGATCGCTTCCGAAATCTTTTCGTCCAGCCCGTCGACGGAAGAAACTGCCGTGAGATCGGCATCGAACTTACGGAAGAGCTTCTGCGCCTTGAAAAGTTTGAACTCTTTCGCCATTTCGTCTTCGCTTCTGCCGAAAATTCTCGCCGTATCCTTCAGCGGATCCGCAGCAGCGGGCGGAACCGCAACCGACGGGTCGATCGGCACACGGCTTTGAGGAAACGGGATTCCCGCTTCCGACGGAGACGGCGGAAGAACGACGCCGTTTTGTTTTTCGTATTCCTGCAAATTCGTCATAACACCCCTATTATGCCCCGCGATTTCTCTTTTTAAACGGCGGTATCCCCCTTTTTGCGAAGGAGAAAAGCCTTCCGACAAAAAATTCCGGCATTCTCTTTGAAAAGACATCGTTCGCGCCCCCTTCCGTGTTAAAATAAACGCAACGAAAAAAGAGGAGCTTTGCGAACCGTCATGCCGAACGTCGCGCAGGGGATCCTGATCACGCTCGCCGTTTTCTGTTTCTGTTTTTCTTTCGTTTTTCTTCTGCGTTTCGGAAGGCTTTATGCGAACTTTCTGAAAAAGGAAAAGGAAGAAAATTCCTGCCATGCCGTTCGTGCGGCAAACGGAAACGAAAATGCGGGAAAAGAGGCGGACCCTAAAATTTATTATATCTGTAAAACGGAAAAAAGAAAACCGCGCCGTAAGACGCGGAAAAAGCCCGATATCGCTTTAAAAGGAATCGTCCTCAAACCCGAACAATTCCGCCGGATCGAGGACGATAAAGACATCTGATTTGTTTGATTCCGATCAGTGGGTCAGGAAGAACATCAGAAGGAAAAGAATGGCGATAACCGCCGTTGCGATCCTGATCTGCTTGTACTTACCCGTAAACAGCTTGATGACGACGTAAGAAATCAACCCGAACGCGATGCCGTAAGAAATGTTATACGAGAAGGGCATAAACGCGATCGTGAGGAATGCCGGAACGGCTTCTTCGGGCGAAGACCAGTCGATCGCCTTTACCGAACTCATCATGAGAACGCCTACGTACACGAGACCCGCGGCATATGCGCATGCGGGAACGAGCGACGCGAAGGGCGCAAGGAAAAGAGACACCGCAAACAGAGCTGCCGTCACCATGGAAGAAAGCCCCGTTCTGCCGCCCGCAGCCACGCCGGAAGAAGATTCCACGAAGGTGGTAACGGTGGACGTGCCGAACACGGCGCCCGTGCAGGTCGCGAGAGCGTCCGCAAGCATAGCGCGGTTCATCGAAGGAACAACTTCTTCGCCTGCCTCGTTCACGGTAAGGAGATTACCCCCTCTGCACGCGCCGTAAAGAGTGCCGAGCGTATCGAACATATCGACCATGCAGAACGCGAGAGAGGTCGTAATGAGCGACAGCACAAGGTCACCCACATTGTGTTTGGCAAGATAGGCGGAGAAATCGAACCCTTCGGTAAACACTTTGCCGAAAGCCTGCGATCCGAAATCCTTGAACGCCGAAATCGGGTTAAGCGTTTTTCCCGCCCAGAAATTCGTGTAGAAACCGCGAACGCTCACTCCGCCGAGAAAATAATACAGAGCGGTTCCGCCGAGGATTCCCCACAAAATCGCGCCTTTCACTTTTTTCTGCGAAAGAACGGAAATCGCAAGCATCGTGATGATCATCACGATAAGGGGCATCACGGAAGCCCAGTCTGTTTCTCCTCCGAAAAGGTTCAGAGAAGCAAGCTTTACGCCGGTGCTCACGTCTTTTACGATCAGACCGGAGTCCTGAAGCCCGAGGAAAGCGATAAACAAACCGATACCGGCGGGAATCGCCGCTTTCACGACGGCGGGAATGGCGTCGAAAATAATTTTTCTGAGTCCCGTTACGGTAAGCAGAACGAATATGACGCCGTCAAGCAGAACGAACACGAGAGCGTTCGCATACGTGAAACCGAGCGCGAGACAGACGGTGTACACAAAAAACGCGTTCAATCCCATGCCGGGAGCCTGCGCCAGCGGCAGATTGGCAAGAAGCCCGATGAGCAATGTACCGACGATCGCGGAAAGCGCGGTCGAAATGTACATCGCATTGTAAAAAGAACCGTCCCCGTTCGTCGCAAGCGCAGAGAACATCGACGGGTTTACCATGAGGATATACGCCATGGCAAGGAAAGTGGTCAGACCGGCGATGACTTCCGTTCTGACCGTCGTTCCTCTTTCGGAAAGTTTGAAAAAGTTTTTCATATGTTCCTTTTCCGGAAAACCGTTGTTTTTTCGTGCCGACCCGACGGCTGCACGGATCGTCTTTCCGGGTTTTTAACGACAATAAAATGTTTTGCCGGAATTTAGTTTCCGACATTTTTCGCATCCTGCGTTTTCCGGTTCGACAAATTCCGCAATCTGCGTTTTTCCGTTTCGACAAATTCCGCAATCTGTTTTCTTCCGCATCGCGAAAATACGCAAAACAAATTTCCCGCGGCTGTCCGATCGGATCCCGCGGGATTTTCTTCGTTGCGGATTTTGTCGAAAATCTTTGAATTTTGCCGGAACCGTGGCTTTCTCAGTCGATTTTTTCGGCGTTGCTGCCGTCCGACCAAAGTCTTTCGAGATGATAGAAAAGACGCGTCTCGTCATTGAACACGTGCAGGATCACGTCGCCGAAATCCACGACGACCCACCTGCAATCGGAAAGCCCTTCTTTCCGTCTCACCTCGCCGCCCTCTTTCTCGACGGCTTCCATGCAGTATTCCGCTAAGGCGCGGACCTGCGTGGTCGATTTTCCGCTTGCGATGATAAAATAGTCGGCGAGAACGGTCTTTCCCGCCACGTCCAGTTTCACGATGTCATATGCCTTCTTTGCGGAAAGCGTGTCGCATATCAATTTAGCCTTTTCGGATGCTTCCATATTCGATATCTCCTTTATCTGTGATTTTACAAAGCGGAATAATATTCCGCGGCTTCTTTCGTCAAGCCGTAAACGGGTTTTCCCGATCCGACCACAAATTCGTACGAGCGTTTCAAGCACAGGCGGAAACCCGTTTCGAAGTCTTTTTCAAGCGCGGCGCGAAGGATCTCCGCCCCGGGATAAACGCGGTTTTCCTCCGCCATATCCGCCGAGAACACGATTTTTTCGAGAAGGGTCATATCCGGCTTCCCGCTCGTATGCCAACGGATCGCCCCGAGGATCTCCTCGTCCCTCTCCCCGAGCACGTTTTCCGCGATAAAAGCGCCGAGGAACTGATGAACGACGGGTTCCGGCACCCCCTGCGGCAGAGAAAACGACGGGTAATCGGCAGGATTTTCATATTTCGCGCAATCGTGCAAAGCGGCGGCGATAAACGCTTTTTTCGTCGAAGCACCCGTTTCCTTTGCAAGCTTTACCGCAAGTTTCATCACCCCCGCGGTGTGGATCAGGCGGCTGCGCTTTAAATGAGAACGGAGAAAAAGAAATCTTTCGTCCGCAGCGTACAACCCGTTTTCTTCGGCGTATCGTTCCGCTTTTTCCGGAACGATACCCCCTGCGGGAAGTCCGAGCAACCGATCGATTTTATATGCCGTGCTGGAAACGTTTTTCCCCGAATAGGCAAGAACTTCCGGTTTTACCCCGAATTTTTCGTAAAAACGCTTTACCGATTCTTCCGCCGTTACGCCGTCCCCTTCCCTTTCGCAGAGAACGGGAAGAGAGTATCGCAGAATCTCTTCCGGATTTTTCCAGCGGTCGAAGGAATCGAGCATGTCCGTTCCCATTAAAAACAGAATCTTAGTCCCGCGATATTTCTCCGATAACGCCTTCATCGTAACGCAGGAATAGCTTTTGCCCTGCGCCAGGATCTCGTAATCGCTGATTTCCGCGCACGGGATCTGCGAAAACGCAAGTTTACACATGGCGAGCCTGTCTGCGGCGGGCGCACAGAAAAACGTTTCTTTATGCGGCGGCAGAAAGGTCGGCATGATAATAAGTTTGTCCGGACGGAACTGCTTTACGGCTGCTTCCGCCATCGCGACGTGCTCTTTGTGCGGCGGGTCGAACGTGCCGCCGAAAAACAAAATCGTCATACCTTTATTTTATCACATTTTTTTCCGAATATCAAGTTTTTTGCCACCGCTATCGCTTTTCCCGCAAAAGAATATATAAGGCGGAATAAACGAAGGGAAAAAAGGCAAAAATTACGGGTATGAAAAAATATCTTCTGCCCTATGTTACGGACGGCGTCTTTCTCGGCGCGATCGTCTTCTTCGCCTCGTCGACCGTGGCGGTCTATTATTTCGGAAAAAAATCCCCCTCCTATCTGATCTCTTTTTTCTGCGCCGTGACCGTTCTGGCTCTCTATGCTCTCCGCGTAAAAAAGAAGGTTTCCGCCCTGAACCTGAAACTGACGGACGAGAAAAACATGCGCGGCGCGACGCAGGCGATGCTCCTTGCGGACGACAAAACCGTTATGACCGTTTTTACCGATTACTTTACCGGAATCGGTAAACAGCCGAGAGAAGAAAACGGCTACCTCGTTTCGGGCGAAAACTTTATTTCCTGGAAGATTGTATACGATCCGCTTACCGTAAACGACGTGATCGAGTTTTATAAAAAAACGCCGCAGGGAAAAAATCTTCTTCTGATCGGAAACGAATTTTCGGAAAAAGCGCTTTCGTTTGCTTCCGGATTCGGCGGCAGGATCCGACCGATCCCTCTCGCGGGCATTCTGCCCGCCATCAGGGAATACGGTTGTCTGCCAGAAACCGACCTTCCCCGTCTGCCCGGGAAAAAGCCTTTCCGCGCCTTTTTCAGAAATTCGTTCGACAGAAAAAAGGGGAAGAAGTATGCCTTATACGGCGTGCTTCTTCTCCTTCTGTCGAATTTCGTGTTTTACCCCGTGTGGTATATCGCAAGCGGATGCGCGCTGGTGGTTTACGCATGCGCGGTCGCGCTGTTTGCTCCCGTTCCCGAAGCGAAAGATCTTTTTGCCTGAAAACATTCTTTTCCCCGGAACGGTTCTTTTCCCCGTTTCCGGAGCCGCGTAGATCTCAGGCGTTTTCGAGAGAATAAAAATACCCTTTCTTTGCCATAAGTTCCGCAAAACTTCCCTCTTCGAGAATGCCTTTGTTGCCGATATACAGAATGCGGTTCGATTTTTTGATGGTAGAGAGCCTGTGCGCGACGAAAAACGCCGTTCTTCCCTCGATGATCTTTTCGAGCGAACGCTGGATCATCGCTTCCGTTTCGCTGTCTACCGAGCTCGTAGCCTCGTCGAAAACAAGGATCTTCGGGTCTTTCAGAATAATGCGGGCAAAGGAGATCAGCTGTTTTTCTCCGCCGGAAAGTCCTTTCCCGCCTTCGCCGAACTCCGTTTGGTAACCTTTGGAAAGTTTCTCGATAAAAGCATCCGCCCCGATCGCTTTCGCGGCGGCGATGCACTCCTCGTCCGAGGCGTCCGGTCTGCCGTAGCGGATATTGTCGATCACGCTGCCCTTGAACATGAAAGGATCCTGCATGACGACGCCGACCGTGCGCCTTAAATTGCCGAGATCGAGATCGCGCACGTCCGTTCCGTCGATCGTGACCGAACCTTCGGTAACGTCGTAAAAACGGGTCAGCATATTGATAATCGTCGTTTTTCCCGATCCCGTCGCGCCAACGAGAGCGATCGTTTCGCCCGCTCTGACCTTCAGATCGAAATGTTCCAGAATGCTAACGCCCGGATCGTAACAGAACGTGACGTCTTTAAACTCCACCTCTCCCTTCGGATCGGTAAGGTATTTCGGGTGCTCCGGATTTTTGATGGAAGGCTCCATATCCTTGATCTCGAGAATGAGTTCGAGGTTTGCCGAAACCTCAGCCATCTGCTGAATGATGTTGGACAGCGTGGAAAAGGGCTCGTACACAAGCCCCATATAACTTAAAAACTGAATGAGAACGCCGGGGGCGATCATATAGGCGGGATTATCGCTTTTTAAAAGGAAATAAGCCACGCCGTAAAGGAACATACTGCCGAGATTCCAGATCCCTTCGAAAATCGGCGTGTTCCATTCCGAACAGAACACATAATCGAAATAGGCGTCCGCATTCTCTTTCTGTACCTTTTCGTAAATATTTTCGTTGAACTCTCTGCGGTTAAAGCTTTTGATCTCCTTCACGCCCATGATCGATTCCACCAGAAACGCGCAGCGGTTGGAAGCTTTGACCTTTGTGATCTCCTGGTATTTTTTCGATTTTTTGCGGACGACGTTCACCAGGATCAGCAGGGGTATCATCGTGGCGACGATCACAAGGGTCAGCCATCCGCTCAGATACACCATAAACCCGAGCACGACGGCGATCCTCAGAAAAGAAACGATCAGATTGATAAAACTCGTGGAGAAAAAGTTCGCTACGTTATCCACGTAATTCGTCACGCGGATGACGATCTTCCCCGCAGGGCGGTTATCGAAAAAGTCGAACGGAAGGCGCATCAGATTGTCGAACACGTCTTTGCGGATCAGATAAATGATCTTCTGCCCCGTTTTCCCCATCACGAACATATTGATGAAATTGATGAGCACGTCGAGAATGCCGATCGTTACGAGCGCGATGATAATGCGCGTGAATTCCCTGTAATCCTGATTGACGACCACGTGGTCGGTCAGCCTTTCCACGAAGAACGGGGGAAGCAGGGCGAGTACGGAAGACAGAAGAAGGAGAACCATCACGCCGATAAACGACCATTTGAAACGGAATACGTATTTCATGATCGAGCCGATCGACGAAAGGTCGATCTTCTTCGTGATCTGCTCGTCTTTATAGTAAGTATTTCTCACCGTTCACGCCTCCTCGCTTTCGCTCGATTGCAGCCTTACCACGTCGGCGAAAATGCCGTTTTTCGCGATCAGCTCGTCATAGGTACCCTTTTCGACGATCCTGCCGTTCTCGAGATATACGATCAGATCGCAGTCCTTCACGGAAGAAACTTTATGCGCCGAGATGATCAGCGTTTTGTGGGGATATTTCTCTTTGATCGTCATGAGCAGATCGTGTTCCGTCGTGCGGTCGAGAGCGCTCGTCGCGTCGTCGAGAATGAGAATGGGCGAATTTTTGATGAGGGCGCGCGCTACGGAAATTCTCTGCTTTTGTCCGCCGGAAAGCCCGACCCCCTTTTCGCCGACGATCGTTTCGTATCCTTCCGTCATCGTGCGGATAAACTTATGCGCCTGCGCGAATTTCGCCGCCGCGACGATCTCCGAAAATGCGGCGTTCGGACGGGAAAAGGCAATGTTGGCATCGATCGTGTCCGAAAAGAGGAAAACGTCCTGAAAAACGTAAGAAAACTGACTTCTCAGGTCTTCGATGTCGTATTCCCTGATGTTTTTACACCCGAGGAAGATCTCCCCTTTATAATCGGGAATGATATCGGAAAGGGTTTTCAGAAGGGCGGATTTTCCGCTTCCCGTTTCCCCCATGATGCCGAGTTTCATACCGTAAGGGATCTCGAGGTTGATGTCGTGCAGGACTTCTTTCCCGTCTTCCTCCAGCGACACATGGCGGACGGAGAGATCGAAATTGCGGAATTTTGCATGATTTTTCGTTTCGGGGATCTCCTCTTCTTCCATAAACTTGCGGAAGCGGTCCCCGCTGACCTTGTACTGTTCTACCGTATAAAGGTAAGAGTTCAGCGTCGTGATGTAACTCATGATGTTCATCACGTAAGAGGTACACGCGACGAGCACGCCGATGCGGATATCCCCGCGGATGGCAAAATACCCGCCGACGGCGATCGTAAGCACGTAAGCCGTCTGCCGGAGAGAGTTGAACACGATGTTGTATTTCGACTGCACGTTCACCTGGCGGAAAAAGGCGTCGCGGCAACGATCGTTCTTTTCCGTAAAGCCTTTCCTCGCAAAGTCTTCGTTGGCATACGATTTCACAAGCCGGATCCCGTTCACGTTTTCCTGCACGAAAAGGTTCATTTCCGCATTGCGGTCGCGGATATCGGAAGAAACGGTCTTGCTCGCCTTCATATAACGCCTTAACACGAACAGGAGAACGGGGGCGATAAGAAGGGGGATCAGGATCAGCGACACCTGATAATACACGAGGAACACGCACGCGACGACGAGCATGAAAAACAGGTCGATCAGTGCGAGCGCGCCCCAGGCATAAAGCTCTTTGAAGCAGATGATATCGCTTTCCATCGTGGTGAGAAGATCGCCCGTGTTATACTTTTCAAGCGATTTTTCGCTCATGCGGAGAAGCTTTTTATAGGAAGCGGCGCGCATTTCGTTTTCCGCTTTCACGCCGTTTCTGCGGAACCAGTTGTTTCTGCCGACAATCAGCCCGCAGCGGATCAATATCAGCACCATGAACACGGACGCTATGGAAACAAGAAGTTTCAGAGAACCGAGTTCCCCGAAACTTCCGTTAAGCAGCCAGCGGAACATCGGATTGCACACGATCTCGTCGCCTTCGCGATAATTCACAACGCCGTCGAAAATAAGCTGAGACAGAAGGGGCGTTACCAGCCCGATGAATATGGCGATCTCGCCCATCAGCTGGTTGATAACGGCAACCTTCATCCTTTTTTTATAGTAGTTCTTATACCCCCAGGCAACCGTGTTCATACGGTTTCTTCCTCCGCGACCGTATTTGCTTTATTCACTACGATCAGTCTGTTTATGATATAATGTTCGTTTTCGAACGTATATTTGATCTTCACGCGGTCGCCCGCCTCGAGGAAGGCGATCTCGAAATTCACGTCGATCGCCACGCGGAAGATATTGGCGGAAGCCTCGCTTCCCTCTTTGCGGACAAAACGGATATAGGCGTATTCGCCGATCTTCCGGATCTCTTTCACGGTGAATTCCTCACCGTCGTTCTTATCGCCGAAGATCGCGTTTTTATAAAGTTCGAGAGCGGCGGTTTTCGTCTGCGCCGTACGGACGACGGTATAGTCCTCCACGTTTACGTAGGCATACCGTTTCACGAGCCCTTCGTTGTCTTTCAACGTCATGAAATAGGTCGGAACGCCGTCCACGTTGATCATGATCGGGTCGGACGTGGTGAAACGCATATCCTGCTCCGCCCCTTTTGCCGACTGGCTCGCGGCGTATTCCGTCGCGCCGCCCACGCGGCTGAATCTGGCTTCTTTCGTGCGCATATCCACCATCATCACGCCGACGATCGATTCGTCCGAACCGGAACTCGTCATGCCGATCTGCAGATACATCTGCCCGTTGGAAAACACGTAATTGATGCCCGAGGAAACTTCCAGCACGTCTTTCTTGGCAAACAGAGAATTCATGAACCCGTTCACGTATCTGCCCCAGTAATTGAGCTGATCCAGAACGACGTCTTCCGACTGGATATGATCGATCCACGAAGGCGCGTCCGCCGTATCGAAATATTCCGCTTCGCCCGTCACGGGGTCGGTCACGATCACGCCGACGGCGTCAAGCCCGTTCACCAGAGCGAAACGGTTCTTATAAACGGTCTCGACATATTTCGGGTTTCCCCCCTCGTCGAGTTCGAGATGAGGGTCGCCCTCTCTCACGAAATTCGGAAAAGCGAGATAATTCGTGCGGTTCAGATCTCTCCACAGATACGCCGATTCCACGTAATGAAGTTCGCGGAATCGGATGTCCACGTCCGACGCGTCGTTCGCGTTGACGAGAACGTAGCCCGGGGAAATTTTTCTGTTCGACCACGGGAAAAACCCGTTAAATTCGATGGGGGCGATCCAGTAGAGATTATTGTTGTAATCGATCATCACGTATTCCCCTACGTGATACTGCGAACCGTAGTTGTCGTTGCCGAGCTTTTTATCCCCGAGTTTTTCGGCAAGCGCCCTATCCACCACGGGGATCTGCATGGTCGTGTAGTTTTCCACGCTGTCTTCGAAACGATAGCCGTCGTTCACCGATATAAGACGGCGGTAATTCGTCGAGAAAAAGAGGGGGGACGAAAAAAATTCGAAAGCGAACGTGATCGCAACGTAGACGATAAATACGTAAAACGGAATATACCATATCGTTTTCGGCTTCGGTTTCTCTTTTTTCTTTCTGCCCGTCCAGAGCTTTAAAAGCAGCGGAACGCTCCACACGAAAAGGAGAAAGCCGATTGCGCGGCGGAAGCCGGAGCTCATGAAATTGAACGAAAGAAGCCCGAAATAGATCCGGATCACGAGATAGATCGCGGTAAAACAGCACAGAAGGATCACCGTGTTTTTCGCCGTTCCGAGTTTATGAAGTTGTAACGTTCTTTTCTTTTTCTGCTCCATAAAATTCGTTTTCCTTTCAGCCGTGCGGCATCCGCACGGGGCAAATATGCCCCGAAGATAAAAATACCCGCGGCATTTACAAAACGACCGGCGGGGTCACCCCGCGCGGACACCGGTTATTTATCTCCGTTTGTTTTATGCCGCGGTTACTTCCCGATCCCGTTATATGCCGGTCATTCTGCAGCATTTACGGATCCGAATGTGGTTTTACGCCCCGTTTATTTATTGTCGATCAATTCCTTCGCGTTTCCGCCGAATATGCGATCCGCATACTCTTTATCGTGCGCCGAAACCTTTTTATAAGCGCACGCCATGTCGTTCGGACGGTTTTTATGCACGTCGCTCCCGACGTAATCGATCAGTTTCCGCTTCGCGAGTTTCCACGCAAAAGCATATTCTTTCCATCTGCCGATCCTGACCAGAGACGAAGCGTTCACCTGGATCCGGACGCCGCTTCTTTTCAGCGTTTCGATCAGCGTTATATTTCTCAGAACGGGAAAACGTTCCGCGTGCGCAAGCACGGGGACGTATCCTTTGAGCGTGATATCGTAACAAACTTCTTCGATATCGATCTCCCCTTTATAAGGGAGTTCGAGAAGAAGAAACCTGCTTCCGGCAAGCGTCATGTGACCGCCCGCCTTCAGCGTTTTCGGAAAGGAACGGGAATAAGTGATCTCCCTGCCCGGGTAAAGATTGACGGGAATCCCCGCTTTTTTTACCGCCGAACGGAACTCTTCGAAAACCTCGGCGATTTTTTCGTTCGACGCCGTAAATACCCCTTTGCGGTCATGCGGCGTACAGATGATATCCGTTACGCCCGCAGCGACTTCCGCACGGACGAGCGCGAGCGAAGTTTCCGTATCGGGACTTCCGTCGTCTACAAACGGAAGAACGTGAGAATGTACGTCTGTCATAACTCTTCACCTCGCAAGCGACGAAAAACGCCGGGAAAAACAAAACCGCTTATTTCTCTTCCTCTTTGTGTCCGTAATGAGAATACCCGTATCCGTGATATCCGTAATGGGAATAGTATCCGTATTTTTCGGAAGGCGAATTGGCAAACGTCATCGCGGCGCCGATGATCTCTTTCCCCGTTTTGCGAAGAAGAGCGACCGCTTCGCGGATCGCGGACTTTTTCGTATATCCGTAAGAGGAAACGAACAGGATCCCGTCAGAATACCGCGCGATGTTGATGTAATCGGAGATCAGAAGCACCGGGGGACAATCGAGAAGAACGAAATCGTAATTTTTCGCGAGTTCTTCGATCATGCCCTTGAACTTTTCGGACGTTAAAACGAGAGAGGAATTGGGAACGCTTCCGCCGCGGGTGATCATGTCTACCCCGTACTCGGTGTGTTTGATCACCTGTTCCAGATTTTTTTCGCCGGAAAGATAATCGCTGATCCCGTTTTCGCATTCGATTTTGAACGCCCTGTGCAATCTCGCACGGCGGAAATCGACGTCTACGATCGCAACTTTTTTATCGTTGAAGGCAAGGGACACCGCAAGATTGGAAACAAGCGTGGTTTTTCCTTCGCCCATGATCGCCGATTCGATCTGGATCACTTTGTGTTTGCCGCCGTCGCTGTAATATATAAGATTGTCTTTCAGACGGTTATAAGACTCGTCGATCGAAGAATCTCCGCCGCGCGTGACGACGATTCCCTCTTCTCTCGCAACCTTTTTTCTTTTAAAAAGACCTACTCTTCCGCGTTCGCTGCTCATTCCGTTTTCTCCTTTGCAAGCGCAATGTTTTCAAGGGTGACGAGAACGTCGATCCCGGTATCCTTTTCGAACTGTTCTTTGCTCTTATACGTATCGTCCAGAAGGACGCCGATCACGATCACGATCGCCGAGACGACCAGACCGATCACAAAGAAGATCGCAAGGAATTTTATCACCTTCGAAGTGGAATCGCTCGTCACTTTTGAAGGGCTCGAAGTGATCCTTACAGAGTTTCCGAACAGTTCCCAGGTATAGGAACCGTCTTCTTTTTTCGTGTTCAGTTCTTCGACAAGCGTATTGAGAACGGTCCCGAGGATCACGTCCGCCTCTTCGTAATTCGAAGAAAACTTGACGGAAATCGCGATGCCGCGGTTACTGTCTACCGTGGAAGTCAACCCGGATTTCAGTTTTTCGGGCGAAATGTCGATATTGTGATCCGTTTTCAGCGTTTCCGACGCTTTCTTCAGCACGAGATCGCTCTTTAAAAACGAAGTATTGACCGTTTCCGCAAGATAGACGGAATACTGATACGCCGTCGTTGAGGACGTTTTGTTCGCATCGTCGTCGCCGACGGTCATCATCACGATCGCCTCGCCCGAAGACGTATACTTCGTTTTAATGAAAAACTTACCCACGATCCCGCCGACGACCGTAAGAAACAGCGTGATCGCAAGGATCAGACCGATTCTCCTTTTCGCGGCTTCCAGCAGCGCACCGAGGGTCAGCTGGCTTTCTTTTTCGTTGTAAACAACTTCTTCTTCCATAAACACTCCCTGTTAAGTATGCTCGCTATTGCGCGCAGCGATAAGGTGGTTACCGTTACGGGCAATATATTAAGTTTAGTTTAGCACACTCTCCGATAAATGTAAAGCAAAATACGGAAAAAACGAGTTTTTCTTTCAATTTTCGATTTCCGTTCAAACAATTAATCGCAATATAGCGCGATTTTTCCCTTTTAACGGGTATTTCCCGAAAACAAAAGAGACAAAACCTGTCCTTTTCCGCAACACTGCGGCTTTTACGTTTCGTCCATTCCCTTTTCGCGGCGGATCTCCTTTACCCGTTTTTCGTAGCCGTTGTCTTTCGGCACGTAAAATTTCGATCCGGCAAGGCTGTCTGGTAGATACTGTTGTTTCACGTAGCCGCCGAAATCGTGCGGATAAAGATATTCCGCGCTCTTTTTCTTTGCTTCCTTATCGGCAAACACCGCGTTTCTCACGTGCATGGGAACGGTGTCGTCCTTCGTCGATTCCGCGGCTTTCTGCGCAGATTCCATCGCCATGATGACGGAATTGGATTTGGGTGCTTCGCAAACGTATATAATCGCCTCGCTTAAAGGGATCAGCCCTTCGGGATATCCGATGTTGAGAAACGCCGTCAGCGCGCTCGTCGCAACGACGAGTGCGTTCGGATCCGCCATACCCACGTCTTCCGCGGAATGGGCGATCAGTCTGCGCAGGATCAGCAAGGGATCGCACCCGCCCGAAATGAGCCGATGGGCGTAATAAAGGGCGGCGTCGCTGTCGCTTCCGCGGAGAGATTTACAGAAGGCGCTGAGCATGTCGTAATAACTGTTCTCGTCGTAAGAAAGGGCTTTGCGCTGAATGGACTGCTCGGCGTCTTTCAGCGTGACGCGTATCTTTCCGTTTTCGTCTTCGCCGGTGGTCAGAACGGCGAGTTCCAGGGCGTTGTACGCCGTGCGCATATCCCCCGCCGCCACGCGGGCGATATGATCGTAAGCGTCCTCGTCCACCGAAACGTCGAGCTGTCCGTAGCCCCTCTTTTTATCGGAAACGGCTCTTTTCAGGGCTTTTTTTACGTCTTCTTCCGTCAGGCGTTTAAACTCGAACACGCGGCACCGCGAAACGATGGCGGGCGTCATTGCGGCATACGGGTTTTCCGTCGTGGAGCCGATGAAAATGATCGTTCCCTGCTCCACGGCGGGAAGAAGGCTGTCCGACTGCGTTTTGCTGAAACGGTGACATTCGTCGAGCAGCAGATACGTTTTCTTCCCGTAAAGCTTCAGATTTTCCCTCGCTTCGTCCACCGCTTTTTTTACGTCCGCGACACCGCTCGATACGGCGTTCAGTTTCACGAAATTCCCGCTCGTGGAATTTGCAATGATATTTGCAAGCGTGGTCTTCCCCGTTCCCGGGGGTCCCCAGAAAATACAGCTCCCCACTTTATCGAGGGAAATCGCCCGTCTTAAAAGGCTTCCGTCCTCGAGGATCTGCCCCTGCCCGATGAACTCTCTCAAAGAGTTCGGTCTCATTCTCTCCGCAAGCGGCTTCGATTCCGCCGTTTCGCGGTTTTCCTTCGCCACGTCGAATAAATCGTACATATCGTTTCCTTTTCCGCCTGCCGCAAAAAAGCCGGAAGAAAACTTCCGCCCCTCTCCGCCGCATAACGGTTTCCGTTTATGAATATATATGGTTATATGATCTTATCTTCATCCGAAAAAGCGCGCAACGCGCCCCTTTCCGAAAACAAGCCCGCCGAAAGCAAAAAAAGAGCGAGGGCATCTGCCGTGCGGAACGCCCTTCCCCGCGTTTTCGTCGCCGCGATCTCTCTTGCCGGCATTGCCTGGCTCGTCCTGAAACCGGACCTCTGCATTCCCGCGGCAAAAAAAGGGCTCCTTCTCTGGGCGGGAACCGTTCTGCCCGCCCTTCTTCCCTTTTTCTTTCTCACGTCGCTGCTCTCGTCCGCCGGCGTTGCGGAATTTCTTTCCCGCGGGGCAGACAAACCGATGAACGTTCTGTTCCGACAGAGCGGCGTTTCCTTTTTCGTCTTTTTAACGAGCGTCCTCTCCGGCTATCCCGTCGGCGCGAAACTGACCGCGGAACTGTGCAGAAAAGGGATCTTAAGCAGATCGGAAGGGACGAGAACGGCTTGCCTTTGCTCCACGTCCGGTCCGCTGTTCGTGATCGGCAGCGTAGGCACTGCGCTGTTCGGAAACCGGAAGATCGGCGTCGCGATCTATGCCGCCCACCTTCTCGCAGCCCTCTGCTGCGGGCTTGTCTTTCGCTTTTACGGCGATCCGCCCGAAAGAAAAAACGCGCCCGACCGGGCGAAACGTTCGGCGAACGCCTTATACGACGCCGCGTATTCTTCCGTTTTGTCCGTCCTGCTCGTAGGCGGGTTCGTCTGTCTGTTTTATCTGCTTGCCGACGCTCTGCACGCGTCGGGCGTCCTTCGCCCCGCGGAAGGATTGTTTTCCCTTCTTTTCCGCGACCGGGGCGCGGGAGAAGCGTTCGCGGGCGGACTGATCGAATGCACGCGCGGATGCGCCGCGCTTGCCGCTTTGCCCCTTTCGCCCCTCACCGTATCCCTCGCAGCGGCGATCGTTTCGTCCGGCGGGGTGTCCGTCATCGCGCAGTCGCTGCTCTTTCTGAACGATTCCTGCTGCGACAGAAAACTGTTCCTTCTTTCGAAAGGGTTGCAGACCGCTCTTTCCTTCCCGATCTGTTATGCGATCGTTTCACTGTTTTCCGTCGCGTAGCCGAAAGGATCAGAGCAGATTTTTCACGCAGGAAGGAAGGTATGCGGAAACGTCTTTCCGGAAAGAAAGAAGTTCTCTCACCGCCGTGGAGCTGACGCGCATATTGCGGTCATTGCACGGAAGATATACGGTGATCAGTTCCGGCATGAGTTCGGTGTTGAAAAAATTCATTTCGCTCTCGTAATCGTAATCTCTGCCGTTGCGAAGCCCCCGCACGTTGTAAACGGCGCCTGCCTTTTTCATCAGGTCGACGAGCAGCCCGTCGTGCGAGCAGACCTTTACGTTCGGAAATTCCTTCGCGACGGCGTTTAAAAATTCCAGTCTCTTTTCCAGAGAAAACATCGTTTTTTTGTTCACGTTCACACATACGGCAACGATCACTTCGTCGAACAAAGCGGAAGCTTTTCCGATGATCTCTTCGTGTCCGACCGTCACGGGGTCGAACGTTCCCGCAAACACGCATTTTTTCATAAACGTTCCTTTGCGGTGCCGTCGTTCTCTCCCGCCGCCTCGTAAAATTCAAACACGGCGATGCCGTATTTTCTCGTATCCGTTCTCTTAAGCCCCGCGATCTCTTCTCCGTCGCGGTCTTCTTTATGTTCGTAAACGACCAGCCCGCCCTTCCCGAGAATGCCTTCTTCCGCAATCGCAGTGAGAACGTCCGTCGCGGAAACGTCGTACGGGGGATCGAGAAAGATCACGTCGAATTTCTCGCCGACGGAAGAAACGAAGGAAAGAGCGTCCGATTTCACGACGTACCCCGTTTCCTTCAGCGATGCGAGATTCTCTTTCGTCAGTTTCACGCTTTCCGTCGCATTGTCGACAAAAGTTACTTTCGCCGCCCCGCGGGAGATCGCCTCGATGCCGATCGCGCCCGTTCCGCAGTATAAATCGAGAAAAGAACACCCCTCGAGACGGAAACGGATGATATTGAAAAGAGCTTCTCTCGCCCGATCGGAAGTCGGACGGACGTCTCTGCCTTTGAATTCTTTTAAAATCCTGCTTCTGTGTTTTCCCGCAATGATCCTCAACTTTCCTCTTCCTCCCCGGGAACGATATTCTGATATTTGGAATAAATGCACCCGCAATATCTCTGGCGGTACAATCCGTGTTCGGCGGACAAAGCGACCGAACGTTTATACCCGTCTTCCTTTTTGAAGTCGGAAGGAAGAAAAAGACTTCCGCCTTCCCGTTGCGACGCAAAACCGATCCCGTTGATGAGGGCGCAGTTTTTGTGCGGGCTGACGGTGAGCGTCGTCGCGTAATAATCGAATTTGTTTTCCGTAGCGACCTTTTCCGTTTCCTTCAGGCGGTACTCGAAACACTTCGTGCAGCGTTCGCCGCCCTCTCTTGCTTTTTCCAGCCCCTCCGCAAGCTCAAAAAACTCGCGGGATCTGTACCGCCCTTCGATCAGGGGGATTTTATCTCCGTAAGCTTCTTTCAGAAATCGCTTCTGTTCGTCGAGCCGGAGATGATATTCTTCGCTTTCGGTGATATTCGGATTAAAGAAAAACACCGTAATGATAAAATGAGGGAAAAGTCTTTCGAGACACGCCGTGGAACAGGGTCCGCAGCAGCTGTGCAATAAAAGCGTCGGCTTTTTCTCTCCGAAAGAAGAGATCGTTTCCTTCATTTTTTCGTCATAATTGATTTTTTTATTCCCCGATCCGTCCGGGGTTTTCTTTTCGTTTGTCATCGTTTTGTTTCCGCCGTTATTCTTTGCCCTGTGCAAGTTTGTTTTTCAGAGACGCGAACACCTTGCCGATGGGCGCGCGGATCGCGAGATCGGCTTCCTTGTCGAACGGCGTTTCCGCCAGATTGACGAGCACCGTTTTCCCTTTTGCGAACCGGACGAAACCCGCCGCCGGGTATACGTTCAGAGACGTTCCGCCCACGATCAGAAGATCGCATTCCGAAATTTCCTTCACGGCGGCTTCGATCGTCTCTCCGTCAAGGCTCTCTTCGTATAAAACGACGTCCGGCTTGATCACGCCGCCGCAACCGCAACGGGGAACGCCGCCCTTCTGTTTCAGCATGTCCGCAAGGGTAAATTTTCTGCCGCAGCGAAGGCAGGTGTTTCTGTGCACGCTGCCGTGAAGCTCGTAAACCCTTTTGCTGCCCGCCGCCTGATGCAGCCCGTCGATATTCTGCGTGATCACGGAAGAAATTTTCCCTTTTTTCTCCTCTTCCGCCAGAAACAGATGCGCCGCGTTCGGCTTTGCGTCCGTGTAAATCATTTTATCGAAATAAAACCGGAAAAATTCCTTCGGGTTTTCTTCAAAAAAAGTGTGAGATAAAATCACTTCGGGCGGAAAATCGTACTTTTGGCGATACAAACCGTCTTCCGAACGGAAATCGGGAATACCGCTTTCCGTCGATACGCCGGCGCCGCCGAAAAACACTACCCTTTCCGCGGTTTCGTACAGTTCTTTCAGCCGGTCGATCTTCTCCGGCAATTCTTCGCAGGTCATTTTCGTCTCTCCGCTCAGCGTTTTTTCAGACGGACTTTTTTCAGAAGAGCGGGATCGCCCGCCACGATGCCGCCGCCGAGCACGTTGACCATTTCCGGTTCTTCCGACATATTCGCGCGGATCGCCATTTTATCGCGGAAATAGTTATCCAGACCGACGAACTTGCTTGTCCCGCCCGCGAAATACACCCCGGCGCGGCGGATCTCCGCGGAAACTTCCGCCGGAAGTTTTGCCATCACGAGCTCCACGATCTCGAAGATCTTATCGAAAAACATTCTCACGGGGACCATGACGTCCTGCACGCCGATCGAAACCGATCTCGGCTTGCCGGTCGAAACGTCCCGTCCGTTCACAAGGGTACGCGTACCGTCGTTTTCGATAAAACTGCCGATCTGGATCTTGATCCTTTCGGCGGTAAGCGTGCCGATCTTCAGCCCGAAATATTCTTCCACATAGTCGATGAGCATGGCGTCGATATTGCTGCCGCCCATGTTCACGTTTACGCCCGCGATCACCCCGTCGAGCGAAACGGCGGCGATGCTCGTCGTTCCGCCGCCCAGGTCGATGATGAAACACGGGGTCGATTCGCTGACGGGCACGCCGAGACCGAGCGCCGTGAGGATAGGCGATTCCACGTAATCGATGTGATAAACGCCCGCGCCGTTCAGCACTTTCTCATATTTTCCGATCTCTTCGTTTTCCAGCCCGCACGGCACGGAAAGAAGAACGGAAGGGCGGGCGCCGAATTTACGGAGAGTGATTTTATTCAAAAAATTCTCCATCATGGCGGTTGCCATTTTTTCGTCCTCGATCTGCGCCTCGAACACGGGATAAACGACCTGCGTCATGTCCGCCGTTTTTCCGACCAGTTTTTTCGCTTCCGCGCCGACCGCTTTTATTTTCTTTTTTGTTCCCTCGGTATAAGCGACGGCGCTCGGTTCGCTTAACACGACGCCCGCGCCGAGCTGATAAATGCAGGTATTGACCGACCCGAGATCCAGCGCTATCGTTTTTCCTCTCATTTCAGAAACTCCTTCAGTTCGGGATCGATCGCGGCGATCGGAAGCCCGACCACGTTATCGTAATCCCCTTCTATCCTTTCCGCAAGCCCGTATCCGTCCTGGATCCCGTATGCCCCCGCTTTGCCCATGCAAAGCCCGCTTTTTACGTATTCCGCTATTTTTTCGTCGTCGAGCTCCGCGAATTTCACCTTTGTGAGAACGTGTCCCGAAAGCCGCATATTGCGGGAGATCAGGCAATATCCCGTAACCACTTCGTGCTCTTTGCCGGAAAGCTTTTTCAGCATTTCCGTCGCTTCTTCTTCGTTCGCGGGCTTTCCGAGGATCTCGCCGTTTAAACACACCACGGTATCCGCGCCGAGAACGACGGCGTCTCCCCCCGTACGGGCGAAAACGTCCTCTGCCTTTCTGCATGCGAAACGCACGGCGATCTTCTTCGGATCGGCGTTCTTTTCGATCTTGCCTTCTTTGTCGCTGACTACGATTTCGAACTCATAGCCCGCCTTTTCGAGAATTTCTTTTCTGCGCGGCGACGCGCTTGCCAGAATCAACTTTTTCATGATACCTATTTTATCATGTTTTCTTTCTTTTGTAAAGGCATTTCGGCGAAAAACATTTCCGGAAAATCAAAACGGAAACGAAATGCCGGCGCGTGTCGCGAGATCCCGCCTTCATATGGAAATTGCCGAAAAAGAAAAGGGTAACGGAATCTCCGCTACCCCGGTTTGTTTTCGTTTATCCGGTAATGATATTTTCCGGCTTCGTCAGACGTCCGGTCGATCGCCGGAAAACGGCTCCTTTTCTTCTTCGTTTTCCGAAGACCCGATATCGCGCACGATCGGTTCCGGCTCGTTTTTTTCGTAAGTCTCCCGATCTTCCGCCTCCTCTTTTCTCCTTTCTTCCACAAACCGGTTTCCGCCGCAAAACAGGGAGATCAGAATATGGATCGCAAGAACGATTCCGCCCGAGATCAGCAAAACTTTTCCCGCGCAACGGGACTCTCCCGGATCGGCAAGCAGAAAAGCCCCGGTCACTGCGGCGAAAAAGGCGGACAGAAAAACCACGAAACAAAGGATCTTCAGAATGATCTCCGCCGGGCGGGATAATTTTTTATCCTCGATAAGGCTTTCCGCAAGATCGGAATACGCAAAGAGCATCGGCTCCAGAATTATCTGCAAAATAAGTTCCATAGGCTCGGTATACCACCTCTTTTGATTTTATCACAATCGTTTTTCTTTGTCGACAAAAGCTCCGGAAATCGGATTCCGGAAGAAACGAAAGCCGCAACGCCACCCCTTATGCTTTTGACTTTATCTCATCCGCGAAGAGAGAAACTCCGCCGCGTTCCCGAAAAAAACTTTGTCGATATCCGCCTGCGGCATACCGTGTTTTTTAAGCTCTTCGGCAAATACCGGAAACCAGGAATACCCGCAGCAGCCGTCCGGCAGAAAATCACAGCCGTAAAAATCCGTTCCGATCGCGAGAAACTCCCCGCCGAAACGATCGTAAAAGGAAAGCAGATGCCGCGCCGCCGTCTCCGCCGAAAATACTCTTCCGCTTGTCGAAAAATATCCGCATAGCGTAAAACCGACAAGGCATTTCCGATCCGTCAACGCCTTTAACTGCCAGTCTTTCAGATTTCGCGGATGGGGATAAAACGAATAAAACCCCGTGTGAGAATCGAGTACCGTATCGGCTGTCTCCATAACTTCGCGGAACCCCTTTTCTCCGAGGTGCGCCACGTCGACGGCAATTTTCTTTCTGTTTAAAAAGCGGATAAATTCTCTTCCGCGCGGGGTAAGCCCGCCGTCCTGCGGACACTTACAACCGCACGCAAGGGCGTTTTCTCCGTTCCACGTCAGTCCGACGTATACGGGAGACAGCGAAGCGAGTTTCTCTTCGCAAAGATCGGCATAACCCGCGTCTTCCAGCGCGACGAGCGGTTTGCCTTTCGCCAATGAAAAAGCGGCGGAAAAAGAGAGGTTGCCGCGGAATACCGCTTTCACGATCCTCTCGTCCCCGTCACCTTGTAATTTTACGTCGTTGTTTGCCGTTAAAACGTCGCTGTGCAGATCGATGACCTTCATTCCGGTAATTTCCTCTCGGAATATCGTATGACGAAAGAAAAACTTTCGACACTGCCGCCCCGCGCCGTTGCCGCGAAAAAACCGAAGATCTTCCCCTGCCGAAAACAATGGTGCCGGCTTAATAATGCTCGGGTTCTTCGTATTCCTCGCCCGCCGTATCGACGGTAACTTCTTTGATGACCACGTCGGTAAGCGGCTTATCGTTATAATCCACGTTCACGTCCGCAATTTTATCGACGACTTCCATACCTTCGATCACCTTTCCGAACGCGGCGTACTGTCCGTCGAGATGAGGCGCGTCTTCATGCATGATGAAAAACTGCGAGCCGGCGCTGTTGGGCATCATAGAGCGCGCCATGGAAAGCACCCCGCGCGTATGCTTCAGATTGTTCGTCTTAAAACCGTTTTTCGCAAATTCCCCGCGAATGGTATAGCCGGGACCGCCCGTACCGTTCCCTTTGGGATCTCCCCCCTGGATCATAAATCCGCTGATCACGCGGTGAAAGGTAAGCCCGTTGTAAAATCCTTTCTTTACCAGGGAAATGAAATTGTTTACCGTGTTCGGCGCGACGTCCGGATAAAGTTCCGCGTAAAACTTATCGCCGTCTGCCATTTCAAACGTTACGATGGGATTGTTATTCATAATGTATTCACTCCTTCGTCGTTCATCTGAACGACTTCGATATCTGCCTCTTTAAAAAGACGAATGGAAAACTCGTCCGGATAACCATATTTATACACGACCCGTTTAATTCCCGCATTGATGATCATTTTACAGCATATCACGCAGGGCTGATGCGTACAATACAGCGTACCGCCGTCTACCGAAACGCCGAGTTTCGCCGCCTGGGCGATCGCGTTCTGTTCCGCGTGGACGGCATAGCAAAGTTCGAGTTTCGTTCCGCTCGGAATATTCAGTTCTCTGCGAAGACAGGTTCCCCTCGTTTTACAACTTTCGATCCCGCTCGGCGCGCCGTTATAACCGGTCGTCATGATGCGTTTGTCCTTCACGATGACCGCGCCTACCTGACGGTTTTCCTGATAACAACTCGACCACGAAGCAACGAGTTCCGCCATTTCCAGAAATCTTTTATCCCATTTATCCATAAAACGAGCTCTCCTTCGGACGAAACAAGAATTCCGCCTTGTTCTTATCATACCATGTTTTTCCTCTTTTGTAAAGAGTTTTTGTGAATTTTCACTTTCCCTCGGTGTTTTTTCGCTTTTCTGCGGCGATTTTTTTCGCTATACGCCCCAAAGACCGGCGGAAAATTCCGGGCGGAAATTTTTGTCGCGGCGGAGGAAAATCTTTTTCCGCTTTGCTTTTTCGGTATCGCCGGAAAACAGCCGCGCAACGCTTATTATAAACGCTTAATATATAAAGTAATACCGGAAAACCAGCCGGCTCGGGAGAGTTTTCGGAAGAGATTGCGGATATTCACGAAAACACACGAAAAAATCACGAAAAAAATTTAAAGAAAATGTTCGCAAACTATTGACAAAACAAAAAAAACGGCTATAATAGTATTAGCAGTCTGAGAGAAAGACTGCTAACAACAACCTGAAATTCAAAAAATCATGGAGGTATCACGATATGAAAATAAAACCGTTATTCGACAATATCGTCGTAAACGCATCGGAGAAAAAGGAAACCACGAAAAGCGGATTCATTCTGCCTTCCGCCTCGGCGGATAAGTACACCACTGCCAAAGTTACGGCAGTCGGTATGGGCGGCAACCTTTACGGAAAAGAAATCACCATGCAGGTAAAAGTCGGCGATACCGTGCTTTATCCCGCAGACGCAGGAACGAAAGTCAAGGTAGACGGCGAAGAAGTCACACTGATCCGTCAGTCGGACATTCTTGCGGTGATCGAATAATTTAAAATATTAAGAAAGGAGATCGGATTTATTATGGCAAAACAGATCAAATACGGCGAAGAAGCCAGAAAAGCATTGGAAGCCGGCGTAAACACGCTTGCCGATACCGTTAAAATTACTTTGGGACCCAAAGGAAGAAACGTGGTTCTCGATAAAAAATACGGCGCGCCCCTCATTACGAACGACGGCGTGACGATCGCAAAAGAAATCGAACTGAAAGACCCGTTCGAAAACATGGGCGCACAGCTCGTGAAAGAAGTTTCCACCAAGACGAACGACGTGGCGGGCGACGGCACGACGACCGCCGTTGTCCTTGCGCAGGCGATGATCTCGGAAGGATTGAAAAACCTTGCCGCAGGCGCAAACCCCATCGTTTTAAAGAAAGGCATTCAGAAAGCCGTGGATTGCGCGGTAGACGAACTGAAGAAAATCAGCAAGTCGGTTGAAAGCAAAAAGGCGATCGCTCAGGTCGCTTCCATTTCCGCAGGCGACGAAACGGTCGGCGAACTGATTTCCGAAGCAATGGAAAAAGTCGGCAAAGACGGCGTTATCACCATTCAGGAAAGCAAGACGATGAAGACCGAACTCACCACGGTCGACGGCATGAGCTTCGACCGCGGCTATGCTTCCGCTTACATGGTCACAGATTCCGATAAAATGGTTGCCGTTTACGACAACCCCGTTATCCTTATCACCGATAAGAAAATCTCGTCCATTCAGGAAATTCTCCCCGTTATCGAGCCCATCGCTCAGCAGGGTCAGAAACTTCTGATCATCGCAGACGACGTGGAAGGCGACGCCCTGGCTGCCCTTGTCGTCAACAAACTGAAAGGCGTGTTCAACTGCGTCGCGGTGAAAGCCCCCGGTTTCGGCGACAGAAGAAAAGCCATGCTCGAAGATATCGCCATCCTCACGGGCGGCAAAGTGGTATCGTCCGAACTCGGTATCGACTTTAAGGACTTCACACCCGATATGCTCGGCAGAGCGGGTCAGATCAAAGTGGACAAAGACAACACCGTTATCATCGACGGCGCGGGCGATCCGGAAGAGATCAAAGCGAGAGTTTCGTCCATCAAAGCACAGATCGCCGAAACTACTTCCGATTATGACAGAGAAAAACTTCAGGAAAGACTTGCCAAACTGGCAGGCGGCGTAGCCGTGATCAACGTCGGCGCGGCGACCGAAGTGGAAATGAAAGAAAAGAAACTTCGTATCGAAGACGCCCTTGCCGCTACGAGAGCTGCCGTAGAAGAAGGTATCGTTCCGGGCGGCGGAACCGCGCTTCTGACCGCTATCCCCGCTTTGAAAGCTTTGATCGCCAAACTTACCGGCGACGAGAAGACGGGCGCGCAGATCATCCTTCGCGCGGTGGAAGAACCCGTAAGACAGATCGCGAAGAACGCCGGTCTCGACGGTTCCGTGATCTTGAGCGACATTCTCCGCTCCAAAAAAGCGAACTACGGTTTCGACGCTTACAAGAACGAATATGTAGACATGGTTGCCGCAGGCATCATCGACCCGACGAAGGTAACCCGTTCCGCATTGCAGAACGCGGCTTCGATCGCCGCTACCCTTCTTACGACGGAAAGCATCGTCACCGATATCCCCGAACCGCAGCCGGCTATGCCGCAGGGCGGAGCTCAGGGAATGGGCGGAATGTATTGATAAAAAATAAATGAAAGAATTGAAACGCAGCGTAACGGGGCGTTTGCTCCTTGCACTCTTTCTCTCGGTCTGTTTACCCCTCGGCGTTTTCGGAATTATTTACGGAGCTTCCGCAGGGGTAAAACCCTTACTGATCGCCGGTATCGTCGCCGCCGTTGTCGGATTTTACGGCTGTCCGATGTCCTGGATCGCCTATGCGAACCGCAAACGCCTTGTTGTGATTTTGAACCTGATCGTAAACGAAAACGTTTACTCGGTAGAAGAAATGGCGGCTCACCTGTCGGTAAAGCCCGAGCAGATCACAACGGACGTAAACACCCTGATCGTAAACGGATTTCTGAAAGGATATCTGTTCAAAGACGGCTTTCTCGTACTGAACACCAACCGCAAACAACAGAAGACGGACGGCGTGAAAAAGGAATGCCCCAATTGCGGCGGCAGGATGGAATATAACGGCGTGAACTACGTATGCGAATACTGCGGTTTCGTCGAACAAAACGAAAAGCTGAAAAACTGAACGGACTTAACCGCTTTGCCTTGTCGTGAAAGCTCAGCCCGATCATTAAAAAAGGCAACAAGCCGATCTCAACCGGACCGGCTTGTTGCCTTTTTATGATATTTTTATTATAAGGCTTAGCATTTCCCTGATTGTCTTAAAGGCTTTTGTTTCGGTTAACGGGGATTAAAGTAACGATGCAAGGGAGAGAGCAAGCGTACCCGCAAGAATCAGAACCAACCCTATAAGCGCTTTAACAGTCAATTTTTCTTTCAGTGCAAAGAAGGAGAATGCGATCGTGACCAACATGCTGAGTTTATCCACGGAAACAACGACGGAAACGACGCCGTCTTTTAAAGCCTTGTAATAGCAAAGCCAGCTTGCGCCCGTGGCGATCCCCGAAAAAACGATAAAAAGCAAATCGCGTTTCGAAATTTCGCCGACGTTTTTCGTTTTTCCCGTCACGAAAACGACGATCCAGCTCATAAGCAAAACGACGATCGTGCGGATCAGCGTACCGAGATTCGACTCTACCCCGTCGATCCCGATTTTTCCCAGTATACTCGTAAGCGAAGCGAAAACGGCAGACAGGCAGGCAAACAAAAGCCACCATTTACTCCCCCGGCGTTGTTCATCCGCTTGCTTCCGCTCGATCATTAAAAACGTGCCCGCACCGATCGCGACAACGGAAACGATCTTCACCCACGTTACCGTTTCTTGAAAAACGAGAAAGGAAAAAATCAGGGTCAGGACTGTGCTTGTTTTGTCCACGGGGATCACTTTGTTTACGTCGCCGAGTTCCAGAGCCTTGAAAAAACAAAGCCAGCTCGCCCCCGTTGCCAATCCCGATAAAATCAGAAAGATCCACGTTTTTGTATCGATATTCCCGATATCATTCAGCGAACCAACGATCAGCGTCATGATAACGGACATCACGATCACGATCGCCGTCCGGATTGCAGTTGCCACTTCGGACGGTGTTTTTCTGATCCCGCATTTTGCAAGGATCGAAGATACCCCCGCAAAAAATGCGGAACCTATCGCCAGAATAACCCACATAGCGTCACCTTATCGCCCGACACGAGACTAAAATTCCTGTCCAAAAAAATAAAATTAAGGATTTACCGACTTATAGCCCGATATTTTCCATATTGAATACATGTTTTTACTTCCAATCGTCAGAAACAATCCGTTTCAAAAGGATATCCCGTTCTTCCGCGTTCACGTCGACCGACATTGCCGCCGCAACGATCGGAAACCATTTTTCGATATCTGTCGGTTTCGTTCCGCACTTTGCGGCGAACGCCGCGAGATACGCGGCGGCACATTCGTTATCTCCCGAAAGCAACATGCCGAGATAAGTTCTTGCCGCGTCGGCAGAAGCATTCCCGACGGAAGCATGTGCCCAGTCCACAACAAAAGGAGTTCCGTCCGAACGCAAAATCACGTTGGAAGGGTTAAAATCGCCGTGGCAAAGCTTTCCGTGGCGCGGCATTCCGTCAAGACGGGCGATCAGGTCATACCGCATAGTCGCCTCAACGTCCGACCGGAGAATTTTTCTGCGCATCTTGTCTTTCTGTTTGATCAGCAAAGGCACGGTCACGGAATGGATATTTTTCTGAATATCGATAAAAAGATCGAGGTAAGTCTCCGTTTTTTCCGGATCATCCCGCATCAGACAGTCAAGCGTTCTGCCCGCAATGTAATCGGATACAATCGCCCATTTCCCTTCCGTTTGCGTTACGGCGCGAAGCTTTGGAACGTTCAGACCTGTTTGCTCCACCCGCGCCTGATTCAACGCTTCGTTTAAAACGTCATCTTTTCCATATGTTCCAGCAAACACCTTGATGCAGGCGTCTCCGTCACGGTATACCGTTTTGTCGTTACGAACGGCAATCACTCTGTCAAGTTTCATCGTTACTTTCCCTGCAAAACAGCCGATAAACGGCTTATAGCCCTATATCAATCAGAATTCTTCTTTCAGATATCTTCTCTTCGATGCAATCAATGCGGTAATAAACGCCTTATCGAGATCGGACAGACGGTATCTTTCGGGATAGATCAGAACGTCCCTGTACTTTCTGTCGTTATCCGGACAGGAGCGTTGCACAAGCCCGAATCTCTCCAGGGTTTCCGTCGGAACGGGTGCGACCCACATAAAAGTTTCGCGGTTTAAAGAAAGCACGTCGAACTGACTTGCCCTTTCAAACACGAAAATCCGGCGGTCGAACTTATCCGGCAACTCTTCCTTTCTGATTTCGGACATCGAAACGGAAGGCACATACGGGTCGGCATGCGCGATCTGCATATAACCGCCGAGATCTTCATAAGATATTGTTTCCTTTGCGGCAAGCGGACAGTTTTTACTCATCAGAAGGACATACTTAAATTCCGCGATCAGCTCGTAACGCAGATTCTTTTCGTCGAGCATTTCCTTGAAATATTTGTCGTATCGTTCGGCATACCGGATGATCCCGAGCTTGTAATCTTTCTCGATAATATTTGTAACGGCGCGAAGGTTATTTGTCTCTTTATAATATACCTCGCACCGTTTATCCTGCGTAAGCCCCTCGGTAAAGTCGGCAAACGCCCGGGAAATATAACTTGCCCGCGGGACGGAAATGGAAAAAACCGTCTTCTTCTGTCCGTTTTTAAATTCCGCCTCGAAATCTTCGATCGACCTCAGGATCTTTTTCCCGTAAGAAATCACCTCTTCCCCTTCCGGAGTAAGAGAGATCCCCTTTGGATTACGTTCAAAAATTGTAACGTTCAGTTCTTTTTCCAATTCCTTGATCGCACGCGAAAGGTTCGGCTGAGCGATAAACAGCTCATCTGCCGCTTTGCTGAGCGATCCCGCTTTCGCCACAGCGACCGCATATTTCAAATAAACGATATTCACCGATAGATTCTCCGGATAAAAAGCCGCTTCGGTCGCGTTGCTCCGCGATTTTCCGAAAGCGTGGAACTCTTCCCTTTACAGTATACCACTTTTTTTCATTCATTTCAACTTTTCTGTGTTCCGAACCGAAAAAACTGTTTCGGTTGTGCTGTTTTATAATTGTATCGAAAGCTTTAAAAAGGCTTCCGGTACAATTTTTTTATACAAAGGAGTAAGCAAAAGATGAAAGACGGAACGGAAAGGTATTTGGAAACGGTTGCTTATATCGGAAAGGCATATAACTTTTTAAATGAAAAGTTATTTTACGGAGAACTGAAAAAGCCCGTAATCACCGTGCAACGCGACGAACGAACCAAAACAAACGGCTGGTGGTCGGTGAACAAAGTCTGGAAATGGAAAGAATCGGCAGACGAAAAAGCCTACCCCGAAGAAAAAGAAGAGCACGAATTAAATCTTACCGCTTCGGGGTTGAACCGCCCCGTGAAAGATTTGCAACGCTGTTGCACGAAATGTGTCACCAATATGCGGGAATCCGCAATTTACAGGACTGTTCGCGTTCGGGGCAATATCACAACAAAATTTTCAAACGGATAGCGGAAACGCACGGATTGAAATGCGAATGCGTTGCAAAAATCGGTTGGTCGCAAACGGAACTTAACGAAGAAACGGAAAAGCTTGTCGAATCGTTTTTGACGGACAACCCCGCCGATATGATTTACAGATTGCCCGTTTCTCACGGACAGTTGGTAAAAAGTTCAAGCACGCGTAAATATGTGTGCCCTGTATGCGGGAACTCTTGCCGGGCGACGAAACAAATCAATCTGATTTGTGCCGATTGTAACGAACCTATGACCGAGGAAAACTGACATGAAAAGATATCTGATTTATGAGATTTACATAAACGGAAAATATGACGGTTGGTTCGAAAGCGAAGACATGGCAAAAAATTTCGTATCAATAACCCCGAATGCCGAATATCGGAAAGCGTATCGGCTGATGGGCTGAATCTGATCGCACTGATGAGCCGTTGAAACCACGGCGAAACGGACAACAGGGCAACTGACTCCGCCCCGCTCCGTCTGCGAAAGCAAACAAAATAACGGTGGCGACTTAACGCAAAGGAGAAACAACAATGGCAAATGAAAAAGAGGTCAAAAAGGTAACGGAGGAACAACCCGCGGGAGAGACGAAAAACGAAAGCGCAACAAAAGCGACAAACAATCTGATCGTCGAACGCGAGCAATTCACAGCGAAAGACGGGCGCGAAATGTGGGGTTATGCGGTTTACGGAGAAGTTCGCGGGCGCGAAGTAAAAGTTGACCTTGTGGCGGTAGACCAAGGCGGTTACGATGTTCTCGACATCATTTTTGATATTAAGCCGACGGCGGAACTTGTTATGCACGACGAAACGATTACAAACGAGGACGGCACGAAAAGAACTTATACCGTGTATGAGGTTCAGAACGCGGACGAAGACGGAGAAATATATTCGTATCAGGTCAAGCCGGCAAAGAAGAGCGATAAGTCGCTTCTTGACTTCATACTGATGAGAAAAGCAAAGAAAGCGGGGGTGACGGCGTGACGGGCTTCGGATAAAAGATTTTAAAGGGGCGGCAGAAGAAATCGCCCCTGTCGGTTTTACAGATCGCAAAAACAGTTTTACCGAACGGTAAGACGAACAGAAAAACGAAAGGAAAAGACAATGAAAGGTTTTATCGAAGTTACGGACTATGACGGCGGAATGAAAGTATTGTTGCCCGTTTCAAAAATAACGGCGATCATCTGTGACGACGGCGGAAGCGTGTTCGTAGAGACGGGGTTCAACAAGGAAGGCGAATCGTCGGGCGTACTTGTAACGGAAAGTTACGAGGAAATCAAGCAAAAAATCAGACAAAACGGAGCGCAACACAAATGGCGGCTTTGAAAAAAGGCAAGAAACCGAAAAAGCCGAAATATTCGGCGGCAGAACGGAAAGCCTATTGGCTTGGCGTCGGGTTTCATGCAGGGCAAAGTTTCGGTATGCGAAGCGAAGAGTTATGCAACCGCATGACGGAAAAAGAACAGAACTCTTTCGTGAACGGGCGAATGAAGGCGGACGATTTATCCGCAAAATTTGTTCCCGATCTCGTTTCGGGAAAAACAGGTCGTAATCGTTCGAAAAAAGTAAAAACGCGTAGCCGCATGCGATAAGCGGTAAAGGAAAAAATAATATGAGTAACAACGGACAGAACAAGAAAAGCAAAGTTTTAAACGGTATTTTAGGCGGTGCTCTCGCCCTTGTGATTGCGGGCGGTATCGCCTTTACGGGCGTGATTTCCAACGGGTTCAAGAACTGGGATCACATCAAACCGCCCGCACAGGAAGAGCCGAACACAGCCGAAGACAACACAACAAAAGGCGAAGCAAGTCTCGAAGACGGCGAAAGCGCGGGTATCAGACTTATGGCGATGAAAATTCCCGTGGAAGAATATGCGGCATACGGCGTAAGCGTACAGGCGGAAACCGCATACACGGTAACGGCAACGATTTACCCCGCCGACGCGGCGAATCAGAAAGTCGACTGGTCGGTTTCGTTCAAAAACGCAAGCTCGGGCTGGGCAAGCGGTAAAAAAGTTACCGATTATGTGACCGTTACTCCCTCTTCGGACGGCGCGTTGACCGCTGTCGTTCAGAACCTTACGGCATTCGGCGAACAGATTGTCGTGAAGACAACTTCGCGTGACAATACTTCCGCTTATGCTACTTTGAACGTTGAATATTTACAGCGTACTACCGGTTATTCGTTCGCCGTTGACGGAAAAGTTCTTTCCACTACGGGAACGAAGACATATACGGCAACCCCGACTTTTGCAGCAACGAAGAACGTTACCGCAGGCGTTACGGTAAATAAATCGTCCGTTTACACCCGTGCGAATACGGATAAAGCGGAATATTTCACGATTAAACCCACCGCGGCATTCAAAACCGCTATCACCAACGCAGGACTTAACGCTTCCGACCTTGCCGAATATTCGGGCGGTAGCACGAAAGCCCTTTCCGATTGGTTCGATAAAACCTGGGGTGAAGACCTGTATACGAGCAACGCGCAGAAAAACAAGCTGATTTCCGCAATCCAGGGCTTCAGCGGCAACGCATATGAAATCGTTATTTACACCGCGAACGGCGGAACGCAACTTGCAACTTTCGGCATTACGCTCGATTCGTCTGTAATCGTCGGTCAGAAGGGCGTTGAATCCGTCAAGACGGATAAGACGGAACTTGTATTCTGATAAGGAGTGCAACTAAATGACAGAGAGGAAAAAAATTATATTTTCTAATCTGCTGTCCCTGGTTCTCGGCATCGTTATCGGTGCCGGGAGTTTCGGGATAGTAAACAATGCCCGCAGGGCTCCGACTTTGCCCGAACAGGCAGTAACGCTCCCCGATTACGGCGGCGCGGTGCTCGGAGAAGTCCGGGAAAACGGCATTCAGATGATGAAAGCCGCAATTCCCGTCGAAGAATATGAACTTTACGGCATAAGCACGCAGGCGGAAAAAGCCTATACGATTACGGCAACGGTAAAACCCGACGACGCTACGAATAAAAAAGTGAACTGGTCGTTATCTTTTGCGAATGCGGAATCTGCATGGGCGAAAGGCAAGAACGTTTCCGATTACGTTACCGTGTCGGCAAGCGGAACAACGAACAACGTAGCGGTGCTTACGTGTATGAAAGCGTTCGGCGAACAAATTCTTTTAACGGCTACGTCGGACGATGATTCCGCGAAGTCGGCGGTTTGCACGGTAGATTACGCGCAAAAGGTAACAAACGCAACTCTTTCGTTCGGTTCGCTTACGCTTGAAAACAAAGGGACCCTTTCGCCGAAGTTTCAGATAGCGGCAGACAAAACGGGGTTAGGCGGCAAGGCGGCTATCAGCTGCGTTTACGACGTTTATACGATCGCAGACACCTTTACCGTTTCCTACGAAGTCGATTATGCGGACATCGGAAAGGTGGGCGCAATGAAAGGCTCATATTCTTTCGAATCTATCGACGTGTTGGCGGACATGCTGGAAGACGGCGAAGAAATCTTTTTCGACACGTCTTTCTTTGAAGATATCGGCACGCAGGTGAAACTCTCTCCCACCATGGTGATAACGATCGGAAATAATTCGACGATTTACAGCGATTCGCAATTGCTTGAAGAGCTGTTTGAAGAAAAGGATGAGGGAGACGGAGATATTACGATCACCGCGACGATTCAAGGGAAATACAGCTCGTTTACCTTTACCGGTACGATCGCTTTCGATGATTACGTAAACGGCGGTTCGATCGCAAGCGTATCTTTGGGTAACGACAAAATCGTAATTTCGTAAGGCGGTGAACTATGAGTAAATACAAAACGAACGGCGCAATCAACCGAATATCCCGTGCGATTACTTTTATTGTGGTCGTTTTGCTGTTGCTCGGTATCGTCGGGGTGTGTATACACTTATTCAATCGCCCGAACGGGATTTATCTTCGTTACGGCGATACCGTAATAACGGATAAAACGAGTGGGATAACAGTTCCGCAGGGAGAATCGATCACTTTGCGGATCGATAATTCTGAGGACTGGGGCGCGTATTCCGTAACCGATTGCACGGTAACGATCGTTCCGAATGTGGATAGCGCGCACGACTTCGATTTTACCGTTGACGGCGATTCCTCCTCTTTTTCCGGTGAAAAAGATTTTACGGCGGCGTTTACCGATGATTATAACGGCAAAGGTCTGATGATTTCCGCAGACGGTGATTTTACGATAAAATATTCGGCAAGAACGGTTTCGGAAATGCTGAAAATAGTAAAAGGCGAGGAAATCACGCTTGAAAGCGATTATGCCCTTTCCGCATATCCGTACGTGGCGATTCAGGTCGTTTCGCCCGACGGCAAACAAAAAGTAACCGTTCCTCTTCTCCTGTATATTTCGGTTGACGGCGTAACGGTTGCGCCTGATGAGGTAATTTTCTGATGAAAAAGACAATTTACAAAATTCTGCAATTCGTTGCCGTTGCGGTTTTATGTGTGGTATCGGCGATAGGCGGGCAATTCAACTTGTCCGCCCTTCCCGTATACGCGGCAGGAACGGCTTATTCTTCCGTTATGGAAGATTTACGAAAAGATTCTTCTTTTGATTCATCGTATTATCCCGAGAGTGAAAGCGATTATTCTGTTCAGGTGATACAGCTTGCCGAAAGTGTTGATAAAGAACTTTTTGTTTATACATATCAACCGAGCGGGAATAAGGTTACCGCCTCATCTATCAATATTTCAACTACGATTAACGACGATATATCTTTTTATAATTACAAGCTTGAGCTGTTAAGCGGGAGCGGAACATTGTTCAAGTATAAAGTTACGAATTTTACCGTAAAAGATGAAACTGTAAGGTATTATGCGATAAGTTCGGTTTATCGTCCGTTTGATAAGGATGTAGACAAAGAGGCAAGCGGCGACAACACCGTTACCGAAGTAAATTATGCGTTAATAAACAATATTGTTTCGGTGAGATAAATGGCAAACCGTATGTGGATTGTATAGACATTGAAACAATTGAAATCACGGATAAATTTGTTGGGTTTGTCAGATACCCGGACGGATTCTGGTTGTTTAATGCAGGGGCTTGCGATAGCCATTTCGTAGCTTTTGATACGAATAAACCCATAGATAAACTTCTTGAAGCGGATGTATATTATACAAAACAAAATATTTCTTATGACTATTTTAAGGGTGGAAATCCGTTTAAAACGGATTTCGGCGAATCTGAAACCGACAATTATGCGTCTTTAAGCTATAAGAAAAAAGTAGAATATACTGGTAGTGGTTTATTTAAATATTCATATGAATGGGATAGAATCCAAACCGTTGATGATTTTGTTGATAGTGTAAACAGTGAAAGTGTTTATCATGGCGCGGTTATTGACGCAACTGTAGCTTCTAAGATTACAGATGAAGCTCTTGCTGAATTAAAGAACAATAAATGGGTATTGCGTTTTACTGAAACAAGCTTTACGGAATCTCCCAAAAGCGCAATGGGTGCAGGTACATATTATCATGCTGAATCGACGATGGTCGGGGATGTTACGATTCTTCGTTTAAAATTCGAAACGGACGGAGTTGTTTATAACTTGGGTGTAATCGACAATAAGCAATCGGGCGGCAAAGAACCGTCAAACAGTACCGAAACCGAAATTACGGTAACTAAAGACTTTGAGCGCCTTGTGCAAATCGTTCTCGGTGCGTTACTTTTGATTTTGTTGCTTGTGATTTTAACACCGATCCTGCCTTCGGTTATAAGCTTGGCGATAAAAATCGTTTTATTTCCGTTCAGACTTCTTGCCATGCTGTTTAAGGCAATATTCCACAAAAAGGAGTAAGAAACGTGAGAAGAAGAATTTTAAGAACACGCCTCAGAAAGCGGCGTTAATAAACTTTCCTCTTAAAGGGAAATTCCGCGTATGCGGTTCTGCTCCCTGCAAGGGTTATGAAAAAGACTGTCGTGCGGCAAAGAAACGCTCTTTCCCGTTCGGCAGTCAAATAAACAAAGGATATTTATGACAAAGAAAGAGAAACCCAAATTTCATTGTAAGTCGGAAGCACAGAAAAAGGTTATTGCTAAAAACTATGCAAGAAAGAAAGACGGCAGGATTGAAGCTCCGTATCCGCATTTTCGGTATTATAGGAAATCAAAACACCCCACTCTGATCGTCGGTGAACAGCCTGTCGATGAATACAAATATCGCAAGGTTATGCACGGAGAGAAGGACGGAAACCGAAATAACGAAGTCGTTTATCCTAATCCGGATAAACGAGATCCGAAGCCTATGCACATCGGGAAACGGGTACGGCATGACAAAAAGAAAAATTTTGAAGATCGTCCGCTCCCTTGGAAATATCCTAAAAAATGACATAAAAAAAGTAGCGTCCGCAAGAAGCATTATCTTCTCGCAATGGGTCATTGCAACCACGCTACTGTAGTTATTATATTAAATTCGGGTTTTAATGTCAAGTAAAAATAGGATGTTACGGCAAAATGGGTAAAATTGAAAGTACACTTTCAAAAGGACGGTAGACACAAGATGAATCGGAAAGAGTATTCGATTTTAGGCGGCATATTCCCGAAGCTGAACAAAACGGCACAGCGGGCAATTATTCGTCAGATCATGAAAGACGGCGATTTGGATTACTGTCAAACGCTCGTCGTTTTGTCTTTCTTCATTCGCAAGTCGGCATTACCGCGATCGGAAAAGGCGCGTTTGTCCCGTTGCTTTCCTCGCTGTCTGAAGATGAAATGCGTTGCCTATTGCAAGGAATATAAAATCGGGATCGCTCGTGAAAAAACAACGTTTCGTTATCGTTACCGCCCCGAATGGATAAACGACGAAGAAGATCGGGAATATTACACGGCATGCCTGTATTCCAGGCGCGGGACGCTGAAATATCTGTTTCACGCCCTACGGTGCGTTTAATGGTGAAACAACTTCCTTCTTAAAGGGAAATTCCGCGAAGCGGTTCTGTTCCATGCAAGGGTTATAAAAAGGCTGCCGGACGATAGGAATCATGTTCCCCACCGTTCGGCATGATAACAGGTTATAAATCGGAAATGAATTTATCTCTGTTTGAATGTCTTGACTTGGCAGTGTGGATATTCTTTTTCAGATTTTTCTGATAAATTTCTGTTCCGTTTATATATTTTCCATTTTTGCGGGCGCGTTTCATTGCTTTTCCCGTTTGTTCGTAGGATTTTTCTTTTGCTTTGTTTAAATCGTGTTGTAACTGAAAATCATTGCAATTTCTCGCGAAAAGTTTGAGCCATGCAAAAAGTAAACTCATAGTGGCATACCTCCTTATTTTATTTCAAATTTGCGGTTTGATAAAAGCATTATAGCATGAAATAAGGCGGTATGTCAACGCTATGTTTTATTACGAAGCACATACAATGTCTAAAGGAAACGCCTTATAAAAAGGCGTAAATGATTCCTTTATATGCACTATTCCGCGTATGCGGTTCTGTTCCCTGCAAGGGTTATAGATAAATAAAGGATAATTATGACAAAGAAAGAGAAACCAAAATTTCATTGTAAATCGGAAGCGCAGAAAAAGGCAATTGCTAAAAGCTACATAAGAAAGAAAAGCGGCAGGATTGAAGCTCCGTATCCGCATTTCCGGTATTACAGGAAATCAAACCTCCCGCTCTGATCGTCGGCGAACAGCCTGTCGACGAATACAAATATCGCAAGGTTACACACAGCGAACGGGACGGCAGACATCTAAATGAAAAGATTTATCCGAACCCGAATCCACAGGATGAACAACCTATGTATATAGGAAAACGAACTCGCCACGATAAAAAGGATAGTTTTGAGGACAAGCCTTTACCGTGGAAATATCCTAAAAAATAGCATAAAAAAAGAAGCGACCCACGGGCTAAGCTATTGCCGCCCATTCATGTCCACCTAACGGTTTCTACGCTTCTTTGCGATTATTATAATTGATTCAGATTATAAAGTCAAGCAAAAACAGGGAATTGCGGCAAAACGGATAAAATTGAAAATACACTTTCAAAAAAGGACGGTAAACGGTATGATATTAACACCCGAAAACGTATTACAGGAATTGGAAAAGAAGTACAACGAGCACAAAGGCGCGTTTAACGAAGATTTTGCGATCGACTTATCTTTTTATATGGATTTTGCCATATCGCGGAAAGATATCAACCTTGTAAAGGCGGTTCATGATAAACTTATTTCTCTTCTGATGAAAGATTCGGATACATATAAAAATTTTCTCCGCAAGCATTTCGGCAGTTCCCGACACGATGACAGTGCAGACAAAGGGGATCAAGAAAAATGTTACGGCACTATTACATAACGCTATGCGGCAGTCATTTCGGCGAATACGTGGATATTTATGCCACGGATAAAGAGACAGCGGGAACTCTTGCGGAAAAGAAATACGGCACTTTCAATGTCTCCACCGTATACACGGAAAAGGCATGGGCGAAGAGGTACACGAAGCGATTCAGATATCTCGGCAAGATCGAGAACAGCGAAGAAAAAGAATATTTAAGACGGCATAAAATCAGCTTTTGAGGAGAGGAAGGCAAACGAAATGCAAACGTTTAAAAGGATACTGAAAGTATTGCTCGGCATCGTAATTGTTTTAATCATCGGCTACTTTATTTACACGGGGACGAAGGTATGAAAACGAAACGGAAAACAGATTATCGGCATGTTATATGCGTTTTAATCACGCTCGGATTCGTTGCGCTCGGTATCTTCCGCTTTTTCGGCTGTATCGGCAGAATCATAGAAAGCGTAAGAGATTGCGGGCTTTCGGTAGCGTATTATTTCTGCGAAATCCTCGAAATTCCGCACCGGATTACGCCGACGGTGAATGAATTGCCGAAGATACCGTTTTTCAATTTTCCGTCGCAGGTCCCCACCGTTCCGACTGTTCCTCTTCCCGCCGATTGGGAGAAGTTCAAAACGAAGTGGTCGGCATATTGGCGGCTTTGGGCAACGAAAGAGAATTTCTTCGGGTATCTTTCCGCCGTCGGAAACGTTCTGTATATTTTCAGCAAGGTAATTGTAATCATTATTCCGTTTATCTTGCTTGTGTGGCTGTTGCTTCGCCGTATGCTGAAAACGCAAAACAACGACTACGACAAGGACAGCAAGCCGCTGACGATATTCAAACGCATTACGGCGCATACATACACCCCGCTAAAAACTTGGCTTATCGGCTTTGTTTCGTTTGTAAAAGAACACAAGAATTATTATATAACGTGGCTTTGCCTGTGGGCGTTGTATTTTAACGTGTTTGCGATTGTTATCGAATTTATCGCGTATTACCTGTATTTCGTGGTATCGTTCGATTTTCTTAACCTTTACAGGCAGGTATATAAACTGTTTATCGACTTATCGGCGGCGTTTACGTTTATTCCGCTGTGGGCGTGGGTTGTGGTCGGTCTGGTCGCGTTGGACAAGTTTCGGAAGAATATCGCCTACGGGGTGCTGAACCACTTCGAGAGAAGAAACCGCGGGTTTATCAATGCCCGCCCTATCGTGTATATGGTATGCGGAACAATGGGCAAAAAGAAAACGACGGCAATTACGGATATGGCGCTTTCACAGGAAGCAATGCTACGGGATAAAGCGTTTGAAAAGATTTTAGAAAACGATCTGAAGTTTCCGAATTTCCCATGGATAAACCTTGAAATGTTTTTGCGTTCCTGTATGGAAAGACATCTGATTTATAATCTTGCAACATGCAGAAAAATAATGGGAACGTTGGAATACTTCTGGCGGTTCGATACCGACGATAAAGCGATAAACAAAAGCATTTATCGCCATTTGCGCTCCCGTTTCGGTATCAGATTCAACAAAAACGAACTGTGGTTCGGTTACGATTTTATGCGTTACGGGCTGATTTACAATGACGGGCTTAAAATCGTAGATATCTGGTCGGTTTTAAAAACCTATTCCGAGCTTTACTTTATTTACGTGATACAATCTTCGCTCCTTATCAGCAATTACAGTATCAGGGTCGACGGTGTGCTTTCAGACCTTGGCAATTTTCCGCTCTGGAACGCGGATTTCTTCAAATCGGACAGCCGACTGATCGACAGCTACAGCCGCCACGCGCATATTATAGATTTCGATAGTCTGCGCCTGGGTCGGAAAGTTGTTGAAAACAACAAAAAGGCAAATTCTTTTGATTTCGGCGTAGTGATAATTACAGAAGTCGGAAAAGAGCGCGGCAACAGCATTGAACTATCCGAAAAGAAGAAAAAAGACGAAACGACGAATCAGAAGAACGACCTTTTCAACAGTTGGCTGAAAATGGTCCGGCACTCCGCTACGGTGGATAACTTTCCGTTTGTTCGGGTGATAACCGACGAACAACGCCCCGAAAGTTGGGGTGCGGACGCGCGGGATCTGTGCGAAATCGTACATATTAAGGAAAGTGGCGAAACGCGGCTTGCAATGCCCTTTTTCTCGCTCGCCGAACTGCTTTACGGCTGGCTTTACAATAAATTTTCGGGATTATATTACGAATATCGTTTCACCCGCGGGGATAATACGCTTCCTATGTATTTTCTGAAAGGTATTACCGCAAAAATGCGCGATTACTACACGAAAATATATAACCGATTCGGATATTGCGTCCTTTCGGTTCAGGTGGAAAGCGGCACACAGGACGGTGCCACGCAGAACAACAAATACTATCTTATGTCGAAAAAGATTTACAGCAAGCGTTTTTCGACGGATTGTTTTTCGGATTTCTTTACGGAAAAGGCGTTGCGTTCCCCCGTCGGTATCAACGATTTAGACGAATACGCCACGGAAAAAGCCACGTTCGGGGAACTTGCGGAACAAAATTCTTATTTTATTAACGACCTGTTAAGCGGGTTGAAAAACGACAAAAAGCAAACGGAGTAAAACAAAATGCGGACATTGAAAGAAAAGGTAGAATACAACAATAAACGTTATAAAACAGATGATTTTTCTGCGGGATATATCATCGGCGTGCAAATGTATCACGATTACCCGAAGTATAACGAAAAAGGCAAAGCGGAAGCGCGGAAAACGATCGGCGATTTCAACGATCTTGCAAAAAGCAAAAACGGCGACAGATTGGCAAAAGGTATCATGTGCGGTATCCGCGACAGCGCGAACGAGCGGAAACGCAAGAAATAACCTTTTCTCTTATCAGCCCTGCTCCGCGTAGCGGTTATGCTCCCCGCAGGGGTTATAAAAACATCGAGGTACAGACAAATGAACAGACCCGAACTGATTCCCGTAGAACCCGACGAATTTTTCCCGTTTTTTGACGAAGAGCCGGAAATTCCGGACATGCCGGACGCAAAGAAATGGTATAAAATTTATAACGACGGCGGGCACTATATCGCTTCGCTTGTTACCCGTTCGCAAAAGAAAGGCAAGCGCGGCGCACGCAAGCATGCAGAGGTTGACGCTCTTTTCGATAATCTCTATCGCAACGCCCGTTTCGACGGACTGAAAGAGAAAGAAGCGACGGAATATATCAAAGCAGGCATTGCCGAGCTGTTCCCCGATTATCCGGATTTAGATGAGTATATCGCAGACAAAGCGGAACTTCTGGAAGCGCGTGAAACGCTTGCGCCGGAAAGCGAATTTAAACAGGTGGAATTATTTCGTTACGTTTACATACGACGATAAAAAACATTCTGCCGAATCGTTCCGCAAAAAAATACGCCGTTGCCTTTCCAACCTTCATACCCGTCGCGGGTGGAGATATATGGGCGTATTCGAGCGCGCACCGGAAACGGGAAGATTGCACTTTCACGGGATCATGTATATCCCCGACGGGGAAATGGTCGGAAAGGTTACGGAAATACAGGATTACAGCACGGCACAAGGGAAAATGCAGACAAGACACGAAAACAGTTTTTTTGTCGAGAACTTCGGCAGAAATGATTTTGAGGAGTTGAGCGAAATGTCTATGAAATGCGGACAAGCTATCAAATACTTATTGAAATACGTAGGCAAAACGGGCGAAAGATTTGTTTACAGTCGCGGCGTGAAAAGTGAAATTTACGCCGAACTTGACGAAAAGGACATTGTAACCGAAATGCAGGATTTCGGCACGAAATACGTTCTTTTCGACGATACGTTTAACTGGGAACGGGATATTATGCGGTTCAATTATAAGCAAATGTCTATGATTGATTTGCTGTGTAATCCGCCGCAAGCGGCTTAAACAATCCGGAATAAGCAAAATAACGTTTTGCGCCTATGGGGTTTCATACGGCGTTTTTTGGCGTGTCCGAAAACAGAAAATTTCACGGCATAACGCTTCTTCTGCTTTCAGATTTTTCCGCAATACAAATAAAAAGACGGTTTTCGCAAGCGATTTAGCGCGAAACCGTCTTTTGTTTGCGCTGAAAGCGGTGAATCGGTCGGTGAAACGCGACCCCTTGCTATCGCCGCGCGCAGCGCGGCGCTCGTATAATAGCAAGGGGTCGCGTAATGCTCTCAGTAGACAATTAAATCTAAAAAACGCTTGATTTATACGGTGATTTTGATAAAATATTAACGTAAAGGATTATTGAAAATGAAGGTTAAAGGAACGAAGAATATAACGTACACGCAACGATTACAGTTAGAAGCCTGCTTAAACGCGGGATTGCACAAAAAAGCGATTGCCGAAAAGTTGGGAGTTTGCATCGCCACGATTTACAACGAAATAAAACGCGGTGCATACGAACGCAAGCGGTATGCGTATACCGACTATATAGGCGAAAAACATTACAAAAAAGAAATAAGTTATAGTCCGAATATTGCCGAAGATAAGTATCGGTTTAATATGACGGCTCACGGCGCGCCGTTGAAACTCGGCAACGATTATGATTTTGTCCGTTATGTGGAAAAACGGGTTCTGCAAGATAAACTTTCCCCGTGCGCCGTGTTGGGCGAAATAAAACGCGGGAAACGCTTCAGAACGAATATAAGCAAAACTACGTTATACCGCTATATTTCTTCGGGAATATTCTATAATATCCGTATGACGGATTTACCGATGTATCGAAAGAAACGGAAATACAGAAAAGCGGTTGCAAAACGCCCGCCGAAAGGAACGAGCATAGAACAACGCCCGGTTGAAATTGCGGCGCGAAATACGTTCGGACATTGGGAAATGGATTGCGTGGTTGGAAAGCAAGATTCGCGCGGTGTCCTGCTTGTGTTTACCGAACGATTAACAAGATACGAAATTATCTTTAAAATGCCGAATCGGAAAACGGAAACAGTCGTGAAAAGTATGAATAAACTTGAACGGCGGTTCGGAAAAAATTTCCGCAAAGTCTTTAAGTCCGTAACGGTTGATAACGGCGTTGAATTTTCCGATTTCAAAGGGCTGGAAAAATCCATTTACAAAGGCAAGCGAACAAGTTTATATTACTGCCACCCGTATTCCTCTTGCGAACGCGGCAGTAACGAACGCATTAACCGAGATATTCGGCGGCTGATTCCGAAAGGTTCTGATTTATCCGTATATTCAGAAGAACAGATTCAAGCCGTCGAAAATTGGGTGAACGCATATCCGCGGGAAATCTTCGGATTTGCCACAAGCGCCGAAATGTTTGCCGAAGCGTTAAAAGCAATTTAATTTTTGAAAGTGCACTTTCAATTTTTTAGCCGTCCGACATTGAACGGCTTTTTGTCGTGCAATTCATTGCGCATTTTTATCATTGGCTTTCACTGAAATGCAAAAATACCCGTTAAAACACAAGGTTTCAACGGGTATTTTATCATATCAGCAAGAAAATTTTTGAAAATCTAAAAAAATTCTATAAAAATACTTGATTTTCGAATTTCGGTAATTCATTATGCCTGCCGGTGTTACGCTCAGCCGAACCTTTTTTGTGCAAGCATTTCCCGCCCTGTCCGCTGCAAAAGAACGACCGGATACACCGGGCAAAAAAAAATTTTGCAAGATCGCGAAAAAAGAGCAAAAAGCCTTGACCTGCCGAAAAAAATATGTTATTATATATGAGCGTCGGAAATGAATATCCATGGAGAAGTACCCAAGAGGCCGAAGGGGCTCCCCTGCTAAGGGAGTAGCATGAGCAATCGTGGCACGAGTTCAAATCTCGTCTTCTCCGCCACAGGGAGTCGCGTTTGAACACGCGGCTCTTTTACTTTTGTCTGAAAGGTGTTGCAGGTATCGTTTTTCAAACAAAGCAGTATGAAATAAAGCGTTCAGACCATTATCTTACGCAGAAACGAGATACCCGCGGCAACTTCATAAAATAAATCAATAAAACCCGATTTAAGGCGATAGAACGTTGATTCTACCGCCTTTTTCTTATGACTTTATGTTTATGCGCTCCGATTTATCGCCTTTCGTCGTCGCGTTGTAGCACAGTGAAAATCGTAAGTCAACGGCAAAAAATTCTTGCTATGGCTTTTTAAGGTGATACGTAAAGACCAAAGCGACTGGGTTATTGTATACAACACCCACAAACCGATTATCTCGCAAGAATTGTGGGACAAAGTACATGAAAGAATGAAATCGAGAGCGAAAGGTCGAAGAATGCATATGGGCATTACTCATCCTCTTTCGGGATTTTTATATTGTGCCGATTGTGGCGGAAAACTTAAAATGGGCTATGTATGGGATAAAAAGAAAAACGATTACAGATATAATTTCGACTGCGGAAGACTCAAACGATACGGGAAATCTTATTGTTTCTCGCACCATATAACAGCCCCTGTCCTTGAAGAAATAGTCCTCGGCGACATACGGGAAATGGCACAAAAAATCGTGCTTGACGAAGATGAAATAAAAAATGAGTTTGTTCGTCAGAACGCCGAACTTGCCGATAAGTCAATGAAAGTTGCAAAGAAAAGTTTGCAAACGAAACAAAAACGAGTCGAAGAATTGGGAGGGCTTATTCAAAACGTATATGAAGATAAGGTAAACGGCAAAATGCCTGAAAAAATGTGCTTTGAGTTTATAGACAAGTATTCTGCGGAAAAAGAGACGCTGATAGCCGAAATTGAAACTATTGAAGAAAATCTCAAAGCGACGGAAAGCACAAAGCAAACCGCAGATGATTTTATTAAAGCTTGAATTGTCAAACTAAATGCAACACTTTACCATAAAAGACTTCAAAAGGAGTTTTCCAACCCAAACATTTGCGAGGACGTTGGGAATGTCAAGAAAAGTGTGTAAGTTTTTTGTTAGATTAAATTTTCATACTTTTGCATTAGGCTTTGGAACTGGGAATGTCAAGAAAAGTGTGTAAGTTTTTTGTTAGATTAAATTTTCATACTTTTGCATTAGGCTTTGGAACTTGGAA
>CABUWK010000011.1 GCA_902495325.1 uncultured Acidiphilium sp.
CGTTTTGACAAGGCAAACGCTCAAAATAATACTCTTCCGTATATTGCCGAGCGTTTAACACAGTCATAAACCGATTTTTCGCCGTAAAAATAGTTAGTGATAACGAATGCTAAGCCTAAATGTCACTTAGATTATAAACAAAATAATGAAAAATGTCAACGGCATCGGAAAGAAATTTTGCTTCCCGTCGAGAAAAACGGCATGCGGGGAAGCGTTCGTTCATATATTATGATAGCCGCCCGAAGAACATGCGGGGTTCCGGTGGGGCTTTCGGGTTCCATGGCGGATTTCCCGGGCGGGGAACGGGGGTGAGAGTATGGGCAGAGCGGGCAAAGCGATCCTTTGTTTTTTCTCCGTTTTCGTGCTTGCGTTCGTTCCGGTCCGCACGCTCGGAAAAAGGGAAAAAGAAAGCGAATTTCCCGTAAAAACACAGAACTACGAAACGGTACTCACCGTGTGGAATATCGATACGTTCGAAGGGGGAAAGGGCTCGCGGACGGCGTTTCTTTCTTCCGCGGGGAAGCGTTTCAGAAAGGGCGTGATCGTTCTCGTGCGGTCGCAAACGCTTTTCGGCGCGAAGGAAAGCCTGGCAAGCGGGGATGTTCCCGATATGATCTCATTCGGCGGCGGGTGCGAATTTTTATCCGGTCTCTGCGTGCCGCTTACGAAGAAAGAAAAGGCTTACGGCGGATCGGTCGGAAAAACGGCGCTTGCCGCACCCTGGTGCGCGGGCGGTTATTTCCTTTTTACAAAATCGGGTGATAATCGGCTTATAGATAAGGTTATCGTGTCTTCCGGCGAACATAATTTCCCGTTGGTCGCAAAATGTTTAAGCGGCGTAAAAGGGAACGCGGAACTCGTTCGCCCCGAAGACGGATGCGGCGCATTTCTTGCCGCGGGAGAAAATGCGGCTCTGATCGGCACGCAGAGGGACGTGATCCGCCTGGAAAGAAAAGGGGTCGCGTTTACGGCAAAGCCCCTCGGGGCTTATTCCGACCTGTTTCAGTATCTCGCGATTTGTACGGAAAACGAAGACAGGTTCCGCCTGTGCGAGGATTTTCTCCTTTACATGCTTACCGAAAAGGTGCAGGGGGAGATCTCTTCGATCGGGATGTTTCCCGTAAACGGGACGAACCCGTACAGCGAGAGCGCGCTTGGCTTATACGATCTTTCGGAAGTGCTTTATACCGCGAGCCCCTTTTTATCGGAAGACAATGCGGCGAAATACCGCGATACGACTTTTTTCGGGGAAACGGGGGAAATTGCGGACGCCGAGAGAATAAAAAACGGATTGAAACGCTTGTAATTTCGGGCGATATGTTGTAAAATAGGAGGGAACGATGGAGAACGCGGGAGCATACGCGGAGATCGGGCGCAGAGCGGGCGTATATTTTGAAGAGAATGCCTCGCTTGCGCCGCATTGCAGTTTCGGAACGGGCGGAAATGCCGACGTATTGTTTTTCCCCGAAACGAAAGAAGGGGCGGCGGAACTGATCGCCCGTCTCGACGAAGAAGGGCTTTGTTACGTTCTGCTCGGCAACGGGTCGAACGTGCTGATCTCCGACGACGGGATCCGCGGCGGCGCGATCTGTCTGAAAAAACTGAAAGGGATCACCGTAAAGGGGAAGATCCTGACGGCGCTTGCCGGGGAAAGTCTGGCGGGCGTGATCGAAAGCGCGCTATTAAACAGCCTCGGCGGATTGGAGTTTTTAAGCGGGATCCCCGCTTCGGTCGGCGGCGCGGTCGCGATGAACGCCGGTTGTTTCAATAAAACGATCGGGGAATACGTTTCGTTTGCCGAATATGCTGGCGGGATCGTCGGCGGAAAAAACTGCCGTTTTTCCTATCGCAACAGTCTGTTCAAAGAAGAGAAGAAGTGCGTTCTCTCCGTCTCCTTTCACCTGGAAAACGTGGAATACGAACAGTCGGAAAGCAAGATCGGCTATTTTCTTTCGCTCAGGCGCAATCGGCAGCCGAAAGGGCGGACGTGCGGCAGTACGTTCAAAAACGACGGATATTTTGCGGGTAAGGTGATCGAAAGCTGCGGGCTGAAAGGCTTTCGCGTCGGCGGCGCGCGGGTGTCCGAAAAACATGCGAATTTTATCGTTGCGGAGAAAAACGCGACGAGCGGAGATATTTATTCTCTGATCCTGCATATCAAGGAAACGGTTCTGAAAAAGTGCGGGATCAGGCTTCGGGAAGAAGTGGAGTACATAGGAAAATTCAAAGATGAAAATCAATTATGACCTTCATACGCATACGATCTACAGCCACGGAAAAGGCACGATAGAAGAAAACGCGCAGGCTGCGAAAGAAAAAGGGCTGGAAGGGATCGCGATCACCGACCACGGTTTTTCACACCCCGCGTTCGGCATGAAACGAAAAAAACTTGCCGAAATGAAAGAACATTGCGGACATGCGGAAGAGATCACGGGAGTAAAAGTCCTGCTCGGGATCGAATCGAACATCCGCGGCGCAAGCGGAAAGATCGATGCCGAGCCGCGCGATTACGCGGCGCTCGACGTGATCCTTGCCGGCGTGCATCGCTTTATTTATTACGACAAACTTTCCGATTATTTCAGGCTTCTTTTCGCAAATCAGCTTGACAGTCTGTTTAAAAAAGAAGCGAGCGAAGCGCAGAAACGATATAATACCCGCTGTTATGTGCAGGCGATCAGGAACAACCCGATCGACGTGGTGACCCATCCGGGTTATCTTTGCCCCTGTTTTGCAGACGAGGTCGCGCGCTGTGCGAGCGACTACGGCACCTATTTCGAGATCAACACCAAAAAGGTGCATTTGTCGGACGACGAATGGCGGAAAGTGATCGATACGGGGGTGCGCTTCGTTGTGGACAGCGACGCTCATTCCGTCGATCGCGTGGGAGACGCCGCCCTGGCGGAAGACCTTTTCTCCCGCGTGGAATTTCCTTTCGATCGCATCGACAACATCGACGGAAAAACGCCTTCACTCCGGTTTGCCGAATGGAAAAAACGGAACGGCTGATTTTACGCGCGGAGGGAAAAAGAACATGAATTTTTCCGAAGAAGTCAAAGCGGAGATCCTGCAGATCGATTACGAATCCGATTGCTGCCGGCACGCTCTTTTATCCGCATACCTGAGAACGGCGGGGTCCGTAAGCATCATCGGCGGTAAGATCGGGTTCGAAGTGACGACGGATAACCGCGAATGCGCCGATTATATCGTTTCCGTCGTGAAAGATCTTTACGGTATCGATCCCGTTTTCCTGGGCGGAAAGGACAAGCCCAGACGAAAGGGCAGGATCGCTTTTCGTTGCGTGGGAGACGGCAGTCTTGCCGTGCTCGTCGATCTCGGGCTCGCTTCCGTGGACGAGCAGGGTGTCGCGGTGAAACTGAACATCGACGAATATCTCACCGAAAACGACTGTTGCAAAGTCGCCTATATCCGGGGCGTGTTTTTAGGAAGCGGCAGCGTGACGCTGCCGAGTATGGATTCCGGTTCGTCTACGGGGTATCATCTGGAATTCGTATTCACGAATTATCAGACCGCTACCGATTTTTGCGAAATATTAAGCGAGGTGTATTTTCTGCCCAAACTGATCGAAAGAAAGGGCGGGTATATCGTATATCTGAAAACAAGGGACGAGATCTCCGATTTTCTCGCATTGATCGGCGCGACGAAAAGCGTGCTGAAGCTTGCCGAACTTACGGTGGAAAAGGACATGAAGAACGACGCGAACCGCGTGATCAACTGCGAAATGTCCAACATGACCAAACAGATAGACGCTTCGGTAAAACAGATCCGTGCGATCATGAAGATCGAAGAGACGGTCGGGCTCGATTCTCTTCCGTCTGCCCTTCGCGTGGTGTGCGAGAAGAGAAAAGAACATAAGGGGAGCACCCTTTCCGAGCTTGCGGAAATTCTCGGCGTTTCCAAAAGCTGCCTTAACCATCGGCTGAGAAAAATTACCGAAATCGCGGAAAACCTTTAAGCGCACGACGCGTGCGGGAGAACGGTTTTCTTTCACGATCGGACAGGAGAACAAAAGAGTATGAAAAAAATTATCCTTACGGGAGACAGACCGACCGGGAGATTGCACGTGGGGCATTACGTCGGATCGCTCAGAAGAAGAGTGGAATTGCAGAATGCGGGCGGATACGACGCGATGTATGTGATGATCGCCGACGCGCAAGCCCTTACCGACAATGCCGAAAACCCCGAAAAGGTCAGACAGAATATCATAGAGGTCGCGCTCGATTATCTTTCCTGCGGGCTCGATCCCGAAAAAGTTACGATCTTCATTCAGTCGCAGATCCCCGAACTTTGCGAGCTTTCGTTTTATTACATGAACCTCGTTACCGTTTCTCGTTTACAGAGAAACCCGACGGTGAAAAACGAGATTCAGCTCCGCAATTTCGAGGCGAGTATCCCCGTCGGGTTTTTCACCTATCCGATCAGCCAGGCGGCGGATATCACGGCGTTTCACGCAAACATCGTGCCCGTCGGGGAAGATCAGCTTCCCATGCTCGAGCAGGCGAAGGAGATCGTGAGAAAATTCAATTCGGTATACGGCGAAACCCTTACGGAGCCGGAAGCTTTCCTTCCGACGAACAAAGCTTGTCTGCGTCTTCCCGGCACGGACGGAAAAGCGAAAATGAGCAAATCGCTCGGCAACTGTATTTATCTTGCGGACAGCCCGGACGTGGTGAAAACGAAGATCATGAGCATGTTTACCGATCCCGATCACATTAAAGTGAGCGATCCGGGGAAACTCGAGGGCAACACGGTCTTCACCTATCTCGACGCTTTTGCCGAAGACCGCCATTTCGAAGAATTTCTTCCCGAATATAAAAATCTGGACGAACTGAAGGCGCATTATACCCGTGGCGGACTTGGAGACATGAAGGTGAAAAAGTTCCTCAATGCCGTGGTTCAGAGCACCCTCGAACCCATCCGTGCCCGCCGTGCGGAATACGAAAAGGATATTCCCGCCGTGTACGAAATGTTAAAGAAGGGAAGCGAAGCCGCGGAGAAGGTCGCGGCGAAAACTCTTTCCGGCGTGAAAGCCGCCATGAAGATCGATTATTTTGACGATCCCGAGCTTATCCGCTCGCAGAACGAAAAATACGCAAAGAAAGACTGATTTTCCCCCTCCTCGGATCACGGACGCATACGCCGGAACCGGAAGGTGACTTTGTGTTTATAAATTGTTTATTAATGAGCTTATAGATCGATTTTTTGTCGGATAACGGCTGAAAACCGATCCAAGCAGAAGAAAAGCCGCCCGTTTTACCGAAAACGGGCGGCTTTTCGCTTTAAAAACAGATATAAGGTGAGTTTTATGGGGTCATTCCGCTTAAAAATGTGCATTTGCGCACGTGAACGGGCGTTTTTCATAAAACAATCACAATGCGGAATTTATTTAATGCGGGGTTTATTTCTTTCCGTAAAAGGCGGAACGCGCCGTTTTCAGACAGTCTTTTTCGCCCTGCGTAAGGGGGATGTCTCTTTTCCGGTAGTCGTGGTGGTCGCAAAAAGAGAGAACGTCCGCTTCCACATTGTCGAGATAACAGGATTCGACGGCGTATAAGTCGTTTAAATAGCTTTTTTGTTCTTGTTTTGCATAGTCGGAATAGCGGTTTAACAGAGCAAAATGGGAAAGGCAGAACCCTTTTTCGTCCGCAAGGCGTTTGCGGAAAGAGGGTTTCGACGCGTAGACTTCCGCAACGGTTTTATAATAACGGATCATGTGGTCTTCGAGATATTTGCACACCACGCATCCGCAGGTCGTTTTCTCAAGCTTGTCCGCAAGCTTTTTCGCCTGTTTTCCTTTTTCCGGTTTTTCGATCTCCTTTCTTACGGTTTTCAGCCTTGTGGATACCTGCAGCGCAAGCCCCAGTTTGGACTGAAAGGAAAAGAGCATGTCGTAATGGCGGGAGCAAAAGCCGAGGGCGTTCACCTCTTTGCGGGTGTCGTCCTCCATAACCCCTTCGCCGAGGTACTGTTCGGCAAGCCGCGTTTCGACTTTGGCGCGGATCTTGCACAGCGGACATTCGCCGTCCGCATTGAAGTTTTCGTCGATCAGCATCGTTCCGATGTGGTAATTCATGGGTCGTCTCCTTTTATACGGCTTTTCCCGGATCGCGTTTCGGTACGGATTTTCTCCGGATCGCGGCAGGTCTGAAAAAATTGTCAGTCCGCCCGTCCCGTCAGGTGTCCTTCCGGGTTCAGTTCGGCAAAATCCGTCTGCCGGAGGGCTTCGTACAGCGTGATTGCGACCGAGTTTGAAAGGTTCAGGCTTCTCAGGTCCTGCCACATGGGAATGCGCAAGGTTTCGGCGTAATGTTCTTTCAGCAGCGGCTCCGGAAGCCCGTGCGATTCTTTTCCGAAAACGAGAAAATCGCCGTCGCGGAAAGTCGCGTCGACGTATCTCTTTGCGCCTTTGGTGGACATGAAATAGAAATTGTGTCCGTTGTAATACTTTTCGAGAACTTCCGCAAAGGAATCGTGATAACTGACGGAAAGATACTGCCAGTAATCGAGCCCCGCCCGTTTCAGGGTGCGGTCGGAAATTTCGAATCCGAGCGGGCGGACGAGGTGAAGGGCGGTGTGCGTTGCCGCGCACGTGCGGGAGATATTGCCCGTGTTCTGCGGGATCTCCGGTTCTACGAGAACGATATGAAACATGGTATCCTCTTTTGTGCGGCTTCCGTTTTTTTGCGGATCGCCGTCGGTTGTGTTTTGCGCCCGCCGTGCCGGGGCGTTATCACGGGTCGCGCAGGCGTACTTTTGTGGTTTTTAAAGAATATTCCGCCGGGGTCGGAATTTCGGCAAAACATTCGTCTTCGTCGGAAGACGCCGCGATCTCGCCGCGCGGATCGGTTGCGAACATCCCGTCTTCCGCGAGATACAGAAAGGGAACGCCAAGCAGGTAGGAATACGCCCGCACGACGATTTTCGCGTTTTCCGTCCGCTTGCGGTCGGACAGAAGAAAAATCGTTTCCGCGCCGCATACGACGAGCGATTTCATCAGGTCGAACGAAAAGGCGTCGTCCCCGACGGCAACGGCAAATCTGCCCGATCCCGTATCGAAAACGCGGTTACCGCCCCCCGGCATGTAGCCGCTTTGTTCCAGGCAGACAGACATGTCGGTAATGCCGAGCAGTCTGCCTTTCTCGAATACCCCGCAGGAATGACGGATCACGCCGTAATTGTCGGTGTCGAACGCGGCAAGGATCACGCCGTCTGCCTGTTCGGACAGGGCGGCAAGCTCCTTTAAAACGGAGGTTTCCCCGTTCAGTTCCTTCCGGTACTTTACGATTTTCGTGCATCCGAAACCGAAAACGATCGTTTCGGGGGTTTGCGCGCCGGGGCGATAGTCGCCGTAAGCACGGCGGATCAATGTGGCGATTTTCAAAGAACGACCCTCCCGGAGTATCATATTGCGGGAAGGAAAATTGTGTGAATGTTATTGCCTTGCCGGATCGGTATTTTCGTTCCGGGCGGAAAAGAAAGCTTCGATCTCGCTTTTTAACGAAGCGGTGTCCGTCAGACGGAAAATTTTTTCTTTCAGGCGGGTCACGCCCGGTTCGCCTTTTAAGTAATAACAGAGTTGTTTGCGGAAGTTCACGGCTACGACCCTGTCTTCGTATTTTGTCTTAAGCAGGTCTATATGTCGATAAATAAGCGATTTTTTATCCGTGGAACAAGGGATGCCGAGAATTTCGGAAAAAATCTGCGGCTTTTCGAGCGCGCCGCGGGCGATCATCACGCCGTCCGCGCCCGTTTCGTTTATCATTCTGTCGGCGTCCTCTTTGCGGAAGATCCCGCCGTTGGCGATCACGGGGATCGAAACGGCGTGTTTTGCTTTTGCGATCTCCTTATAATTCGGCTCGCCCGCATAAATTCTGTCCCGCACGCGCCCGTGCACGGTGATAAGCGACGCGCCCGCGTCCTCGCAGGCTTTCGCAAAATCTTCCGTCACGTAGTCTCCTTCGCGGAGACCGATCCTCATTTTGCAGGTGATTGTTTTTCCGCTCTTCACGCAGGAAGAAACGATTTTTTGTGCCAGCGGGATATCGGCGAGAAGGGCGCTGCCTTCCCCGTTGTTATAAATCTTCGACATGGGGCAACCGAAATTGATGTCGGCGATCGGAAAGGGGGCAAGCGCCTCGCTTTCCAGTGCCCGCCGCATGATCTCCGGGTCGTTTCCGAAGATCTGTACCGCAGGCTGCGTTTCGTGCGGGGCGAGGGGCAGGAGAGCTTCTGTGTTTTCGTTGCCGTAAAGAAGCCCTTTGCAGCTCACCATTTCGGTGAAGCAAAGCCCTGCGCCGAAAGAAAGGCAGATCTCGCGCATCGCAAAATCCGAAAAGCCCGCAAGCGGCGCGAAGAAGACATTGTTTTTCGTTGTTAATCGACCGATACGGATACTTTTACACTGCATGGGTCAGTCGGATTCCTCGCTCAGTTTCTTTTTCGCCGCCCGATAATAATCGTCCCATTCCTTCGGGGAAAGGGCGGTCGGGTCTTTGCCGTCTTTCCGGATCAGCTCTTCCGCGGCGGTGAAACGCTTTACGAGTTTATCCGTGGAAAGGCTTAACGCCTCTTCGCATTCCACGCCGAGATAGCGGGTGAGGTTGGCAGCCGCGCAAATCAGGTCTCCGCATTCCTTTTTCAGTTTTTCGCGGTCACCCGATAAAATTTCACGGCGTACTTCTTCCGTTTCTTCGGCGATCTTGCCGAAGATCTGCTCCGCATTTTCGAATTCGAATCCGAATTTTTTCGCGCGGTTCAGACATTTTTCGGCGCGCATCAGAGCGGGAAGGTTTTTCGGTACGGCGTTCACGTATTCCGCGGCGGTTTCGTATCCTTTTTCCTTCATTTTGTTTTTGTTCCAGATGTCGAGCGCCGTCGATTCGTTTTCGGCGCGGTCGATCCCGAAAATGTGCGTGTGGCGGGTGATCAGTTTTTCGCATACGCCGGAGAGCACGTCGTTGCGGTCGAAAGAATTGCGCTCTTCGGCGAAAACGGTCTGAAAAACGGCTTGCAGAAGAAGATCGCCGATCTCCTCGCACATGCCTTCTTCATCGTTCCGTGTAACGGCGTCAACCAGTTCGTAGGCTTCTTCGATCGTGTTGATGCGGATGGATTCCTTCGTCTGCGCTCTGTCCCACGGGCATCCGTTTTCGGCGCGCAGTCTTTCCACGATGCGGAACAAGTCGGAAAAACCGAACCTTCTTTTTTCGGTAAGGGAAAGCTCGCCGATCACGATACAGCAGGAATAATCGAAGTCGTTTCCGTAGTCGCATTCGTAGAGCATGATTTTTTCAAAATTACCGTTAAAGAACTTATAGCATGGTATTTCATCGCCGAAACGATCGGAAAGGACGAGCTTTGTATGCCCGGCGAGATAGGCGGAGTCGACGTCGAATACGACGAGGGGAAGGGCAATGTCGGAATTTTCCGAAAGATCGTAAGCGGAGATCGCCGTGTATTTCCCTCCGATGCCGAGCGCCGAAAGGCAAGCCGCCGCTTTGGAGACCCCGGGAATGACTTCGGCGTCTTTCTTTTTTTGCAGGATCAGGCGGCAGGAAACGTCGTCGGCGGGGTTGCCGTCCACATAATAAACGACGGGGTTTTCGCGGGCATATTTCAGCACTTCGGCGGCAAGGTTTTTGTTCAAGGTGTCGAAATTGCGCGAACGGCGGTAAACGTCGTCCAAGGTGATTGCGTCCGGAAATCTTTTCGTCAGGGCGATCCCGTTTTCGGAAAGGGCGGTTTTCACGATGACGGTTGCTCCGTCCGCCGCTTCGATCGCGCGGAGAGACACGTCTCCGGGCGTGACGCCCGTGCCCGCAAGAGTTATCTTCATTTGTCGGTTCCTTTTCGCCGTGAGGTCTGCGCATCGCCCGGGCAAGCCCGGAATCGGGTCCGGACCCGCCCCGCTAAGTCTGCACGGACCGCGGCGAAGATTTATTGATATATCTAATATATACCAAATCGCAAAAAACTGCAATTAAATAACAGGCGATATCCGAAATCGGTATCGCAAAAATGCCGATTTTTTTCCGGAAGAGCAAAACGATCTCCAGAGGAATTTTCACGATCACCCCGATCAGAAGGAAAACGGGTGGGGCTAAAAGCCTGTCGTTGGCTACGAGAAGGGCGTTTGCCGTCTGCATGACGGCAAGGAGAACAACCGTTGCGGAAGCCGCTTTCAGAAGCTTTGCCATCAGAAATTTTTCCCCCTGCGGCAGAGCGGCATATAAAATTCCGACGATGAGATTTGCTCCGAAATACAAAGCCGCGGCGCACGCGAGAGAAACTGCGCATGTGAACAGCAGCGCATACGTCGCTTTCCTTTTCGCCTTTTCGCTTTTCCCCTCTTTTAAAAGCCCCGCTACCGTCGGTACGGATGCCGCCGCCGCGCCGTAACATACGGCTACCGGCACGCCCGCGATCGATTCCACACCGCCCGTATAAATGCCGTAAAGGGAAGTGGCGTCCGGGAAATTTCTCTTCAGAATATTGATCGCGGCAAAGCTGTCCGCCATGCGGGACAGGGGAACGAGGATCGCCGCCGCGGCGATCGGAAGAACCGTGAACAACAGTTTTTTGACGGGATAATCGACATATAGGCTTGCTTTTTCTCGATTGCTTTTCCGGTAACGAAGAAGGAGATAAACGCATGCCACCCCTTCGCTCAGCGTGACCGCAAGACAGGCGAGCGCGCCCGACAGAACGGGATCGCCGCGGAAGAAAAAACACAGGGTAAGCCCGGAGAGCAGTTTTACGGCTTGTTCGATCGTCTGCGAAAGCGCGGTGGGCAGCATGTTGTTTTTTCCCTGAAAATACCCGCGGAAACAGGAGATGAAGGAAACGAGAAAAACGGAAGGGGAAAGGGTGCGGTAGGCAAGCGCCGCGCGTTCGTCCCCCTGAAGCAGAGCGAGCGGACGGGCAAAGAGGAGCATGGCAAGACTGCCGACCGCTCCGATCGCGCTGAACACGGCAAGCGATCTCCCGAGCACGCCTTTTTCGTTTTCGCCCGAAGCGACGAGTTTCGCGATCGCCGAGGGCACCCCGGCGGAAGAGAAGGTGAGCAGAATGCAGTATACCGGGAAAACCATCTGATAGATACCGATCCCCTGCGAACCGAGCAGATTGGTCAGCGGGACGCGGTAAAACGCGCCGATCGCCTTGGCGAGAAAATTTCCCGCCGCGAGGATGGCGCTGCCTTTCAGAAAGCCGTTTTCCCGCCTGTCCGGCGCGGCGTGCGCGCCGTTTCCGCCGGTCGCGCCTTTTTTCTCCGTTTTCTTCCGCGAAAATTTCCGGATCGTTCTTTCCACTTAAACGATGTGGGCGGACAACACTTCCGCCGCGAGTTTCGCAAGGCGGATGTCTGCCGAGGCGATGCCGCTGTTTTCCCGTTTGTCCGCCACGATCAGAAGTCCGCGCGCGTCGCCTTCGTGCAGAACGGGCAGAAATATTTCGTTCGCGAAGCCGAAATCGTCCCCTTTTACGATCTCGACGGGGGCTGCGCCGTCCGCGGTGTTGCAAAGGAGCACGTTTTTCGCCGAAAGGATCTTTTCGAGGGCGGGAGAGATCGCCTTGCCGGCGGCATCTTTCGTCCCGGGACCGAACGCGAAAAGGATGGCGTCGTTATCCGTTACGAGAACGGAGTGGTCGGTTTCCGACGCCAGACATTTGCTCATCGTCTCCGCGAGCCCGTCCGTATTTAAAAGGGGAGAGTATTTTTTGATGATCAGTTCGTCCCGTTCGGTAAACAGTTCGAGGGGGTCGCCCTCTTTGATCCTCAGCGTTTTTCGGATCTCCTTGGGAATGACGACTCTGCCGAGTTCGTCGATCCTTCTTACGATTCCCGTTGCTTTCATAATTTTATCGATCTCCTTCTGCCCGTCCGCGGCGCGGAAGCGTGTTGCGGGATCTGCCGGTCGTTTCCTGCCGGACGGGCATTTCCGGTCGTAGTGTCGGCAACATTTCCCGTTATATGCAAGAAAAGAAAAAGCAGCCGAAAAATCACGGGAATTTTTACGAAAACCGGACTGCTTCCGTTGTCGTGTCATATTTATACTATTAAATTTATTAGTAACTAATAAATTAGCAGATATCTTTTTTTTTGACAGCAAGTATGATATAATCGGATTATCAAACAATCCGGAAAGGATCGGAAAAGGAGAGCGTTTATTATGCTGAACGAAAAAGTTAAGAAAGTGCTTGCAAAATCCATGTGGGATCTGGCAACGTGTTCCGGTAACGAACCGAACGTTGTTCCCGTTGCTTTCAAGGACGTGACTGCAGACGGTAAACTTGTGATCGGAGATGTGTTTCTGGATACAACCCTGAGAAATCTCGCGGAGAACGGCGGAAGAATTGCGATATCGGTGTACGATGCCGAGACTTTGGAAGGATATCAGATCAAGGGAATTGCCGGGTATGTCACCGAGGGGGAAATCGTAGGGAATTTCAAAACAATGGTAGAAACGATGTTTAACGGTGCCGCTACGGCAAAAGGTGCTCTGATCGTTACGCCGGAAAAAATTATCGTTACCACGCCAGGTGCAGACAATAAAAAAGAATTATAAAAGACGTCAACGGATTTTTCGGTAATCTTTTGCGGGTGCTTGTTATTTTATGTTATACATGGTATAATATAAAACGACAGGAGGTGCTGTCGTATGTATCAGAGAAAGTTGGAAAAAGATATACGCTGCCCGTTGGAATACGGAATGGGACTATTCGGAGGTAAGTGGAATTCACGTGTTATCTGCGTTCTTTCGGCTTTGGGAACTCTTCGTTACGGCGAGTTGCGCCGCGAAATGGGGAATATAACCGATGCGGTTCTTGCCGCTACGCTGAAAGAACTCATTGCAAACGATATCGTGGAAAGGAAATCCTATGACGAAATTCCGCCTCGGGTCGAGTATTCTCTGACGGAAAAAGGAAAATCCGTAGTGCCGATTCTGCAAAGTATCTGTAACTGGGCGGGGCTGTTTTACAAAGACGATGACGATGGTGGCATACCTATGATTCAGTGCCGGAAATGCGATCATCGCGGATAATCGCGGGCGATCCGGTTACGGATAAGATTTTTATATGAGATAAAGAGAAAAGAAACGTTCGGTTCGGAAAAGGAAGGAGAAAAATATGATCGTTGCGGTTGCTTATGAAAACGGACAGGTATTTCAGCATTTCGGACATACCGGGCAATTTAAATTTTATCATGTCGATAACGGTATCGTTATCGATTCGGAAATTATCGGTACAAGCGGACAGGGGCATGGGCTATTGGCTCGTTTTCTGAAGGATAATCACGTAGATGCTTTGATTTGCGGCGGTATCGGCGGAGGGGCAAAAACGGCGTTATCCGATGCCGGCATTCGCTTGTATGGCGGTATCTCCGGCAATGCCGACGACGCCGTTAACGCATTGCTTGCGGGTAATCTTGTATACGACGAAAACGTGCATTGCGATCATCATGACCGTGAACACGGGGAAGAGAAAACTTGCGGCGAGCATGGTTGCGGCAATCATTTCTGCCATTGACGAAATCTGTCAAAAAGAGAGTGCATGATGATTATATGCCTTCAGGCATTCTGCAGGCGGGATCGGAACAGGCAATATATAATATCATTATTTAACGCTTGTTCCCAACATTTGTCACGAAGTCAAAGAAAAACGAGCCTGTCGGTAGAAGGCTCGTTTTTTTATCGGATTCTCCGGCAGGGAGAATATTATTCGTGTTCGCGGTCGATATGATAGGTCGGAACGAGGGCTGCGACGTATTCCTTCATTTTGTCCGTTTCGTCATACGCTTCTTCGTACAGCTTTTTCAGACTCTCCCAAAGGAAAGTTTCGTCCAGCGGAATGGGTTTTGCGATGGAAATAAGTCCGTTCGGGGTTTTCTGCATTCCTTCTTCGTCCATGAGCCTTTCCTCGTAAAGTTTTTCGCCGGGGCGAAGACCGGTGCAAACGATATCCATATTCACGCCCGGTTCATAGCCGGAAAGTTTGATCAGGTTGACGGCGAGATCGTAGATCTTGACGGGTTCGCCCATATCGAGAACGAAGATCTGCCCTTCTTTTGCGTAGCTTCCCGCCTGCAGAACGAGAGAAACGGCTTCGGGAATGGTCATGAAATAACGGATGATATCTTTATGGGTCACGGTGACGGGACCCCCTTCCTCGATCTGTTTCTTGAACAGGGGGATCACGGAACCGTTGGAACCGAGCACGTTGCCGAATCTCACGGCGACGAATTTCGTGTGTTCGCTGTGTTTGCCGATGGTCTGAATGATCATCTCGCAGATCCTCTTCGTCGCCCCCATGACGTTCGTCGGGTTAACGGCTTTGTCGGTGGAGATCTGAACGAAGGTCTGAACCTGATATTTGTCGGCGCAGTGGGCGACGTTCAGCGTGCCGAACACGTTGTTTTTCACCGCTTCGCACGGGCTTGTTTCCATTAAGGGGACGTGTTTGTGCGCCGCCGCATGGAAAACGATCTGCGGGCGGTAAGTGCGGAACACGTCGTCGATCTTGCCGGCGTCTCTCACGCTGGCGATCAGGACAAGAAGATTGAGATCGGGGTGGTTGCGGAGAAGTTCCTGCTGAATGTCGTACGCGTTGTTTTCGTAAATATCGAGAATGATAAGCTGTTTCGGTCTGTGGGTGGCGATCTGCCGGCAAAGTTCGCTGCCGATCGATCCGCCGCCGCCCGTCACGAGAACGACTTTGTTTTCGATGTAGCCCATGATCTCGTCGAGATTGACGGAAACCTGTTCTCTGCCGAGAAGGTCGCTGACATCGACTTTTCTGAGATTTTCCACCGAAAACTGACCGTTTGCGATCTGATAGATCCCCGGAAGGATTTTGACCGGTTTGCCTGCGTCTTTACAGCGGGCGACGATCTTGCTCAGCCTTTTTTTGTCTACGGAAGGCATGGTAATGAAGATCTCGTCCACCCGATAGATCCCGGTGTATTTTTTAATGTCGTAAGTCGTTCCGGCAACCTTCACGTTACAGATCGTTTTTCCGAGTTTTTCGTAGTTGTCGTCCATCACGCATACGGGTTTATAGGCAACTTTATCGGAAGTCTGCAACTCTCTGATAATGGCAAGCCCCGCTTCGCCGCCGCCTACGATCATAACGCGTTTCTTGTTTTTGTCGTTCCGACGACCGGGATTCAGGAAAATTCTTACGATCCGTTTGGAAAAGCGGGAAATGCCCGTCAGGTAAAAGAGAAAAGCGCTGTACACGAGAGCCGTTCCGATGCCGTAATAGCGTCCGTTCGTGATCGCGGCGAAAATGACGTTCACGAGACCGAGTGCGACGACGGAAAAGCTGAGTTTTACCGCGTCGACAACGCCGACGGACGAAAAGATGATCGAGTAAAGCCCGATAGCGGCGAAGCAGGCGACGGTGACGAGAACGTTTCCCCCCGTTACCGCGACGAGTTCGGCAGAGAAAGCCGTGTCGTCCGCCGTGGTGAAATACGCGAGCAGCATGGATATGACGACGGAAAGCGAGTCCGCAACGATGAGGAAAGCCAATCGCCATATTTTATTACTTTTCCTTTTCATGATTTTTTACCCCCCTGAGGGCGCGATGAGACGGAATTTGTTTTTTTCTGTCTCTTCCTCCGTTTTTTGATCAATAAACGATATTCGGTGAATCAATATCAGCCTGCAACGACCGATATACTTAACCATTATAATAAGCGGGCGCGGAATTGTCAAGTGTTGTCGGCGGTTTTCGCCCTTTTCGTTTTGTTTTGACCGATTTCGGATCCGAAAAAGAAAAAAGAGCGGAAGAGGGAGGGAAAATCGGTCGGAAATCGTCACAACGGAGAAAAACGCCGCGATCGGGGCGGAAAATCTTCCGGCAACGGGTCTTGATCCCCGGAAAAGACGAAAACGGGGCGAAAACGGAAGATTTCTCCAAATTTTTACGATAAAAAATTGACAATTCGCCGAGGAAAGTATACAATAGAACCGAAAAGATAAATGTTTTTTGACGGGAAAAGCGGGGCGGAACGTCCGCCGGCATTCCTCCGGGAATATTTTTCCGGAGAAAAGGAAATAATTTCCCTGAAAGAGTTTTCCCGCGAAAAATCAAAGGAGATTATCGAATGAATAAGAAGACTATCAGAGACGTGGACGTATCCGGCAAGAGATGCCTCGTCAGATGCGACTTCAACGTGCCCATGAAAGACGGCGTCATTACGGACGAAAACCGTATCCGCGGCGCATTGCCGACGATCGAATATCTGATGAATCACGGCGCAAAGGTTATTCTTTGCTCGCACATGGGTAAGCCGCACAATATTTTCACGGAAGGATTCGGTCTCAATAAAAAAGAGAAAAAAGCAGTGGAGGCTCTGCCCGAAGAAGAGAGAGCCGCCGCAAAACAGGCTTATCTCGACAAGGCGAAGACGGGCGATCTGAAGAAATTCACGCTTGCTCCCGTTGCGAAGAGACTGAACGAACTTCTCGGCGGTAAGGTCGCGTTTGCGACGGATATCGTCGGAAAAGACGCTCAGGCGAAAGTCGCGGCGCTGAAAGACGGCGAGTGCGTACTTCTCGAGAACCTTCGCTTCGACGCCGGCGAAGAGGGAAGAGACGAGAAATTCTGCAAAGAGCTCGCGAGCTTCTGCGATATCTACGTAAACGACGCTTTCGGAACGGCTCACCGTTCGCACGCTTCCACGGCGGCGATCGTCGAATACGGTTTCGTGAAGACCGCCGTATGCGGTTTCCTGATCGAAAAAGAACTTACGGTAATGGCGGACGCTCTCGAACATCCCGTCAGACCGTTCGTCGCCATTCTCGGCGGCGCGAAGGTTGCGGACAAACTGAACGTTATTTCCAACCTTCTCGATAAATGCGACACGCTGATCATCGGCGGCGGCATGGCTTACACTTTCCTGAAAGCGCAGGGATACGAAGTCGGTCTCTCTCTTGTGGACGACACGAAGATCGATTACTGCAAGGAAATGATGGAAAAGGCGAAGAAAGCGGGCAAGAAACTCCTTCTTCCCGTGGACGGCGTTCAGATCAAGAACTTCCCCGATCCGATCGATGCGCCCGTAGAGACCTTTATCCGCGACGTGGGCGATTTCGCACCCGACATGGAATCGGTCGATATCGGACCGAAGACGAGAGCTCTTTATGCCGACGCTCTGAAAGGCGCGAAGACCATCATCTGGAACGGACCCATGGGCGTGTTCGAAAACCCGACGCTTGCGGCTGGCACGATGGCGATCGCGAAGGCGATGGCGGACTGCGAAGGCGCGACCACGATCATCGGCGGCGGCGATTCCGCGGCGGCTGTCGCACAGCTCGGCTTTGCGGATAAAATGACCCACATTTCCACGGGCGGCGGCGCTTCTCTCGAACTTTTCGAAGGAAAGAAGCTTCCCGGTATCGAATGCCTTAACGATAAAGACTGATCCCGGAAAGAACAAGGCGGTTGTCGGACAGACGGTCGCTTGCATGCCGGCGGAAAAGAAGACAAACCTGCCGGCATTTCTCCAAAAAGAAAAATTCAAAGGAAAAGGACAAGATTATGAGAAAACCTCTTATTGCAGGGAACTGGAAAATGAACAAAACCATGGCGGAGACCAAAGAACTGATCTCCGCGATCGCTCCCAAGGTGCAGGACGCGAATTGCGACGTTGTCGTATGCGTTCCTTACACCGATATCCAGACGGCGAAGAGAGCCGCAAAGGGAACGAACATCAAAATCGGTGCGGAAAACGTGCACTGGGCGCAGAGTGGCGCTTTCACCGGAGAAATTTCGGCGGACATGCTGAAAGAGCTTAAGGTGGAATACGTTATCATCGGTCACAGCGAAAGAAGACAGTATTTCGGCGAGACGGACGAAACGGTGAACAAGAGAGTGCAGGCTGCGCTCGACGCGAAGTTCAAACCCATCGTCTGCGTGGGCGAAACGGAAGAAGAAAGAGAAAGCGGTATGACCGAAAAAGTTCTTCTCCGTCAGGTAACGGAAGGGCTGAAAGGCTTCAAGAGCAAAGATTTCGATAAGATCATCATCGCGTACGAACCCGTCTGGGCGATCGGCACGGGCAAAACGGCTACGGCTACGGACGCGAACAACACCATCGGTTATATCCGTCACATCCTCGCGAAGAAATTCCACAGATCCATTGCGGAAAAGGCAAGGATCCTTTACGGCGGTTCGATGAACGTGAAGAACTGTAAAGAGCTTATGGCGGAAGAGGAGATCGACGGCGGTCTGATCGGCGGCGCATCCTTAAAGGCGGACGATTTCGCGTTTATCGTGAACTACGACAAATAATTCATTCGGCAAAAACCCGCGGAAATCGTTTTTCGCGGGTTCTTTTTCGGCAAAATCCGGAAAAGAGATCAAAAACGCTTTGATATTTTCCCTTTTCAATGATATAATGATAGGGAAAAGATTCGGTTCCCGCCTTACGCGGCGGGAAAAAAGGAGTTCGGACAATATGAAAAAAATGAAAACGAGACCGGTTTGTCTGTTTATTATGGACGGTTACGGTCTGAATCCCGATCATAAGGGAAATGCCGTTTACGAAGCGCACGCGGGCGTGATCGAAAAACTTTCCGCGGAATATCCTTCGGCAACGCTCGGCGCGAGCGGGCTTTCCGTCGGTCTTCCCGACGGGCAGATGGGCAACAGCGAGGTCGGACACCTCAACATGGGCGCCGGCAGGATCGTATATCAGGATCTTACCCGCATCACGAAAGCCATCGAAGACGGCGACTTTTTCGGGAACGAAGAACTGATCCGCGCCATGGATCGGGCGAAGAACAACGGAAAGAAACTTCACCTTTACGGGCTTGCGTCCTCGGGCGGCGTACACAGCCACATCACCCATCTCTATGCTCTTCTCGAAATGGCGAAGAGAAGGGGACTTACCGAGGTTTACGTGCATTGCTTTACCGACGGAAGAGACGTTCCCCCCACGAGCGGCATCGAATTTATCGCCGAGCTCGAGGAGAAAATGAAAGAGATCGGCGTCGGCAAGATCGCGTCCGTCTGCGGCAGATACTATGCGATGGACAGAGATAACCGTTGGGAAAGGGTCGTGAAAGCGTATGAAATGCTCACTCTCGGCAACGGCGTTCAGGCTTCCTCCGCGAAAGAGGCGATCGAAAACAGCTATAAAAACGACGTTACGGACGAATTTATCCTTCCTGCCAACATCACGGAAAACGGAAAGCCCGTCGCTCTGATCGAAAAGGGAGATTCCGTGATCTTCTTCAACTTCCGCCCGGACAGAGCGAGAGAGATCTCCCGCGCGTTCACCGAAGAATCGTTCGACGGTTTCGAAAGAAAAACGGGATACCTCGATCTTTGCTACGTCGGTTTCACCAAGTATGACGAAACTTTCCGTCATGTGGCGATCGCATTTAAAAAACAGGAGCTTCACAACACGCTCGGCAAATATCTTGCGGATAACGGATACACTCAGCTTCGTATCGCGGAAACGGAAAAGTACGCCCATGTGACCTTCTTCTTCAACGGCGGGGTGGAAGCTCCGGAAAAGAACGAATTCCGCGATCTGATCCCTTCGCCCAAGGTGGCTACGTATGATCTGAAACCCGAAATGAGCGCGCCCGAAGTGACCGAAAAGGTTCTTGAAGAAATCGCTTCCGATAAATTCGACGTGATCATTTTAAACTACGCCAACTGCGACATGGTCGGTCATACCGGGGTGGAACAGGCGGCGATCGAAGCGGTGCGCACGGTGGAAAACTGCATCGGCAAGATCACGTCCGCCGTTCTCGCCAAAGGCGGCAGCTGTATTGTGACAGCCGACCACGGCAATGCGGATAAGATGATCGCGGACGACGGCGAACCGTTTACCGCGCATACGACGAACCGCGTGCCCGTGATCCTCGTGAGCGATCTGTATAAAAACGTTACCCTCCGCAAAGACGGTATTTTAGCCGACCTTGCGCCGACTCTTCTCGAAATGATGGGCGAGGACATTCCTGCCGAAATGACGGGGAAATCGCTGATCGAGAAGAAATAAGGTTTCCTTCTTCCGGCGGAAAAAGCGGTGCGGAAACGGGGCTTCGGCAGGGAAACGGGATGATTTTTTTCGAAAAATCACGAAAAAGACCGGCGAATCCCTGTACAAACCCGAAAACTTGTGTTATAATAAAGACGATCAGGAGAACTGTCGGTATCGTCCGGACAGAAGGGATCCCATCGGATCTCCGTCTTTCGTCCGACAGCCAAACGGGGTTTGAACCTTAAATTTTGCAAATTTCGGGCGGCAGGTGGTTTGACGTTGATACTTTAAAACGGAGGTAATCACGAAATGGCTTACAAAATTACGGACGCTTGCATCTCTTGCGGAGCTTGTGCTGAAAACTGCCCGGTGGCTGCTATTTCGCAGGGAGATACGCAGTACGTTATCGATGCCGATACGTGCATCGGTTGCGGTTCCTGTGCGGAAACTTGCCCTGTCGGAGCGCCTGTAGACGCTGAATAACAAGGAGATCGTATAGAAATATGCGGTTCCTTTAAAGTGTCTCTGACCGAGCCTTCCCCCGATGATGCGGAGGAAGGCTTTTCTTTTGAATCGATTTCAGACTCGGCGCTTGTATCGCAAACCGGTTTTTCGCCGCAAAACAGTCGGCAACGGCGAATTCTAGAGCATAGCGATAACAAGAGCCGGAGCCTGTCATTATTACTGTCCGGAAAGGGATCGCCGGGACCGGCGGTCGGTTTTTTCCGGCGATCGGGGTGTGAGGTATGATCGAACTCGGAGAAAACGAAATAGCGGAAGATCTGATGATCGGCGGGTATAAGGTGATACAGAGCAAAAACCTGTATCGTTTTTCGAGCGACGCGATCCTTCTGTCCCGCTTTGCGGAAGGTCGGCGGGGCGAAACGGTAGCCGATCTCTGTGCGGGCAGCGGGATCGTCGGGTTCCATTTTTTCGCGCTGAACGAAGAAAATACAAAGACCGTCGATTTTTTCGAATTGCAGGAAAGCCTTGCCGATCTGTGCGAAAAGTCGATTTTGTATAACGATCTCGGCGGACGGGCGTTCTGTCACCGCGGAAAACTTCAGGAGATCGATCCGTCGTTCAACGGGAAGTTCTCTCTCGTTCTCTGCAATCCCCCGTATAAAAAAGGGGATACGGGGATCGTGAATCCGGAAGATCATATCGCTCTTTGCCGGCACGAGATCGCCGTTACGCTGGACGAGATCGTTGCCTGCGCCGCACGGCTGTTAAAGTTCGGCGGGCGTTTTTGCCTGTGTCAGCGAACGGAACGCCTTGCCGATGCCGTCTGTTCTCTCCGCGTGCACGGGCTCGAACCGTCCCGTCTTCGGTTCGTGACGGCGGGAAAACGGGAAGAACCTTATCTTTTTCTCATCGAGGCAGGCAAAGGAAAAAGCCCTTCGTTCCGCGTGCTTCCGGTGTTAAAAAACAACGCTCCCGTATAAAAACCGGTCTATAAGCCGATTATTTGTCATTTATTAAGTATCTGAGGTGCCTTTGTGCTGTATTTTGTTTCTACCCCGGTGGGGAATTTGAAAGACATTTCTTTCCGCGCGATCGAAGTGCTCGGCTCTGTGGACGTGATCGCGTGCGAGGACACGCGTACGTCCCTGAAACTGTTGTCCCGTTACGAGATCAGAAAACCGCTTGTCGCGTATCATAAGTTCAACGAACGGACGGAAGCGGAAAAACTGACCGATCTTCTCGTGCAAGGGAAAAACGTTGCCGTGATCACCGATGCCGGAACGCCGTGCGTGTCCGATCCCGGGAACGTTCTCACCGCCCTGCTTAAGGAAAAGGGGCTGGAATATACGGTGATCCCCGGGGCAACGGCGTTTGTGCCGGCATTGCTTCTTTCGGGGATGGATTGTTCCCGCTTTGCTTTTATCGGTTTTCTGCCCGAAAAGAACGCCGGAAAGGAGGAGCTTTTCCGCAAATACAAGGGGCTTGACATGACGCTTATTTTCTATTGCGCCCCGCACGATCTGCATAAAACGATTTCTTCTTTATATAAAGGTTTAGGCGATCGCCGCTGCTGCGCCGTGAAGGAGATCACGAAACTGCACGAAAAAGCGGAAACGTTTCTTCTTTCGGAGGGCAGCAAAGAGGAGAACCCGAGGGGAGAATACGTTCTGATCGTCGAAGGGGGCAAGAGCGAAAACGATTTCGGCGGGCTTACGACAGAGGAGGAACTGAAGCTTCTCGTTTCCCGCGGAATGAGAAAAACGGAAGCGGTGAAACAGGTTGCGAAAGAGCGCGGGATCGTAAAATCGGAAGTTTACCGCCTTGCCGAACAGATCTTTCCGAAAGAAACCGACGCGTGAGGCGCTCTGTTTTTCTTCCCGGGGCGCTCCGTCTTGCGGGGAAAACGCTTGATTGCAGGATGTTAAAATGTATAAACTTATTAAAACTGCATAAATAATGCATAAAAACAAGAAAAAATGAAAAATTTTTAATTTTTATGCATAAATCGTTTGACAACGGAAGAAGAAAGTGGTAGAATAACGCCATAATCAAATTTGAAAGAGGTAACAAACAATGAAAAAACTTCTCACGTTTCTTCTTGCGGCTGTCATGACGTTCGGCATGTCGCTCGGCTTCACTTCCTGCAACGAAACTTCTTCCGACAACACGCTTGTCGTTTATACCGAAGCGGGCTTCGCTCCCTGGGAGTTTACCGAAAAAGGCTCGACGGAAATCATCGGCGTAGACGTTGAGATCGCGAAGTACATCGCGAACAAATACAACTACAAACTTACGATCGTCGACGGTTCTTTCGACGCGATCGTCGCCGGTATCGAGGAAGACAACGCTCTCGGGATCGCCGGTATTTCCTGGACTTCCGATCGTGCGAAAGTTCTCGAATTTTCCGATTTTTATTACGGCGGTGCCGTTCAGACGGTCGTATATCTCAAAACGAGCCAGCCCGCTATGACGGAAACCGGAGAATTTGCGAAATCCAATTTCGAAGGAAAGAAGATCGTTTATCAGACCGGTTCCACGAGCAATCTTCTTGCCAACGAGAAAAAGACCGAATGGAAAGTGAGCGACAGCGCGGATTACGATACGGTCCTTTCCGCTCTGGAAGAGGTGAAAGGCGGTAACGGCGGTATTTATCTCGTCGTCGATTCTCAGGTCGCCGCTCAGCTTGTTGCCAAAAACAACGACGTGGAATGCGCCACGATCGAAGGCGTAGATGCGGAATCCTACGGTGTCGTTGCCAAGAAAGGCAACACCGAATTGATCGGGAAGGTTAACGAAGCGCTGAAAGAGCTTCTCGTAAAAGACGCCGAGGGCAAGTCTCAGATCGATAAATGGCTTGCACAGTTCGAAGCGATCTCTCCCGAAGACTGATTTTTCAATAGGGTTTTCTTTTCCGAAAAGAAAACCGTCACCGAAGAGCCGGCGAAATAACGCCGACTCTTTCGCCTTACTCCGGAATAACGCCGTTTTTACGGCTCGGTAAATTAAATTATGGGTAAATTTTTTCAGACGCTCAAAAGCGATTTCTATGATTGCTTTATCGATGCGCAAAGTTATAAAATGTATCTCGAAGGGTTGCGTAACACGCTGATCATTGCTCTTCTTTCCTGTCTGATCGGGCTTCTGATCGGCATCGTAGTGACTGCGATCAGGATCGCGCCGAAAAAGAAAAATCCTTTTGTCGCATTTCTGAACGGACTTGCGAATCTGTACGTTACGGTAATTCGCGGAACCCCCGTCGTGTTGCAACTCTTTATCGGATATTTCGTCATTTTCAAGTTTGCGAAAACGGCTACCGTATTCGGCTTGAAGAATACGGCGGGTATTCCCGTCGCGTCGCTCGTGTTCGGAATCAACAGCGGCGCTTATATGGCGGAGATTCTGCGCGGCGGCATCAATGCCGTCGATTACGGACAGATGGAAGCGGGCAGAAGTCTCGGTCTTTCGTGGTTCAAAACTTTCTGTAAGATCATTTTGCCGCAGGCGATCAAAAATGCTTTGCCAACCATGTTCAACGAGTTTATCACCCTTGTGAAGGAAACGTCTGTTTCCGGGTATGTCGGCATCGTCGACCTGATGAAGATCCAGAAATATATCACGACGCAGAATGCGAAGCTTTATATGCCGCTTTTTATCATTGCGGCGATCTATCTCGTCATCGTGATCGCTTTGCAGCAGATCCAGAAAGGAATCGAAAGGAGATTGGGTAAAAGTGAACGAGCCAAATTATAAGCCGTTATATGACGGCGGGACCGTCGCGTTTTCGGACGACGAGCCGATGATCCGCATACAGAACGTGTTTAAAAATTTCGGCAGCGTAAAGGTGCTGAAAGGGGTCTCCTGCGATATCAAAAAGGGAGAAAAGGTTGTCATCCTCGGACCTTCCGGTTCGGGGAAATCGACCTTTCTTCGCTGTCTGAATCTTCTCGAACAGCCGACGTTCGGCGAGGTCTGGTTCGACGGGAAACTGCTGACCCCGATCGATCCGTATCTTCATTTCGATATTATCGAAATGAGCAACACCTTCCGCAGGCTTGCCGAAGAAAGGAAACTCGACCTTTCGGACGAAAAGGCAAAAACGGAGTTGATTTACGAAATCAAAAAGAACGATCTTCTGCACGAAAAGCACGAGGGCAGGGATTACGCCGCCGCTATGAAGGCTACGTATAAGGCAAATGCGATCGACGTGAACGTCGCCCGTGCCAGGATGGGCATGGTGTTTCAGCATTTTAACCTGTTCAATAATCTTTCCGTTATGAAGAATCTGACGCTCGCGCCCGTTCAGCTGAAACTGATGACGAAGGAAGAAGCGGAAGCAAAGGCGATCTCTTTGTTGAAAAGGATCGGGCTCGAAGAGAAAAAGGACAGTTATCCTTCCCTTCTTTCGGGCGGACAGAAGCAGAGGATCGCGATCGTAAGGTCGCTGATGATGAATCCGCAGGTCATGCTTTTCGACGAGCCGACTTCCGCCCTCGATCCCGAAATGGTAGGAGAAGTTCTCGCTTTGATCCGTGAGCTTGCGGACGAGGGAATGACAATGGTGATCGTAACGCACGAAATGGGTTTTGCGAGGGAGGTCTCTTCCCGCGTGATTTTCATGAACGACGGCGTGATCGGCGAAGAGAATACGCCCGAAGAATTTTTCGATCGCCCGAAGAACCCGAGACTGCGCGAATTTTTGTCTAAAGTGCTTTGATTTCCCTTTCATTTTTTCTTAAAATACGAAAAAATCGGAAAAAGTATTGACAAATCACGCGGAATCCTCTATACTATAATATGAGAAGTCGGGGGTTTTCCCGCAAGGGATCGCGGCTTCGCGGTATTTCCGACGGGAAGAGCTCTGTTTTTTGCGGAGCGCGGCGCAGATTTTTAAACTGCTCCGGTCGGCTTCCCGCGGTTTCATTATTTATAGCGGTTCCATAGGTTTTCTTCTTCGCTTTGCGGCGAGGCGGAAACCGGACGAAACGGAAATTCAGGGGTGCAGAACAATGAAAAGAAAATGGATTGCGACTATCGTTGCCGTTGCTTGTATGTCCGTTGCCGCGTTGACTTCGTGCGACGTGGGGCTTCGGCATAAAGATTATGAGGACAACGTAACTTCGTCCGAATATTTCGAATTTACGCTTGTCGGCGAAGAATACGAGATTTCCGCCAAAGCGGATATGGTCCTTCCCGAAACGGTATATCTTCCCACCGCATACGAGGGGAAAGCCGTTACCGCGATCGGCGACGAAGGGTTCTCTGCCGTAACGACCTTGAAAAACATCACGGTGCCGGACAGTTATAAGAAAATCGGCACGGCTGCTTTCAAGGGGGCGACCGATCTGAAAAAGGTGGAAATTTTAGGCTCGTCTTTGCAGGAAGTGGGTGCGTTTGCCTTCCAGAACTGCGAAAAGCTGAGCGATTATACCTTTAACGACGGGCTCACCGCGATCGGTCAGTTTGCTTTCGCGAAAACGGCGGTTTATAAGTTTACCCCCGCGAATGTGGAAACGATCGGGAAGTATGCTTTTTACGGCTGTTCTTCCTTAAAAACGGTGAAGATCCCCGCGTCTTTAACCGTTCTCGGCGAAAATGCGTTTACCGGTTGTACGTTTACTTCCGTATCCGTCGATGCGGAGAACGCGCACTTTACGGTAGTCGATAACCAGATCGTCGCAAAATAAAAGGCGAAACGTTTCCGGTAATTTCAGCCCGCGATAGGATCGCGGGCTTTTTTATGAGGTATTGTAATGGACTATGATTTTTATGCCTATATGGGCAGAATGAAATATATCCGCAGATGGGCGCTGATGCATTCCACGGTAGACGAAAACATCATGGAACACAGCTGGGAAGTCGCGGAGATCGCGCATGCTCTCGCGCTGATCGAAAACGCGGAATTCGGCGGCAACGTCGATCCTTACAAAACCCTTTGCTACGCCCTTTATCATGAAGCAAGCGAAGTGGTGACGGGCGATCTGCCTACGCCGATCAAGTATTTTAACGAACATATCCGCTCGGCGTATAAAGATCTGGAAAAGCTTTCCTGTAAAAAGCTTGTGGAAAAAGTACCGGAAAATTTAAAGGAAACGTATGCGGAATTCGTTTTTCCCGACGAATCGAGCATAGAATATAAACTGATGAAGTGCGCCGACCGCTTTTCCGCTTACATCAAGTGCGTGGAAGAGGTAAAGAGCGGCAATCGGGAGTTCGTGAAAGCGAAAGAGTCGATCCGTGCGGATATCGACGGCATGAAGGAGAAGTCCTGCGCGTTTTTCCGCGAGAACATTCTGCCTTCTTTCGAAAAAACGCTCGACGAACTCGATCGTTAAAAGGGGTATACGGAGATGTTTCAGAATATTTATCGGTGGATCATGCTGATCGGGGCGATATTCTCGATGGCGTTCATATTTTACAATTCCGGGCAGAATGCGGAAAAATCTTCCGGCAGGTCGGAAAGCATTTCGAAGATCGTGGCGGAAACGGTCGTATCCGATTTTAAAGAGCTTCCGCCCGAACAGCAGAAGGCGGAAGTGAAAAAAATCGAAGCTCCCCTTCGGGAGATCGCGCACGGATGCGAGTTCGCAATGCTTGCGTTTTTCGTGTTCGGCTTTGCGGCAACCTTCTGTCGCATGGGAAAGGAAGGACTGATCGCCGCGGCGGCGTCGCTTCTGTTCTGTTTTCTGTATGCGCTGTCAGACGAATGGCATCAGACGTTCGTCGGCGGCAGGGCGGCGGAATGGTTCGACGTCGGCATGGATACGATCGGAAGCGTTGCGGGGATTCTCTGTTCCGCCCTTTTGTATTTCGTGATCGGGAGGATCCGCGCCGCTTCGTTCAGAAAAAAAGGAAGAAATATTTCTCCGAAAGCGGCGGCTTGAGTTTTTGCAGCCGGAAAGCCGGAAAATTTCCGGCTTTCCGCATTTTCGCAGGAAGAGATTTCCCGATCGCAAGGCGGATAAAAAACGACAAAATTCGGTATAGAAATACAAATAGCTCTACCACTGATTTGTTTTGTTTAAAAATAGCCTTATAAATTGAAATTTACATCACTTGCGTGTTAACGGTGGAGCATTGTTTGATGTATAATAGTTATATAAGGGAAATTATGGTAAACAAAAGAAGGACAGAAGAGTATTATGGAAAAAATGACTTATCGCGACGTGTTGTTTCGGATCGGATATTTCAGAAACAAAAACGGCTTGTCTGCGAGAGAGACGAGCCTCAGAATGGGCGCGAGCCAGTCGTTTATTAACAGGATCGAGCGGAATACGGTCGAATTACGGGTTTCCACCCTGCTCGATTTCATGGATATCGTGAATATTACGCCGGAGGAGTTCTTTTATCCCGATCCCGAAAAATTTGAAGAAGATCGTGCTCTTCTCGAAGAAATTTCGGAATTGTCCGACGAAAACAAGAAGATCGTATCGGAACTGATCAGAAAGCTGAAATAAGAACCATGAACGACATTTACGAAATGGCGGATCTCGCGATCGATATCGGATACCGCACGGAAAGCACGAAGGCGTTTTTGTCGGATTATATAGCGAAGAACAGGGATTTGCCTGCCGATTTTACCGTTCGCATTACGGAAAACGATAGGATCGGCGAACGCGCCATCGCGGGAAACGTTTCTCCCGGACAAATCGAAAGGGCGTGTATTCTGCGGAAGATCGCCGCGGATCTGTGTTCTTCGTACGAAGGGTTTCTCCTTCATGCTTCGTGCGTCGGCTATCGGGGCGAGGCATACGCTTTTGCCGCAAAGAGCGGAACGGGCAAATCGACACATACAAGACTTCTGAAAGAATTGCTCGGCGACGAACTCGTTTTCGTCAACGACGATAAGCCCTTTGTCCGTTTGCGGAGATCCGAAGGGCTTTTTTATGTTTACGGTTCTCCCTGGAGGGGAAAATCGGGGCTCGGAGAAAACATCTCGCTGCCTTTGCGCGCCGTCTGCTTTTTGCGGAGAGGGAAAGAGAACAGGATCGTGAAGATCGGGGATTCGTCGGAGGCGATCCCGTTGCTTGCGGAAAACGTGCCTGCGCCGGAAAACCGCGTTCAGGCTGAAAATTTATTTTTGTTGTTCGACTTGTTACGGAAGAAAACTTCTTTTTATCTTCTGGAATGTAACACGGACGTTTCCGCGGCGGAAACGTCTTTCGGGGGAATGATAAAAAATGGATCGTAAAGAAGACAGACTTGCTAAATGCATTTCGGCATACGGGAGAAAGGTAAAATTTCTCGTGTTTTTGTCGCTGTGCGTTTCGGGTCTGTCTCTTTGTTTTGTGTACGGCGTTCGTTATGCGGTAGATGCGGCGGAAGCGGGAGACGTTCGCAAAACGACTTTCTGCATCGCGCTGACGGTGATCCTTCTTGCCGTCAGGATCGTCGCGGGGACGGCATATCGTTATTTCGGAGACAAAACGAAAGCCGCGCTCGCGAGAGATCTGAGAAAAACGGCATATTCGGAATTGTTTTCCTTAAATACTTCTTCTTTCCGCGAAAAACGGGGCGGGGATCTCATGGAAAAGCTTTCGAAGGACGTCGACAAAGTTTCTGCCGATACCGTGCGGTTGCTGCCGGCGGCTGCGGGGTCGGTTTTCCGTCTGGTCGGAACGATCGTTCTTCTCTTTCTGCTCGACGCGAAATTTGCCGGCGTATTTCTGATCGGTTCGGCGGTCACCGTTCTTTCCGTCTATCTTTTTCGCAATCGCCTGAAGAATTACGCGCGTATCGTCCGGGAAAAAGACGGCGCGAGTTACGGGTTTATGCTCGATTCCTTTCATTCTTTCCGCACGGTCAAAGCCTATCGGGCGGAAGATCTCGTGAAGGAGAAGTCGGCTCGTCTTCTCGAAGAGTGCTACCGTGCACAAGTGAAGAAGTCTGCACTTCTTGCGGGAATGCGGGTGCTTTGGTTTGTTTGCGGCAATCTCGGTTTTCTGTTTGCCGTCGTATATTTCGGGGCGGGGATCGCCGCCGGGAAAGGGGTCGGATCGGTCGTTTCCGTCATCCTTCTGCTTGCGGGCGTGAGAGATCCCGTCGGATCGATCGCGGGGCTGATCGCGGCGAAAAAAGTCCGCGCGGTCGGCACGGAACGCCTGAGAGAACTTTGCGCCGGAGAACGTTCTCCCGACCGGTTTGTCCGTTTAACCGATTTCGGCGAAATCGTTTTTGACGGCGTCCGGTTTTCTTACGGAAACAAAGAGGTGTTAAAGGGAGTTTCCTTCCGGATAAAACAGGGCGAAAAAGTTTGTTTCGTCGGCAGAAGCGGCGAAGGAAAAAGTACGCTGTTCGATCTTATGATCGGCATTGCCGATCCGGGAGAAGGGGAAGTGAAGATTTGTGCGGACGAAAATTCTTACCTGCCGAAGGAAACGGACGGGCTGTTTGCCCTCGTTCCGCAGGCTGCGCGGCTTGCGGCGGGAACGATCCGGGCTAACGTGACCTGCTTTAGGCGCGATGTTACGGACGAAGAGATCGCGGAGGCGATCGGGCTTTGTTCGGCGGAGTTTATTTTCGATCTGCCCCGCGGGATCGATTCGGAAATCGGAGAAGGCGGAGCGAATTTTTCGGAAGGGCAGTGCCAGCGGCTTGCTTTGATGCGCGCCGTATTGTCCCGTCGACCCGTCCTGGTGCTCGACGAGGCGACGTCTGCGCTCGATCCCGAAACGGAAGAGAAAGTCTTACGCGCTCTCACGTCTCTTCCCGGCAAAACGTGTATCATGATCAGCCATCGGGGAGCCGCCTTGCGGTATTCCGACCGGGCATACCGTCTGGAAGACGGAAATATCAAAGAAATCGAAAAGGAGTGAACATGAAGATCAATCGGGATTTTATCGTGCGGGAAATTCCTTCGGATAACGGAGAGAAAACATATTACGCCGTAGCCGTGGGAAACGCCGCAAAGGACTTTCACGGGATGTTAAAACTCAATCGCACCGCCGCGTTTATCTGGGAAGGTCTGAACGAAGGGCTTTCTCCCGAGCTTGTGGCGAAAAAACTTTCCGCCGTGTACGACGTTTCGGAAGCGGACGCCGCCGACGACGTGAAGAAGACGATTGCTCAACTGTCTTCGGTCGGCGCCGTTCTTCCCGAGTGAAAAATATGAGTTTATCGACCGACAGGCGGGTTTCCGGCGATGACGGAGAAACGGAAATTCTGATAGGGAACACAGAGGACGCCCTGCGCAAAGAAGGTTTCGTTCTTTCCGCGACGCGCGGAACCAGCATGCGCCCGCTGCTCAGAACGGGAAGAGACGTCGTTTTGGTAAGAGCAAAGGAAGAACGCCTGAAAGAGAACGACGTCGCGTTGTATCGTCGGGGCGACCGGCTTGTGCTTCACCGCGTCGTGAAAGTGACGGAAGAAGGATATAAAACGCTCGGAGACAACACGTTCGTTCCCGAATTTGTTTCCGAGGAGAACGCGATCGGCGTGATGACGGAGATCCTGCGGAAAGGGAAAACCGTTTCCGTGACCGATAAGCGGTATCTCCGCTATGTGTCCCGCATACGGAAAACGTTTCGCGTCCGTCGTTTTTTTGCCCGCCTTCGTTCGGTTTTCGTTGCGGCGGGAAGGCGCGTTTTCCTTCGGGAAAAAGGGCGGAAGGGAAGCCTTTAATGCGATCGCGGGCGACGGATACCGGAGCCCGGAAAATAAAACGGCTTATGCGTGGCATGGAAAAAGTGCCCGTATAAGCCGTTTTTTATTGTTTTCGGTTGTTTTGTCCGTCGGCGCGGCGCGGGGTGAAGTTGAAGCGCAGTTTTTTTTCTTCGTCAAGGTCGAGACGGGCGGAAAAAGGTTTTCCCGATTTTCCGATGAAATTCATCTCGTCCGATTTTTCTCCGCTCAGAACTTTTTCGATCTCCTTTTTCGGGATCGTGGTGCCCAGGATCCGCAGATTGATTTTAAATTCGCACCCCTCTTTAAAGCCCGAACAGCCGTAAGAGTATCTCCCGCGGACGACGGGTTTTCCGCAGAAGGGGCAGACGCCGACTTTGTCTCCGTAAAACCCCGATCCTTCGTCCGGATCGAAACGGAAAATTTCGGCGATCTCCCGTTTTGCCATTTCCACGCTTTTTTCCACGGTGATCTCACCGCGGTATACGCTTTTTAAGGCTTGCCCCATCTGGCTTGTCTTGTATTTGTCCATGGAAATATTCATGTCCGAGATCTGCTCGATCAGGAATTTTCCGTTGCGTTCGATTTTGTAAACGTCCTTGTTAAGAGAGATATAACCGCTTTTTTTCGCATTGTCGATGATCCCCGTGCGCGTGGCTTCCGTGCCGAGTTCGAGCCCTTTGAAAATGGCTTTGTATTCCTCTTCGTCGCTGCCGTCGTCGGGGGCTTTTTCGTCTTTGAACGGGTTTTTCAGGTAGTTGTTCAGCGTTTCGATCGTGTAATGTCTCGGCGGGGTCGTCTGTTTTTCTTCGGGGTGAAAGTCTACGTTCACCTTGTCTCCCTTTTTCAGGTTCGGCAGGGTTTTGTCCTTCCGTTCGTATCCGTCGTACTTCGTCCATCCGGGCGAGATCACGACCGTTCCCTTTAAGGAATAGTCTTCCTTGCCCCCTAAATTTACCGTCATTTCCGTTTTTTCCGTCACGCAGTCTTCCGAGCAGAACACGGCGACGAAACGGCGCAGAACGGACTGATATACGGTCAGTTCGTCCGCCGATAAGTCGTTCTTCCGCGGAATTTTATAGGTCGGCGTCAGGGCGGAGTGCGATTCGATTTTGGAATCGTCGAAGATATTTTTCTTGTCTTTGAACACGACGGGATATCCTAGCTCCGAAACGAGGGAAAGGATCTTTTTCACCTTGTCTTTTTCGTTGGTCGCGAGATATTCGGAATTGGTTCTCGGGTAAGAAAGGTAGCCGTTTTCGTACAGCTTCTGACAGACGGCAAGGCTTTTTTCCATCGGCATTTTGTATTTCTTACCGAGAAAACTCTGCAATTTGGAAAGGGAATACAGTTTTCCGGCGGAAAGGATCTCTTTTTTCGTCTTCTTGTCCGTCACGATCGCTTCCAGTTTGTTCATGCGCTCGCAACAGATTTCCGCCTTGCGTTTTTCCTCTTTCGGGAAACGGTACGAAGAGACGAGCTCTACGACTTCTCCGTTCGTTTCCGCGCGCGAAACCATAGTATAGTAAACGTCCGGTTTGAAATTCTCGATCTCGGCGTCGCGGTCGTAAATTGCTTTCACGATGGGAACGATCACTCTTCCCACTCTCAGCAACGTCCCCGAGCGTAACGTGGCGTAGCGGGTGAGGTTCACCCCGTAAAGCCAGTCGATATACGTGCGGGAAAAGCCTTCGTCGGCAAGATTTTCGTATGCCGATTCCGGTTTCATTTCCGCAAGCGCCTTGCGGATGGTCTGCGGGGTCTGATCGGGAAGCCACAGGCGGTAAAAGGGCTTTTCGGTGCGAAGGGCGTTCTGTACGCAAAGGCGTATGATGATCTCCCCTTCGCGGTCGGAGTCCCCCGCGTTCACGATCTCCGTCACGTCGTCGCGGTTGAGAAGGCGGCAGATCAGGTCGAACTGTTTGCGGATCCCTTCGTCCGGTCCGCCGTCTTCCTTTTCTTTTAATTTAAAGCGGAATTTGTCCGGAAAACAGGGAAGATTGTCCATCGACCAGCGTACTTTTTCCTTTTTTCCGTCCGTTTCCCGCGCGGGCGCGCCTTCGGGAAGGGAATAGTCCTCGATGTCGCAAAGAGAGAACAGATGCCCGAATACCCATGTGACGATATATTCCCCGTTTTCGAAATATCCGTTTTTTTTCTGCATTTCCCCGATCCCCGCCACGATGTTTCTCGCAAGGCTCGGCTTTTCGGCGATAACGGCTATCATAGTCCCTCCCGCATGATCCGATTCCGCATTATTGTAACAGAAAGCGGCGGGAAAGTCAACTTTTCCCCGAGGCGAAAGGGCGGCGAAAGTGAAAAAATAAAAAGTTTCCGAAACGGATGAAAAACGTTTGACAAAAAAGTGTGAAGAAGTTATACTTGAATCACAATTGAATCAGAACTCTTTGCCGATATAGATTTGAACATGTGGCTCAAATGTTTCTACCGCACGCCGAAAAAGTTGCGACTATTGGAAGTAAGATAAAACGATGATTTCGCTTGCGGAACGTTTTTTCCCGTTTCGCCGCGAAGAACGTCTTTATTGGCAAGCAGGTATTTTAACGCCTGTTTTTTTCATTTTCAAAAGAGCGCGGATTTTGTCGGAAAAGGTGTTTCCGACAGGCGGAACGAAGGAAAAAGTCTTCCGCCGGCGCGGGAGAGGACGCATGAAACTACTGGAAGATAAAATCAGAAAAGAAGGCAAAATTTTCCCCGGCAATATCGTGAAGGTGAGCGGTTTTTTAAATCACATGCTCGATATTCCCCTTCTCGAAGAAATGGGCAAAGAGATCGCCCGGCTTTATGAGGGCAGCGGCGTCAATAAGATCCTTACGGTGGAATCTTCCGGCATCGCGATCGCCGTGTTTGCGGGGCAGCAGATGAAAGTTCCCGTTCTGTTTGCGAAAAAAGGGGAAACTTCCAATCTGCAAAGCGAATTGTATCAGACGCCGATCGAAAGCTTTACCCACCACAGAACGTATAACGTTACGGTGAGCAGAGATTTCCTCGGAAAAGACGACAAAGTTCTGATCGTGGACGATTTCCTTGCGAACGGCAAGGCGCTGGAAGGGCTTATCGACATCGTAGGACAAGCTGGCGGCGAAGTGATCGGTTGTGCGATCGCCATCGAAAAGGGCTTCCAGGGCGCGGGTGACAGACTGCGCGCGAAGGGCGTCCGCGTGGAATCGCTTGCGATCATCGACGAGATGACGGATTCTTCCGTCACGTTCCGCGGAGACAAAAAGTAAACCGAAAGGTCGCGGGCAATCGTTTTTAGTGTCGTTTTTCATTACGGATGTAAAGTTTTTTACATATAAAACAAATCGCGAAAGCGAAAAAGGAGAAAGTAAATGAAAAAAATCTTAACTCTTTTCGTTTCGTTCGTTCTTGCATGCGGTACGCTTGCCGTACTTCCTTCCTGTAATAACGAAACGTCGTCAGACCCCGTCATCGCGCTGATCACCCTTCACGGCGAATCTTCCACGTATGACAAAAACTTTATCGACGCGTTCAAAGCCGCCTGCAAAGCGAAAGGTCTGAAAGACGATCAATACAAGATTCAGTCCAACGTTCCCGAAGAAGGCGAAGAGTGCTACGAAGCAGCCGTCGGCTTTGTGGAAGAAGGATTCAAAGCCGTATTTGCGGATTCCTTCGGTCACGAAGCGAACATGATCAAAGCCGCAAAAGAAAACCCGAACGTTCAGTTCGGTCACGCTACCGGCACGAAGGCTCATACCGAAAATCTTTCCAACTACCATAACGCTTTCGCTTCCATTTACGAAGGCAGATACCTTGCCGGCGTTGCCGCGGGTCTCAAACTCGTTGATCTTTACGGCGGCAAAACCGGCGAAGTTTCCGACGAAAACGCAGTTGTCGGATATGTTGCCGCCTGGCCGTATGCCGAAGTTATCTCCGGTTATACTTCCTGGTTCCTCGGCGTAAGATCTGTCGTTCCCAACGCTACGATGAAAGTTTCGTATACCAGCAGCTGGTATGACGAAGCGAAAGAAGGGACGGTCGCTACTTCCCTTATTCAGCAGGGTTGCAAACTCATCTCTCAGCACGCAGACTCCATGGGCGCTCCCAATGCCTGCGAAAAAGCGGGCGTTCCCAACGTTTCTTACAACGGCGGAAATGACCTTAACACGTTCGTTATCTCTTCCAGAATCAACTGGCAGCCTTATTTCGAACTCATGATCGACAGCGTGACGGGCGGCGCCGCTCTTCCCGCAGACTGGACGGGTACGATCGGAACCGGTTCCGTGGAACTCAGCGCGCTCGGCAAAGCCGCGGCGGCAGGCACGCAGGCGAAACTCGACGAAGTCGCCGCCAAACTTGCCGACGGATCTCTGAAAGTGTTCGACTGCAGAACGTTCACCGTGAAAGGCGCGAGCCTTACTTCCTTCATGGCGGACATCGATGACGACGGTTCGTTTTCGCACGAAACCGAGATCATCGCTACGGCGAAGGACGCGGAAGGTAACGATTATTACTATGTGAACGAAAGCAGCAAGCGTTCGGCTCCCGCTTTCGACGCTATCATCGACGGTATCACCGTTCTGTAAGTTTCATAAAGCATTCCGGGGCGGAGTCCTTAAGACTCCGCCTTTGTGCTTTTTCATAGCGAAAGATCGTCTCTTTCGCTTTTTCTCGCTTAACGGTAACACAACAGAAGAAAAGGAGTAAGTCGTTTGGAATCCAATTTTGCAATCGAACTGAAAAACATAACGAAAAAATTCGGAAGCGTGGTTGCGAACAACAACGTGAATCTCGACGTGAAAAAGGGAGAGATTCTTGCCGTTCTCGGAGAAAACGGAAGCGGCAAAACAACGCTTATGAATATGATCGCCGGGATCTATTATCCGGACGAAGGGCAGATTTTCGTGAACGGGGAAGAAGTTTCGATCCGTTCCCCGAAAGACGCCTTCCGTTATAAAATCGGAATGATCCATCAGCATTTCAAGCTTGTGGACGTGTTTTCCGCCGCGCAGAATATCGTGCTCGGCAACAACAGCGAAAAATACAGCATCAGAAACATCAGCAAGCGCGTTCTCGAAATCGCCTATCAGTACGGGTTTACGATCGATCCGGACAAGAAGATCTACGATATGTCCGTTTCCGAAAAACAGACGGTCGAAATCATCAAGGTGCTTTATCGCGGTGCGGATATTCTGATCCTCGACGAGCCGACCGCCGTTCTTACCCCGCAGGAGATCGAACGCCTTTTCAGCGTTCTGAAGGTGATGAAAGAGGACGGAAAATCCATACTCATCATCACGCATAAGCTGAATGAGGTGATGGAAATTTCCGACCGCGTCGCGATCCTTCGCAAAGGGGAACATATCGCTACGGTGAATACCGCGGAAACGACGGAAGACGAACTTACCGAAATGATGGTAGGCAAAAAAGTGGAGCTCAACATCGAGCGCAGCGAACCCGTCGATCCGACGGACAGACTGATCGTGAAAAACCTCACCGTGGGTTCGGTTGAAGGGGTGGCGGTGCTGGACAACGTATCTTTCGAAGCGAAATCGGGAGAGATCCTCGGAATCGCCGGGATCGCGGGGAGCGGGCAGAAAGAACTGCTCGAAGCCGTCGCGGGGCTTCAGAAGATTGAAAGCGGCGTCGTTTCGTATGTCGACCCGGCAACCGGCGAGGAAGTAAACCTTCGCGACAAAACGCCCATGCAGATCCGCGAACTCGGCGTCCGCCTTTCTTTCGTTCCCGAAGACAGGCTCGGCATGGGGCTTGTCGGCAATATGGATATCGTGGACAACATGATGCTCAGAAGCTATCTGAAGGGAAAGACGGCGTTTCTCGACCGCAGAAGCCCGGAAAATTTAGCGGACGAGATCATCAGAGATCTGGAAGTTGTAACGCCTTCTTCTCACACGGCGGTGCGCAAGCTTTCGGGCGGAAACGTTCAGAAAGTGCTTGTCGGCAGAGAAATCGCCGCCGCGCCGAAAGTGCTGATGGCGGCTTATCCCGTAAGAGGGCTCGACATCAACTCTTCCTACACGATCTATAACCTTCTGAACAAACAGAAAGAAAACGGCGTAGCCGTGATTTTTGTCGGGGAAGATCTCGATGTGCTGATCGACCTGTGCGACCGCATCCTCGTGATGTGCGGCGGTCGCGTTTCCGGCATCGTGAACGGCAGAACCGCCGAAAAGCGGGAGATCGGGAAACTGATGACGGCAAACCGGAAAAAAGAAAGCGAAAAAGAGGAGGTAACGAATGGCTAAACAAACGGTTACGCGGGAGAAAAATACCGTGCGCGAACCCCTCTTTCATATTGCGAAGAGAAATTCCATGAAAAAATGGCAGATCGTGCTGATCTATGCGGCGGCGATCGCCGTTGCGTATATCGTCAGCGCGGTCATCTGCACGGTCACGAGCAAGAGCAGCCGGGCTTCCGTGTTTGCTTTTCTTCCCGCACTTTTCCGCGGGGCGGTCGGATCATCCCGAAAAGTGTGGTCGCTGATCAAGGAAACGTCTTTATTGCTGGCGGTATCGCTTGCGATCGTGCTGCCCTTCAAAATGAAATTCTGGAACCTCGGCGGAAACGGTCAGGTTCTGATCGGCTGTCTTGCGGCGAATGCCTGCATGTATTATCTCCGCAATTCTCTGCCGGTCATGGGCTTGTTCTTCATCGCCATGGCGGCAAGCATTCTGGCAGGGATCGTATGGGCGGTAATTCCCGCGATCTTCAAAGCGATGTTCAATACGAACGAATCCCTTTTCACGCTGATGATGAACTACATCGCAAGCAGCCTTGTTCTGACCTTTATCGCGATGTGGAACAAACAGAGCACTTCGTTCGACCCTGCGAATTACAGCAAACTTGCCGTTTTTCTCGATAAACCGTATCTTCCGCTGATCGTCGCCGTCGTTCTCACCGCGATCGTAACGGTGTATCTGAAGTTCAGCAAACACGGCTATGAAATTTCCGTCGTGGGCGAGAGCAGAAACACGGCGAAATATATCGGGATCAACGTGAAAAAAGTAACCGTTCGTACTCTCGTTTTCTCGGGTGCGATCTGCGGACTTGTGGGAATGCTCCTCGCCAATTCCACCTTCGGAACGGACGCGGCAAAAAATATGGGCTTTACGGCGATCATGACGACGTGGCTCGGCAACTTTAACCCCTTATTCATGGCTTTAAGTTGTTTCCTTGTTTCCTTCACTTCTCTCGGCGTGAAATTCGGCGTAAAAACGCAATACGGGTTTACGAACAACGCTGTCGCAAACGTCGTTCTCGGCATCACGTATCTTATCGTGATCTCCTGTACCTTCTTCACGCAGTATGCGATCGTGAAAAACAAAAAACACAAGGAGGACAGAACGGTATGACGCTGGTACTTACAAACGCGATTATTTTCGGCGTGATCATTCTATACGGCTGTCTCGGCGAAATTTTAATGGAAAAAGCGGGACATCTGAACCTCGGCATTCCGGGCATCATGAGCCTCGGCATGGCGGGCGGATATTGGGCGACTACGCTTTACGTCAATTCTCTCGCCGTTCCCGCAGATGCGAAATATCTTCTCGTCGTATTGCTTGCCGTTCTCGGTTCCTCTTTGTTTTCCGCGCTCGGCGGACTGATTTACGCCTTCTTTACCGTGAGCCTTCGCTGTAATCAGAACATCACGGGGCTTGCCCTTACGACGCTCGGCGCGGGATTTGCGGACTTCTTTATTTCCAACAAAGTAAATACCGCAAACAAAGGGGTGATTTACGATCTTATTTCGAAATATCTTCCCGCGGCGGATAAAACGGGTTGGTTCGGATCGATCTTCCTGTCTCACGGGATCCTGGTGTATTTCGGCATCGCGATCGCCTTCGTGCTCGGCTATGTGCTGAAGAAAACGAGACTCGGGCTGAACGTGCGTGCGGTCGGCGAAAGCCCCGCCACGGCAGACGCAGCGGGGATCAACGTTACCGCTTATAAATACGGTTCGATCCTGACCGGATGTATGATCGCCGGGCTCGGCGGGTTTTATTACCTGATGACCTACGTTACGCAGGGAAGTTTCGTAAACACCGCCACCATCGAGAGCTACGGCTGGCTTGCCATCGCACTTGTCGTGTTCTGCCTGTGGCGCCCCGGTTTCGGCGTGGTCGGATCCATACTTTTCGGCGGGCTTACCGTTGCCGTCAACCTTTTCCCCGGGCTTTCGACCGTGCAGGCACAGCTGGTTACCATGTTGCCTTATCTCGTAACGGTGATCGTTCTGATCATCACGAGCGTGTTCGACAGCAAGAACGCTCAGCCGCCCGCGTCGCTCGGGCTGAACTATTTCCGCGAGGAAAGATAACGCTAAACAAAAATAACGAAAACCACCCTTTACGGGTGGTTTTTTTGTGCGTTAAACGCGTTATAGGCAGGTATTTGTTTTACGGCAAAGAATAGGCTATCATACCGAGCGCAGCAGAAAGAAGGATGATCGCGATCGGCGAAGGCGTTTTCTTCTTCCGTAAAAAGATAACAAAAGTGAACAGGGAAAGAAGGAAAAAGATCGCGACCGGGCGCACGTCCTGCGGGGCGAGTTTACCGATCGCCTGTACGCCGAATACCACTTCGAGAAGCATGGTAACGGCGGTTGCGCAGATCAATCCCGTTACGGCGGGGCGCACCCCGCGGAGAAACGCCTGCACCCCTGCGAATTTCAACAGGTTCTTCAGCAGTGCCGAAATCAGAAGGATAATGAGGAACGAGGGCAGTACGACGCCGATCGTCGCCACGAGCGCGCCCGGAAACCCTGCCTGCGACGCTCCGACAAACGTTGCCATATTCACGGCAAGCGGACCGGGCGTGGATTCGGCGATCGCGACGAAATCGAGAAATTCGTTTGCCGTAAGCCAACCGCGCTCCGTCACGAGATCGCGGATCAGCGAGACCATACCGTACCCACCGCCGAAGGAAAACGCGCCGATTTCCAGAAAAGAGAGAAAAAGATCAAGGAGTATCATCGTCTTTTCTCTCCTTTTTTCTGTTTTTGCGGGCTTTCAAGGCGTTTATCGCATAGACGATCACGCCGAGCGCGCCTGCCGCGGGGATGTACCATACCGAAGAAAAAGAGCGGGAAAACAGAGACAAAACGATCATGCTCGCCGTGACGATAAGGAAAATAAAGTAAGAGAAAAAAGTTTTTTCCTGCCCCGCCAGCATTCTGATCCCCGCGGTGATGAGGATCACGACCACGCCGACGCGGATTCCGCGGAACGCGTAGTTTACCAATTGAAACGAGAGAAAAGTTTCGAAAAAGAGAGCGATCGCATAAATAATGCAGAAAGAAGGCAGACAGACGGCGATCGTTGCGAGCAGACTTCCCGGAAATTTTCCCTGCTTATAGCCGAAGAACGTCGCCGCGTTTACGGCAACGGGACCGGGCGTCGATTCGGAGATCGCAACCATGTCGAGAAATTCCTCTTTGCCGAGCCACTGCTTTTTCTCCACGAGTTCGCTTTCGATCAGGGCGATCACGGCGTATCCCCCGCCGAAGGCAAACAACCCGATTTTCAGCATTGCCGCAAACAGGGAGAGGTATTTTTTCAGCGTCTGCATGTTACATCTTTTCGAAATACTCCACGTCGGTCACGAAAATCGTCGCGCCGCCCACAAGAACGTTGTTCTGCTCCGCATTCATGCGAAGGAAAGAAGGCGCGGTTTCCGTTCGTCTGGCGGAATTGTCGCGGATGATGCCGACGGCTTCGTTCACCCTGTCGATGTCCGTACCGATCAGCAGGGTTACGTTTCCTTTCTTTAAAAAGCCGCCCGAAGTGGCGATTTTGGTAAAAATAAAGCCGCCTTTCGTCAAGGCGTCGCATACGGAATCAGAGTCTTTGCGATTTACGATCGCGGTGATCATTTTCATGCTTTGTCCTCCGTGAAATCAATGTCGTAAAAAATAATCGGCGGAAAGAAACCGCTTTCAGGATAATTATATCATAAGACATGCGAGTTGTAAACGGAATGAGCGGAAATTATTTTTTTTCTGTTTTCCGGGAAAAGAGGAAAAACTTGTGGAAAATTGTTGAAATGTGTGGAAAATTGTGGTAGAATAAAAAAGTGGAGGGGCAAAAGGAAACAGAAAGCCGAATGCTAAGCTACGGAAAGGCGGCTGCCTTTTGCAAATGTGGGGAATTATGAAACTGAAGAAATCAATCATGCTGTTGGTTTTGTCCGCGATATTTGTTGCGGCAAGCGTGGCGGTCCTGCCGCTCTCGTCCGGCATCCGCGCCGAAGAATCGTATGTGTATAAGGAAGTAACGGATTTTGAATCTTTAGAGAGCAAAACCGAAATCGTTCTTACCCATACGGACGGTGACAAGCGTTATGTTTTGACTGCCGAGACAGCGGGGGAATATGTCGTGCCGAAAGAGTATAACGAAACCGCGGATTTTACCGAGAAAATGGTTTGGTTGTACGGAAATTATGACAATGATAAGTTTACTTTGAAAAGTAAAGCATTCCCGGAATACTATCTCACAAAACTAAAAATTCAAAAAAGCGGAATCGGCGATTATGGAGAGGTAGTGTTTTCAGACGGGCAATTGTTTAATAAGACTGGCTTGATAGACAATCATCTTTCTTATGGGGACGATGCGGGTGGCGGCGTATATAATGGGTTTAACACCACAAAATATACGGTAGCAGGGGATAATGATATTTCGTTTTGTATTCTGAAACGAGAGAAAACTCAGAAACAAACATACACCGCAAGCTTTTACGACGAGGATGGAACGACAGTTCTTTCTTCTCAGACGGTAGAGGAAGGAACTTCGATCACGATTCCCGAATGTTCCGCCGTGAAAGAAGGCTATCGTTTTATCGGGTGGATCGCCGGCGATCAGACATATTACGCGGGCGATTCGTACACGGTTACGGAAAACGTAACGTTTACCGCCGTGTGGGAAAAGATTCCGCCGAAAACATTCACCTGGACTTATATGGACGGAGACGAGGTCCTGCTTACCCTTCCCGTTACGGAAGGCGAAACGTATGAATTGAAAGATTACGGCGAACTTGCGCCCGATTCTTTACAAGAAGGCGATTCGTTCCTGGGTTGGTATTGTAAGGAAACGGAGTTGAAATCTCCCGTATGCGCAACTGCCGATATGACCATACAAGCAAAAATTTCGGTGACGATCACCTTCGATCTTGCCGGCGGCGAATGGACAGAAAACTCAGCCTATAAGGCGATAAAAGGGAAATCGTTTTCTCTTCCGCAGGTTTCTCCGAATAAAGAAGGAACGAAATACGAGTTCCTCGGATTCTTTCTGAACGGAAAAGAAATAAAAGATTCGTTTAAGCCGGAAACAAGCGTTACCCTTACCGCGAAATGGAATCAAGTGTTGTTTACGGTGAATTTCGTTTCGGACGGACAGGTGATTTCCTCGCAGACGGTTGCAACTGCCGATCAGCTCGATCTCGATTCTCTGAAACCGGAAAAAGGAGACATGAAGTTCCTGTATTGGGCAGACGAAAACGGCGAGGAAGTGTATTTCGAAACCCTTACTTTATCCGAAGACAGAACGTTTACGGCGATTTTTGCTTTCGAAGTTACTTTTCTGACGAGAGACGGAGAGACCGACCATACCGTTATGTGCGGCGAAGACGAAAAAATCGATTTCCCGGAAATTACGCTCGGCGAAAAAGAGAGTTTTGTCGGTTGGATCGACGTGAAAAACGAAAAGATCTATTCGGGGAAAAACCGATTTGCCGTAACCGAAAATATAAAATTCCGCGCGGCGATCGTGGAAATGGAAACGGTGGGAGAGGCGTATCTGCGGGTCGGAAGCGGACTTGCCGATTCCGGGATTCAGTTTAAAACGTTGATTTCCGGCAGCGACTGGCTTACGGTTTCTCCTTATGTGACCGCGGGCACGCTGATCACGCAGGCAGACTGCTTAGCGGAAAACGATTTCACGCTGGATTGTCTTACCGAAGGCGAAACGGTTCTGAACATTGTTTCCACCAAAAATACGTTCAGCGGCGAGTATAAGCGGGTGAGCGCGTCGATCGTCAATCTGAAAGAGTATAACTACGGAAAGAAATTCCTTGCGCGGGGATATCTGAAGGCGGAATACGCCGATATCGGCAGCGGTTACGTTTACGCGCACTACGATAAAACCTTTTCGGTTTCGGCAAAAGAACTCGCCGAAGAAGTGCTCGGCGGCAATTGGACGCTGACCGACGTGCAGAAATCGATTTTGCGCGCATATGCCGGACAAGAATAATTTCCGCAAATACGGATATCATGAATAAAAGGAGATCAATTATGGCAAACAAGTATGAAGGAACGCAGACGGAAAAGAACCTTATGACCGCTTTCGCGGGCGAATCGATGGCGAGAAACAAGTATACTTATTTTTCGTCCAAAGCAAAGAAAGACGGATTCGAGCAGATCGCTGCTATTTTCTTAAAAACGGCGGATAACGAAAAAGAACACGCGAAAATGTGGTTCAAGGAGCTCAACGGCATCGGTGATACCGCGGAAAATCTGAATGCCGCCGCAGAAGGCGAAAATTACGAGTGGACGGATATGTACGAAGGTTTTGCAAAGACCGCCGAAGAGGAGGGCTTTACCGAGCTGGCAAAGAAATTCCGTATGGTCGGCGCGATCGAAAAAGCGCACGAAGAGCGTTACCGCGCCCTTCTTAAAAACGTGCAGATGCAGGAAGTTTTTGCGAAAAGCGAAATCAAAGTGTGGGAGTGCAGAAACTGCGGGCATATCGTAGTAGGCGAAAAAGCACCCGAAATCTGCCCCGTTTGCGCGCATCCGCAGGCGTATTTCGAAGTGCGCGAGGAGAATTACTGATTCGTCTTTCTCCCGCTATAAGCCGATAAAAAGCAAAAACGATAAAGAGAAAGCCTTATTCCGACCGCATTTCGGAATAAGGCTTTTTGTTTGCAGATATTTTTGTTGCCAAAGGGATTGTTCGCTCTTTCAGCGGATGAAATTTGTTTTCGACGACGTTTCCGCCTGCGGCGCTACGATCCCGTTTTTCTTTCCCTCTTCGATACAGCGAAGGATCCAAGCCATGTTTCTTCCGAGGTTTCGCATGGTCTGCATTCCTTCCAGGTCTTGTTTTGTTTCTTCCGGGGTGTTGCCGTGCACCATGTTCCAATAGGTAGATGAGATCACCGGCATCTGTGTGATCCCGAAGTATTTGGAAAGAGCGTCGAGCGAAGCCGTAGTGCCTCCGCGCCGTGCCGAAGCGATTGCCGCGGCAGGTTTATATGCGAAATTCTTTCCGGCGGAATAAAACAATCTGTCGAGCGCGCTCAGGATTCTTCCGGAAGGGTGTGCATAATAAACGGGCGTACCGAATACGAAACCGTCCGCGGCTTTTGCTTTTTCCGCCCACTCGTTGATCTTGTCACCCGTAAAAACGCAACGACCCGTTTCACGGCATCGGTTGCAACCGGTGCAGTCCCGGATCGGTTCTGCGCCGAGCGGAACGATTTCCGTTCCGATTCCTTCCTCATTCAGCACCTTTGCGATTTCCGAAAGGGCGGTGAAGGTACAGCCGTTCGGTTTTGAACTTCCGTTAAACAGTAAAACTTTCATGATATCCCTCATTTAATTTTTTTCTGAAAATCAGGCTATAGGTTGATCATCCGGCAATTTTTGAGTTGTTGTTCTGACCGGGATCAGTTTTTCAGTATCTTTTCGAATTCTTTCGCCGCGCCGGAAGGGGAAGAATCCGTCCGCTTGATCAGGCATACTTCGCGGGAAGGAAAAGGTTCTTCCGTGATCAGCCGGAACACGTCGCCGGAAGCGAGTTCCTGTTCTGCGAACGATTCGGGCATCAGCCCGATGCCGAGATTGCTTTTTACGATAGGCAGGATCTGGTTAGAGGTGGAAACTTCGATATCCGGGTCGAAAGAAAGTCCGTGCGAACGGAAAATTCCGCTGTAATATTCATACGTTTTCGTCGTTTTGTTCAGACTGATGATACAGTGTTTCGTAAGTTCTTTCAGGCTTACTTTTTCGCTCGTGAGATATTTATATCTCGCGCCGCATACCACAATGTCCTGAAAACTTCTGACCGTTACGGCTTTCAAAGGCTTGTCGAGATCGAAAGGAGTTGCGATGAGAGCGAAATCGACCGCCTGATTTCTTACGGCGGCAATTGCCTGAATGTTTGTCAGATTGGTCAGGCTGAACCGTATTTTCGGGTAAAGCGCGTGGTATTTCACAAGGGCGGAGAGAAGAACTTCATGCAGGGCGGTTTCCGAAACGCCGATCCGTACGATCCCTTCGTCCAATCCTTTATATAAAGAGAGTTCTTCTTCGGCGGCGGCGATCTGCTCGTAGGCGATGGAGACCCTGCGATAAAGTTTTTCCCCTTCCGGGGTGAGCGTTACTCCTTTGTTGGAGCGGGTGAAAAGCACGCAGCCGAGATCTCTTTCCAGATTTTTGATCGCCCGCGTGACGTTCGGTTGCTCGGAAAACAGAGCTTCCGCCGCGGCGGTGATGTTTCCGTATTTCGCAACGAAATAAAATATTTTATAGTTTTCGAAATTAACGTTCATATCGCAAATAACCGGTTATTCCGCGATCGGAAAATCCGGGCGTTCCCGGGCTTATGCCATATCAAATTGATATTGCAAGTATTGTAAATATACATTTTACAGATGACCACAAAAAATATTATAATAGATCGCGTGCAATAAGTCAAGGATGTTTTTATGAAAAAGACCAAAAACGAAATTTCGCAATCTTTTCTGATGCTCGTATTTATCATTTTATCGGGCGGATTGCAGGACGCATATTCGTATTTTTGCCGCGACGGCGTGTTTGCAAACGCGCAGACGGGCAATATCGTATTTTTAAGCGTGGATCTCGTGGAAGGAAATATGCGGGGCGCGCTGAAATACCTGATCCCCGTTGTTTCGTTCGCTCTCGGGGTGATTCTGGCGAAGGTGTTGTTTTTCGTTTCGGAAAAGGGAAGATTTCTTTTCTGGAAACAGACGGTGCTTCTCACGGAAACGGCGGTTTTGTTTGCGGTCGGGTTTATGCCGCAAAGCGCGAACGTGTACGCAAATGTCCTCGTGTCGTTTTCCTGCGCCATGCAGGTTTTAACTTTCAACAAAATTTACGGCAATGATTTCGCGAGCACGATGTGTATCGGAAATATCGTAAAAATGTCGGGCGCGTTCGTTACGTCGATCGCGAAAAAAGACAAGGCGGAGCTGAAAAAAAGCGGATTGTACCTCGCGGTTGTGCTGTTCTTTGCGATCGGCGCGGGCGCGGGATATCTTCTGCAAAAAGTTTTCGGGGATCGTACGATCCTGTTTTCCGCGGCTCTGACGTTCACGGCGTCTCTGGCGTTTATCGGAAAAGAGAAAAAAGAAATCGCAAACAAGCCTTCCGGAAAGACGGAACGGAATGAACTTTCCGCGGACGGACAACCGGAAGCGGAAACAAAAGGTGAAATATGAAAAAGAAAAAGGGTATCGTTCTCGCGGTAACGCTCGCGGTGATCGCCCTGCTTCTGGTCGGGATTTTCCTGATCCCGGACAAGCAAAGCGGAGAGAGCATCAACGAGGCAATGCGGGACGAGGTGTTGCACGAAACGAACAGGATCTCTCTGTTCGGTCTTATCGACGTGAACCCCGGGTTGATCTCGGCATTCACGGTGACCGGGATCCTGTTCGTGTTTTCCCTGGCTGTAAGAGTTTTCGTTATTCCGAAATTTTCTTATTTGCCCGGGAGGTTTCAGCTTGTTCTCGAAACCGCCGTCGGCATGTTCGACGGTATGGCGAAGGGATCGAGCCCGAAGAGAAATAAGTTCCTCGGCGCGTATATCTTTACCGCCGCGGCGTATATCTTTACCGGCACGCTGTTCGAACTCCTCGGTTTACAGGTCGTCACGACGGCGGGGCGTTCGGTCGCGATGCCCGCGCCCCTTGCGGATATCAACGGCGCGATCACGATCGGGTGTTTATCCTATCTCGTGATTTTAGGCGGCGGAATCGTTTCGAACGGGTTTAAGGGCGTAGGGAGAACGCTCAAGGATTTCTCCCTGCCGATCTCGATGAGCTTCCGTCTGTTCGGCGCGCTTTTATCGGGCGCGCTCGTAACGGAACTCGTGTATTACTATTCGGCACTCTCGTTTGTGCTTCCCGTCGTGGTCGGCGTGATGTTCACGTTGTTGCACGCACTCATTCAGGCTTACGTATTAACCATGCTTACCTCTCTTTTCTACGGCGAAGTATCCGAGAAAAAAGAAGGAGGCAGAAAAATCAGAAAATCAAAGAAAGAGGTAATCGAAAATGTTTAAAATCATGAAAAAAGTTTCCGTTGTCGTATGCGCGCTCGCGCTGATTTGTTTTGCCGCGTTCCCCGTTCTTTCGGCACATGCGGAAAAGAAAGCGTATGCCGCGGAAAAAAACGGCGTGGAAATCACGGCGCAGGCAGAAGACGGCACGGCGGTTGCCGTACAGGCGGAAGAGAATGCCGCGGAAGAGACGAGTGCGGAAAACGCGAAGAGCGATTCTACGGGCAGCAAAGCGATTGCGGCGGGTATCGCGGTCGGGCTTGCGGCGGCGCTCGGCGCGCTTGCGATGGGTATCGCGATCGGAAAATCCAACGAGGCGATCGCACGTCAGCCGGAAGCTACGTCTCAGATCCGTTCGGGCATGATGCTCGGGCTCGTATTCATCGAAACGGCGATCATTTATGCGTTGATCGTTGCCATCCTTATTATCTTCGTTCTGTAAGGTGAAAACATGGGAGCGTATGATCTTTTAAGCGGGATCCCGCTGAATATCGACTGGCGGCAGATCCTGTTGCATCTTTTAAACCTTGCGATCCTCTTTCTGATCCTGTATTTCCTTCTGTACAGCCCCGTAAAGAAGTTTATGGATAAGCGCAGACAATATTACGAAGAACAGGATGCGGAAGCGAAAGCGAAAATAGAAGCCGCGGATCGGAAAAAAGCGACTTACGACGAACTGCTCGGAAAAGCCGACGAGGAGATTTTAACCAAGAAACGCACGGCGATCGCGGATGCGCGCGCCGAAAGCGAACGGATCATCAAAGCCGCCGAAGAAGAGTCTGCCGCAATTCTGAAAAAGGCGAATTTAAAAGCGGAAGAGATGAAAGCGAAAGCCGAAGATCAGGCGAAGGAAGAACTTTCCGCCGTGATCGCGAAAGCTGCGGGAGAGAAGATCTCCGCGGTGTGTTCGGTTGACGGGTTTTTGGCGGAGAATATGAAAAATGACGGATAATCGTGTTATAGCCGAGTTTATCTCCGCAATCGAACCGACAGACGACGAGAAGGCGAAACTTTCTGCCTTTCTCGGGAAGAAACTCGGCGTTAAGCCGGAGATCGTATGGGTCAAAGACGAAAGCGTGAAGAAAGGCTTCGTTTTAAAAGCGATGAACGAAGTTTACGACAACACGCCGGAAGGGTTGATCCGGAACTTAAAAGAGCGGGTAGACAAAGTAGACAAAAAAAGCGGAAATTATCTTTCGCTCGTAAAGGAAGCCATCGAAACGTGGAAACCGAAAGTTTCCCCGCGCGAGGTCGGAACCGTTTGTTCGGTTGCGGACGGCGTGGCGAGAGTGTTGGGGCTTACGGGGGTGAAGTACGGCGAGATCCTCCTGTTCGAAGGGGGTGAAAAAGGGCTTGCGCTCGACCTTAGCGAAAGCGAAACGGGCTGTATCCTTTTCGACGACGAAAATACCGTTGCGGGCAGCAAGGTTTATAAAACGGGCAAAACGGCGGGCGTTGCCGTATCTGCCGAAACGATCGGAAGGGTAGTGAACGCCCTCGGCGAACCGGTGGACGGGAAAGGCTGCATTGCGGCGGATAAATATATGCCGGTCGAACGCCCCGCGCCCGCGATACTGGACAGAAGCCCCGTGAACGAACCTTTGAAAACGGGGATCCTGACGATCGATTCCATGTTCCCGATCGGGAAAGGACAGAGAGAACTGATCATCGGCGACCGTTCCACGGGCAAAACGAGCGTCGCGCTGGACACGATCCTCAACCAGAAAGGAAAGGACGTGCTCTGCGTATACTGTGCGATCGGGCAGAAGGCGAGCACGGTGAAACGCCTTGTGAAAACGCTGGAAGAGAACGACGCCCTTTCCTATACGACGGTGGTGTTTTCGTCCGCGTCCGACTCTGCGCCCCTGCAATATATCGCCCCCTTTTCCGCCTGCGCGATCGCAGAATATTTCATGTACGGCGGAAAGGATGTGCTCGTCGTGTACGACGATCTTTCCAAGCATGCCGTGGCGTACAGAACGCTGTCTCTTCTTCTCGGCAGAAGTCCGGGAAGAGAAGCGTATCCGGGCGATATTTTCTATCTGCATTCGAGACTGCTCGAGCGGTCGGCGCATTTAAGCGAAGAAAAAGGGGGCGGCAGCATGACCGCTCTTCCCGTGGTGGAAACGCTCGGGGGAGACATTTCGGCGTACATTCCGACCAATGTGATCTCCATCACCGACGGGCAGTTGTTTCTGGAGAGCGAGCTGTTCCTGTCCGGGCAACGCCCTGCGGTGAACGTAGGACTTTCCGTCTCCCGCGTGGGCGGAAGCGCGCAGACCAGAGCGATGAAAAAGGCAGTCGGATCGCTCCGTCTCGAACTCGCACAGTATCGCGAAATGAAAACGTTCGCGCGGTTTTCGGGCGATCTCGACGACTCTGTGAAGGAACAGTTCGAATTCGGTAAGGCATTGACCGGAATTCTGGTCCAGCCCGTGGGGAAACCTTATCGGGAATGGGAAGAGATCGCGATCCTCGTCGTCTCTCTCTCCCGCATTACGGCGGGATGGGAAGAAAAGAAGATCCGCTCTTTCTTTGCGGCATTTCTGCCTTATTTTGCCGAAAGTCATCCCGACGTGATCTCGAACATCGAACGGGGCAAAACCCTTTCGGACGACGATCGCGATCGCATCGTTTCGGCGGCGAAGGCGTTCGGAGAGGAACAAGATGTCTGAGATCACGGAAGTGAAAAACAGGATCAGGGGCGTTGCGGAAACGAGAAAAATCACGAACGCCCTTTACCTCATATCGTCCGCCAAAGTAAAAAAAGCGAAGGAAGAGCTTGAAAAAACCGCTCCCTATTTTTACGGGATCCGCAAGGAGATCAAGTCGGTGTTCAAAACGGTGGAACATTTCGAAAGCAAATATTTCTACCCGGAAAACGATCACCTGAAAAACGCGACCTACGGGTATCTCGTGATCACCGCGGACAAAGGCATGGCGGGCGCCTATAACCACAACGTGATAAAAAAAGCGGAAGCGGAGCTGAAAAAGCATGAAAAATCGAAACTTTTCGTCGTAGGAGATCTCGGGAGGGAATATCTCTCGGCGAAAGGTTACAATGTGGTGAAGGACTTTACGTTCGAGGCTCTCCGACCGACGCTCGCCGTGGCGCGCAGGATCGCGAGTCGTCTTCTCGACGGGTATATCGCGGGAGATTTTTCGAAACTTTTCCTTTTATATACGGATATGGCGGACGGCGGCACAAAGATCAAGTCCACGAGAGTTCTGCCCTTTCACTCCGCGGAATTTGCGGAAGAAAAGGCGAAGGAAGAGTACGAATTCGTGCCCTCGCGGGAAGTGGTGCTGGATAACCTGGTGCCGAGTTATATCTGCGGCTATGTTTACAGCGCGCTTGTGGACAGTTATTGCGCGGAGCAGAACGAAAGACTTTCCGCCATGAAATCGGCAAGCGACAACGCGGGAGAGATCCTTTCGAGACTGCAGAGGGAATACGATCACGCGAGACAGAACGAGATCACGACGGAGATCACGGAGATCTCTTCCGGCGCGAAATTTCAACGGAGTAAAAGAAATGACGGGTAGAATAACGAAGATCAACGGTTCCGTAATCGAGGTCACGTTCGATGACGGAACGTTGCCGAAAATAAACGCCGCCCTGAAAATCGAGGCGGAAGGAATTGTGCGCTATGCCGAAGTCGCGGCGCACGCGACGAAAAATACCGTCCGGGCGATCATGCTTTCCGAAAGCGAAGGGCTTTTCGTCGGGCAGGCAGCCGAAGCGATCGACGAAGGGATCACCGTTCCCGTAGGAAAAGCCGTTTTGGGAAGAATGTTCAACGTGTTCGGCGAACCGATCGACGGCGGCGAACCTCTTCCCGAAAGCGTTCCGCGGGCGGGCATTCACCGCAAAGCTCCCGATTTCGTTTCGCAGTCTCCTTCGGCGGAGATCCTTGAAACGGGGATCAAAGTGATAGACCTTCTCGCTCCTTACGCAAAAGGGGGCAAGATCGGTCTGTTCGGCGGCGCGGGCGTCGGGAAAACGGTTCTGATCCAGGAACTGATCCACAACGTGGCGATGAAGCGCGGCGGATATTCCGTGTTTACGGGCGTCGGAGAACGTTCGAGAGAGGGAAACGAGCTTTACGGCGAGATGAAAGAGAGCGGCGTTTTCGATAAAACGGCGCTCGTGTTCGGGCAGATGAACGAAGCGCCCGGCGTGAGAATGCGCGTGGCGTTTTCCGGGCTTACGATGGCGGAACATTTCCGCGACAGCGAACACAAAGACGTTCTCCTGTTTATCGATAATATTTTCCGTTACGTGCAGGCGGGCAGCGAAGTTTCCGCACTCCTCGGCAGAATGCCTTCCGCCGTCGGGTATCAACCCACGCTGGCGGAGGAAATGGGAAAACTCGAAGAGAGGATCGCCTCGACTGAAAACGGATCGATCACTTCCGTTCAGGCCGTTTACGTTCCCGCGGACGATCTGACCGATCCCGCCCCCGCGACTACTTTCTCCCATCTCGACGCGACGACCGTTCTTTCCCGTAAAATCGCGGAGCAGGGTATTTATCCCGCCGTGGATCCCCTCGAATCTTCTTCGAGAAATCTCGAGGCGGACGTGGTGGGCGAACGGCATTACCGCGTTGCGATGCGCGTAAAGGAAACGCTTGAAAAATATAAGGAGTTGCAGGATATCATCGCCATTCTCGGTATGGAAGAGCTTTCCGAAGAAGACAAAGCAAGCGTTTACCGCGCGAGAAAAATTCAGAAATTCCTGGCGCAACCCACGCACGTTGCCGAACGTTTTTCGGGGCTGAAAGGGGTTTACGTGTCTCTGGAAGATACGATCGATGGCTTTGAAAAGATCGTGAACGGCGAAGTGGACGATCTGCCCGAAAACGCGTTTTATAACGTCGGCACGATCGCGGACGTGTATAAAAAAGCGGAAGCGATGAAGGGCGGCGAATGATATGGCGGACTTTTCTTTGAAATTGCTCGCCGCCGACAAAGCCTTTTTCGACGGGGAGTGTTCCTCGCTGATCGTTCCTTCGGCGGACGGGCAGTACGGGATCCTTGCGAATCACTGCAATGCGGTGATCGCCGTTGTTCCCGGTATTGCCGAGATCACGGCGAACGGGGAGAAAACGGTGGCGTTTGTTTCTTCCGGGATCGTAAAGATCGAAAAAGGAAAGGTTCTGATGCTCGTGGAATCGTGCGAAAACGCGAAGGACGTGAACGAGGCGTGGGCGAAAAACGCCCTGAAAGAGGCGAAGGACGAGATCGCGAGAAAGGAAAGCCGGTTCAACGTGTTGTCGGCGGAAGTGAAGATCGCCCGCGCATTGAACCGTTTAAAAGCAAAAGATCATATTAACTGATCTTCGCCGCGCCGGCTTTTTGCGGGAACTTTCCGCCTGCCGTCGCAAACCGGACAGCGTGAAATCACAGGCTCGGCATTCGCTGTCGCTAAGATAACGAATGCCGAGCTTTGGCATAAAAAGAAAAAGCCGCTTCCGACTTCGGTCGGTAGCGGCTTTTCCGGCAATGCCTGTGGAGGGAATGAGCGTAATAAAAAAGGGGCTGTTTATAAGATCCGGCAACCTGCCGGATCGATCCCGGTTTCTTCTGCTGGGAAAGGGCTGATCCCGCAATGCAAAACGAAAGGCTCCGGGATCAGTTTTTTCTCTCTTCGCCCCAGAAGAAGAGAGCGATCGTCCCCACGCCGGTGTGACAACCGATCGTCGTTCCGATCGAGTAAATTTCCACTTCGCCGTTCAGCTTCGGGAAAGTCTGTTCGACTTCCGCCTTCAGTTTTTCGGCTTCTTCGAGGCAATCGGAATGGCAGATATAACACTTGCCGGAATAATCGAGACCGTCTTCCGCAAATTCTTCCATTTTTTTGCGGGTTTCTTCCAATGCCCTTGCTCTGCCGCGCAGTTTCTGGCGGGGGACCAGTTTTCCTTCTTTGCTGCAGTTTAAAAGAGGACAGAGCTTGAGGATCGTTCCGACCCACCCTGCTACTTTCGAAACTCTTCCGCCTTTTACATAATAGGTAAGATCGGTGGAATAAAACCAGTGATGTACTTTCAGTTTATTGGTTTCCGCCCATGCGGCAAGCTGATCGGCAGAATATCCCATGTCGCGCAGATCTGCGAGTTTGTCCATGAGAAGTCCGTATCCGGACGACGCGGCAAGGGAATCGATCACGTATATTTTCCTGTCGGGATATTTTTCCAGCAAAACGTTTTTCGCGATCAGCGCGGAGTTGTAAGAGCCGGAAATGCCGGAGGACAGGGTAAGGTGAACGATATCTTTTCCTTCCTTTAAAAAGCTTTCGAAATATTGTTCGTATTCGTCGGCGTTTACCTGCCACGTTTTCGTGTCGGCATTTTCGCGGATGTGTTTATAAAATTCTGCGTAACTCATCGTCTGTCCGAGGTCGTCCGGATAGGCGACGCCGTTTACGGAGTAATGAAAACAGACGTAGTGAATGTCGCGTTTTTTGAAATGTTCTTTGGTGAGGTCTGCCGTGGAGCAGCAACTTAAAATATAAGACATGGTGTTCTCTCCTTGGGGGAATAAAGCGAAATCGGACGAATGACGGGCGCGGGTATATTTGCCCGTCTGCAGAGATCGCGCTTCAGGCACGATCCCCTGCGGTTATCCGCAGGGAACGTAAGATGAAAATCCGCCTTGATTTATGTTTTCAGTATAGCATAAGACAGCCGGAATTACTACCTACTTCTGCAAAAACGGAGTAGAAAGTGAAGGAATGCCGCGGTAGAGTTGCTTTATTTTACTCTACCTACGGTAGAGTTGCGTTTTTTTGCGATAATTAGTGCCCCTATAAGCCGATAAACGGCAAATTTAAAAATTTTGTGTCTCTATGACGGTATTTTTGATACTACGCGGCGATTTTTTCAAATATACTGTATAGAGGTGACGCGAATTGAAAAAAATAAAATTTGGGAGATTGAACGCGCTGACTGCCGTGATCCTGTTCGCGGTGTTCTGTGCGGTTGCGGGGGTGTGCCTGATCCCGGAAAAGACGGTCCGTCTTTCCGGCGGAGAGAGTTACAGCCCCGTTTATTCCGGCGATCGCGGCGGAGACGGGGTCGCGCTGATGATCAATGTGTACGAGGGGGCGGATCTTCTGCCCGCTTTTCTCGATACGCTGAGTCGCTACGGGGCGAAGGTCACGTTTTTCGTGGGCGGTTGCTGGGCGGACGACCATACCGATCTTCTCGTCCGCATGACGGAAGAGGGACACGAGATCGCAAATCACGGCTTTTTCCATAAAGACCACAAGAAACTCGGCGAAAAGGGAAATTCGGACGAGATCCTTTTTACCGAAACGGTCGTAAAGCAGGCGACGGGGGTAAAAACGCGGTTGTTTGCGCCGCCTTCCGGCTCTTATTCGGTCACGACGCTGAAAGTTGCGGAAAAACTCGGATATAAAACGATCTTATGGTCGAAAGATACCGTCGATTGGCGTGACAAAAGCAAGCGAAAGGTGTATAATAGAGCTACGCAGAATATCGCGGCGGGCGATTTCGTGCTGATGCACCCCAAAGCCCACACCCTCGAGGCGTTGCCGGATATTCTCGAATATTACCGAAAGATCGGTTTGCGCGCCGTCACCGTGACGGAAGCTCTCGGAGAAACCCATTCCGGATAAACGGCGGAAAAGCGCGGGGAGACTTATGACGAAAACAAAACGATACGAAAACGGGCTCAGGCTCGTGGTGAACACGATGGAAAGCATGATGTCCGTCAGTGCGGGGATCCTTGTCGGGGCGGGCAGCCGGCTCGAAACGGCGGAGACGAACGGGATTTCCCATTTTATCGAACACGTGAATTTCAAAGGGACGGAAACGCTTTCCGCGTTCGGCCTTTCCGACGCGTTCGAAGGGATCGGTTCGCAGGTAAACGCGTTCACGTCCAAGGAAATGACCTGTTATTACGTGAAATCCACGGTGCCCGCTCTTTCCAGATCGTTCGAGCTTTTGTCCGACCTTTTTCTGCATTCGCAGTACCCGGAAGAGGAGCTGAAACGGGAAAAAGGCGTGGTGATCGAGGAGATCAATATGTCTGCCGACACCCCGGAAGACGTCTGCCTCGATCAGCTTTCCGAAATCTATTTCGGAAAAGAAGGGCTTGGCAGAACCATCCTCGGTCCGCAGGAAAACGTGCGTTCCTTCACGAAGAAAGACATTCTTTCTTATCTCGACCGCTATTACAACGCGGATAACGTGGTTGTTTCTTTTGCGGGCAACGTGACGTTCGAACAGGCGGAAGAACTGACGGAACGGTATTTTGTTCCCTTTGTCCGCGGGAACCGCACGGAATTGCCCTCTTTCGCGCAAAAGGAAAACACGGGAAAGGTCATCCGCAAAAACAAGGATATCGAGCAGCTGCATATCGCCCTCGCTTTCCGCGGGCTACCGTTCGGAAGCCCTTCGCAGGATGCGTTCTCCCTTCTTAATTTCGTGATCGGCGGCGGCATGAGCAGCCGTCTGTTCCGGAAAGTAAGGGAAGAGCTCGGGCTGTGCTATACCGTTTATTCCTATCCGTCGTGCTATCGCGGCGTGGGCACTTTTGCCGTGTATGCGGGCTTGAACAGCGAGAGCGGGGAAAAGGCGTACGCCGAAATTCTGGACGTGCTTGCCGCCGTGAAACGGGGCGGGATCACCGCGGAAGAATTCGAACGGGGAAAGGCGCAGATCTTAAGTTCCTTTGCCTTCGGCGAAGAGAGCACCGCTTCGCAGATGATGCTTTACGGCAAATACCTGCTTTTTACGGACAACCTGTTCGACCCCGCGAAAAAGATTGCGGATATCGAAGGGCTTACGAGAGACGATGTGAACGAATGTCTTTCGCTGCTTGATTTTTCCCGTCACAGCGATTCGCTGTTCGGAAAATCCGCGGAAGAAACGCGTCTCGGATAAAAACGGAAAGAGCGGTTTATCGAAAATTATAGCGGGCTATAAGCCGATAAACCGACGAAAATATACCAAAATGAACAGCGGATGCTAAGCTTGCAAAGGAGAAATATGTTTGAAATCAAACGATACGAAAGACTGACCGACACGATTTTTTTAATGGATATTTTCTGTCCGCGGGTGGCGCGATCCTGCCTGCCCGGGCAGTTCGTGATCTGCCGCACGGGAGAAGAGGGAGAGCGCATTCCCCTTACGATCTGCGACTACGACCGCACCCGCGGCACGGTGACGATCGTCGTGCAGGAGATAGGCGCGTCTACTTATAAAATGGGGAAACTGCGCGAAGGGGATTTCCTCACCGATTTCGTCGGTCCTCTCGGCAAACCTTCCGAACTGACGGAAACGCCGGTGGAAGAACTGAAGAAAAAGAAGATCGTGTTCGTCGCGGGCGGCGTGGGCACGGCACCCGTATATCCGCAGTTGAAATGGCTTTCCGAGCGCGGGATCAAAGCGGACGCGATCGTCGGGGCGAAAACGGCGTCTCTCGTAATTTTAGAAAAAGAAATGAAAAAGGTTGCCGATAAGTTGATTATCGCGACGGATGACGGTTCGAAAGGAATGAAAGGCATGGTGACGGACGCTTTGAAAAAGCTTGTTTCGGAAGGGAACCGTTACGACCTTTGCGTGGCGATAGGTCCCGTTATCATGATGAAATTCACCTGCCTTTTGACCAAAGAACTGAATATCCCGACCGTTGTCAGCATGAATCCCATCATGGTGGACGGAACGGGAATGTGCGGCGCGTGCCGCCTGACGGTGGGCGGAAAGGTAAAGTTTGCCTGTGTGGACGGTCCGGAATTCGACGGGCATCTCGTCGATTTCGACGAGACGATGAAACGGCAGCGCCTGTATAAAACGGAAGAAGGCAGAGCGCTTCTGAAGGCAAAAGAAGGCGATACCCATCACGGCGGATGCGGTATGTGCGGTAACGAATGAGGAGAAAAAGGGTATGGATATGAATCGCAGAGTTCCCGTAAGGGAGCAGGAAGCCGGGGCGCGCGCGAAAAATTTCGAAGAAGTCTGCTACGGATATAACGAAGAAGAAGCGGTTGCGGAAGCGCAGAGATGCCTTCACTGTAAAAACGCGAAATGCGTGGAAGGGTGCCCCGTCGGCATTTCGATCCCCGAGTTTATCGCCAAGGTAAAAGAGGGAGATTTCGACGGTGCATACGAAACGATCGGGCGGAGTTCTTCTCTTCCCGCCGTGTGCGGAAGGGTCTGCCCGCAGGAGAGCCAGTGCGAAGGAAAGTGCGTGCGCGGGATCAAAGGCGAAGCGATCGCGATCGGAAAATTGGAGCGTTTCGTCGCCGACCGCGCCCTGGAAAAGGGAATTCGCCATACGGTTTCCTCTTCGCCGAAGGGGAAGAAGGTCGCGGTGATCGGTTCGGGGCCTTCCGGGCTGACCTGCGCGGGCGATCTTGCGAAACTGGGATACGAAGTTACCGTGTTCGAGGCTTTGCACAAAGCGGGCGGGGTGCTCGTATACGGGATCCCCGAATTTCGTCTTCCGAAAGATAAGATCGTGGGAAAGGAGATCGAGGGGCTGAAAGCGCTCGGCGTGAAGATCGAAACGGACGTCGTGATCGGAAAAACGGTCACGATCGACGAGCTTTTCTCCGAAGAGGGATTCGAAGCCGTGTTCGTCGGTTCGGGCGCGGGCTTGCCGAAATTTATGGGTATTCCCGGAGAAAACGCCAACGGCGTGTTTTCCGCAAACGAGTATTTAACGAGAAACAATCTGATGAAAGCGTATTCCGACGAAGCCGATACCCCCATTTATAAGGGGAAGAAGATCGCCGTGGTAGGCGGCGGAAACGTCGCGATGGACGCGGCGAGAACGGCGCTCCGCTTAGGCGCGGAAACGCATATCGTTTATCGCAGAAGCAGGGAAGAGCTTCCGGCGAGAAAGGAAGAAGTTCACCACGCCGAGGAAGAGGGCGTGATCTTCGATCTTCTGACCAATCCGGTCGGGATCGTTGCGGACGAAAACGACAATGTAGTCGCTCTTGAGTGCGTGAAGATGCGCCTTGGCGAACCGGACGCGTCCGGCAGAAGAAAACCGGAAGAGATCCCGGGATCGGAATTTCGGATCGCGGCGGACGGCGTGATCATGGCACTCGGAACTTCTCCGAATCCGCTGATCTCCTCCACGACGAAGGGGCTTTCCGTCGATCGCCGCGGTTGTATCGTGGCGGACGAAAGGGGCGTGACGGAACGCGAGGGCGTGTTTGCCGGCGGAGACGCCGTAACGGGCGCCGCCACGGTTATCTTAGCGATGGGCGCGGGAAAACGCGCCGCGAAAGCGATAGACGAATATCTGTCCCGGAAATAAACGGAACCTGCCGTAAAAAGCGCGAATTACGCAAAAATAGGCAAAATATGAAAAACGCGCCGAAAATGCTTGCAATCGGAGCGTTTTTCCTATATAATACTATGTTAATAACAAGAAAATACGGACGCGACAAAAGCGCTTTTCTTTTTCGGAAAAACCGAAGCCGCCTGCCGAAATAACAAAGGAGAATCCGATGGCGCATTATTTTAACGAACCCTGTCATACTTTCAGCGAGTATCTTCTGATCCCCGGGTATACTTCGCCCGATTGCATACCCGCAAACGTCGATCTTTCCACCCCTTTATGCAAATATAAAAAGGGCGAAACGCCGATGAAACTCAACATCCCCATGATCTCGGCGATCATGCAGTCGGTTTCCAACGACACGCTCGCGATCGCGCTTGCAAAAGAGGGCGGCATGAGCTTTATTTACGGTTCTCAGTCTATCGAAGACGAGGCGAGAATGGTCGCGAAGGTAAAAAATTACAAAGCGGGATTTGTCGTGAGCGCGTCCAACCTCACGCCCGACAATCTTCTTTCCGACGTTCTCGATTTAAAAGAGGCGAACGGTTTTTCCACCATCGCCATCACGGATAACGGCAAGTGCGACGGGAAGCTTCTCGGTATCGTGACAAGCCGCGATTACCGCGTGAGCAGAATGGATATTTCCACCCCCGTGAAAGAATTCATGACGCCGATCGAAAAAATGATCACCGCTCCCGCCGAAACGACGCTGAAAGAAGCGAACGACATCATCTGGGAACACAAACTGAATTCTCTTCCCATTATCGATAAAAACGGACACCTGATGTATTTCGTTTTCCGCAAGGACTATGCGGAACATAAGGACAATCCGAGAGAAATTCTCGACGAAGAAAAGAGATATATGGTCGGCGCGGGTATCAACACGCTCGACTACGAAAAGAGAGTTCCCGCTCTGATCGAAGCGGGAGCGGACGTTCTGTGTATCGATTCTTCCGAAGGCTATACCTGCTGGCAGAAGCGCACCATCGACTTTATCCGCGCAAAATACGGCGATAAAGTGAAGGTCGGCGCGGGCAACGTTGTCGATCGCGACGGGTTCAACTTCCTTGCGGAAGCGGGTGCGGACTTTATCAAGGTCGGTATCGGCGGCGGCTCTATCTGCATTACGAGAGAGACGAAAGGCATCGGCAGAGGGCAGGCGACGGCGGTGATCGAAGTTGCCGCGGCGAGAGACGAATATTATAAAAAGACGGGTATTTACATTCCCATTTGTTCGGACGGCGGCATCGTGCACGATTACCATATCACGCTTGCGCTCGCCATGGGTGCGGATTTCGTGATGCTCGGCAGATATTTCGCTCGTTTCGACGAAAGCCCGACGCAGAAACTCAACATCAACGGAACTTACGTGAAAGAGTATTGGGGCGAGGGAAGCAATCGAGCGAGAAACTGGCAGCGTTACGACCTCGGCGGAAAGAACAAACTTTCCTTCGAAGAGGGCGTCGATTCCTACGTGACGTATGCGGGTTCTCTGCACGATAACGTGGAAAAAACACTTTACAAAGTGAAATCCACCATGTGCAACTGCGGCGTTACGAACATCCGCGATCTTCAGGAAAACGCGAAACTTACCCTTGTTTCTCCCACAAGTATCGTGGAAGGCGGTTATCACGACGTTGTGCTGAAAGGCGGCAATACGAAAATTTAACCTTTCAAAATAGACTAAAAGCAAAAGGCGACCGGAAATTTCCGATCGCCTTTTTCACGGCGTCCGGTAGCGCGTCCGCCGGCATCCGCATAAAGGGTTTCTCTCCCGGAAAAATGTGGAGAATTTTGGTTCTTCATAAATATTGGTGTATAGGTGAAGAACGAGGAATGGAAAGAAAGCGAATATAAGCGAAGAAGAAATCAAGATTTCGGAAGCCATAAGCATTACGTTTAGCGACTTTAA
>CABUWK010000012.1 GCA_902495325.1 uncultured Acidiphilium sp.
GACATAAGAGAGTTATTCCTTGTGTTTGTTGTTTTTTTGGTTATTTAACATTATACAAGGTTTTAACTCTCTTGTCTTTTTTTCAGAGAGTGTTTACACAAAATATTTTACACTATCTTTTAACTCTCTTGTCTTTTTTTCAGAGAGTGTTTACACAAAATATTTTACACTATCAAATATATAATCAAAGATGGACAAACAGATGAAACCTTAACCGAAAGCGAAAATGCTATTACTTTTTTAGATGTTATTGCTTTACTTAAAAACAAAAACAAGTCCACATTCAATAAAATGCTTAAAAATTGGACAATTTCAACTGTGGATAATGCTGGAAACATGAGCTTATATCCAATTTCAATTTTTGATGCTATACAAGGTTTTGTCGAGTTTGGCGAAAAACAACAACCTTGCTATTTGTTCAATGGGCAGTGGTATGTCTTTGATTCAAAATTTAGTGATATTTTAGATGTCGAATTTAAAGAGCTATTCAATCAACAATTGGGAAAGCGCAATACTTATACTTCAAACTTCGGTCTAATAAGAGATTTTTCTACGGAAGAGGACTATAATAATGCAATAAAAGGAGAAGAAAAGTATATTGTGGCTCACACCGCTCTGATTAACAACGTAGAGATTGCGGACATAATAATTTTTAGCGATGACCAAATTTTCTTGATGCACAACAAAGACTCGTTTAATGGAACAGGAGCAAGAGATGTATCTAATCAAGTCATTACATCCGCATCCTATCTGCAACAAATGCTTGCATCTGCAAACAGAGATGATTTTTTAGAAAAATATTATGCAACGATTGAATCAAAATATAAGAATGGCATAAAAATACCCATCGATAAGACCGAATTTAAAGAATACTTTCAAGGAAGTCATAAAATTCATTATTTAATCGGCTATCTAAAAGACTTTGGCGAAGATAGTCGTTCTACATATGCAAAATACCTGACCGTAGAAGTAATTAAAAAGTTATTAGCTAAAGGATTTGATTGTACACCATTGCTTATTGGAAAATAATTATTCTTAATTTAATACATAAACGAAAAGGCGGTAGAATCAACGTTCTATCGCCTTAAATCGATATTATTTAGTTTTCTTTACAAACTTTCCGTTTTGACGGGGTTTCGTAAGCCAATCGTAAGAAATTTTCTTTTCCGCGACTTTTGTCTTAACGATTATCCCGGCAACGCCTTTTACACAAATGAAAAGGAACCACGGGTGCGACCGCGGTTCCCATTGGTGGACGTGAGGAGAGTCGAACTCCTGTGTTGAACGCAAATCGAAGGGATTTCTACATACTTAGCTTGAACTTTTTATCTCCTGAAAGCACAATCTGCAAGCCGACAATACTTTCCGTACGTATACTGAGTGCCGAAGGGGCGCCGCAACGAAAACGCCCGAACCGTAGCCCGTCTGAAATGATGCCGCACACGCGGACCGACGGGAAAACCCGCGGGCGACACCGCCGCTAATTAAGCAGCGAAAGCAAGACTGTTGTTGTCTGCAGATAAATTTAGATTTGCCGTTTTTATCGTAGCACGGCGCTACGGTATGCTTATGCCCTCCCCTTTCCGCTCAGTCGAATCCGGAACACGCCCGAAATTCGCCTTTTTAAAGGCGAGATATTATTGTTTGAGGAAAAAAGTTTTCTCCCCGCTTTCGCCCGGGATACCCGGAACCGCATCCGTCCGACAGACGGTTAAAATGCGGAAAAAAGGAAAATTGCTAGGGGAAAAATATAGAGAAGAAGAAAAGCGCACGCCCCCGCGCCATAACAACCGTACAGGCAAATGCGGGAGACCTTCTCCCTATAACCGCTTTCGTTCCTATTATACATTATTTTCTTTCCGAAAGCAAGAAAAACGATCCATAAAATCACACCGATAACGGAAATAGTGATTCCGATCGCAAATCCTTGCGGAAGAAACGACAGAGAAACCGTATTTTCGCCCTCGGAAAGCGGAACCGCGATCATATCTCCGAGCACCCGTTTCGCCTCGACTTTCTTGCCGTTCACTTTAGCCGTATATCCCTTGTCATACGGAACGGAAAGCAGAAGATATTCGTTTACTCCCGCCGTGATCTTCCCTTCGATTTTATTTGCGTTCACCTTACAATGTGCGGCTATCGCTTCGTTAACGAATGATTTTAACACTTCGTCTTTCTCGCCGAACACCGAGAAAGACGCTCCGTAAAACTCTTTCAGAACAGTGATTTCCACGGTGATCCTTCTATTTTCAAACGTGCCGAGGTACAAAAATCCGTTTCTGCTTTGCGTCGGATAAGAAGACGTTACCGTAAGTCCGTTCACCCGGACGGAAAACGAATCGTTGATATGCTGTTTCAGCGCCGTGGTATAAAGATCGAAGCAATCGAAATAAAGGCGTTGCTTCCCCGTGACCTGCACGGTATAAAGGATTTTTCCCCGCGAGGAAAGGTCAGAAAAGCGATATACGCCGTCCGCTTTCACGGCAGTCATCCCGGAAACGTCGGCTTCTTCGAACGGATAGATCTCGATCAGATCTTCTTTTCCGCCGACGGCTTTGAAAACCGATTGCACGATCTCCGCACGTTCCCCCGAAAGATCGGCAGACAACCCCTCTTCCGGAACGGCGATCCCGAGAGGCAGCGAATATTCGTTCCGGCTGATATGCCAATTCGCAGCCGAGTAAACCGCCGAAGAAGACGAACCGCTTCCCGCAACGTATTTCTGACAAAGAAGCGCATCGGTAAACGCCGTGCCGCCGTACTGCCCGACTTCCATCCAGTAAGACGAGTACCCGAGAGCCTTCATCATATTCATGTACCTGCCGTTTGTCAGCGAGGTATAATGCCCGAGGCTGTTATAACCGAGCGCGCCGATCGCATTGACGTCCGTCGCTTTTGTTTTCAGCCCGACCCGATAGAATTCGTCGTCATCGATTTTATCGGCAATCGTAAATCGTTCGCGATAAGAGATATCGTCGTGAGAAGCGGACTCCATATATACGCGCGAAGAGAAGGAACATTCCCCGAACACCGCGACCAGAAGAACGATATAGACAAACGTTTTCTTTAAAAGCCCGAAGGAATACAGGATCCTTACGACGACGGCAAACAACAAAACGACGGCATAAACGGTCAATAAGCCGTTGAACGAATCCGCGTTTCCCCATAACGATTTTACGTAACGCGTAAGAATCTGAGAATGATTTTCAAAATAATTGTTCTGCCATAGCACGACGAAACAGCAGGCTGTCACCGCAACTCCCCCGAGAATACAGGACAAAACGACGTCTCTTTTCCCCGCGGAAACTTTACCGTCGCTTTCCTTATCGCGAGGGGAAATATTTTCTCCCGCCACGATAAGACCGAGAAAAATCGTGATGAAGGCATAGCGGGACGGAAACGCCATATAGTTCCCCGTGTGCCACATTTTATTGACGGGTTCCAGAAAAAGAGGAATCGCCGTAAAGATCAGAAGAAGGGCATAAACCGATGAAAACGGAGACTTCTTCCTTCCGAAAAAGAACGGAAGCACAAAAGTCAGGCAGAACACCGTGGGCAAAGCCGTAGTGTAGGAAGTGATCAGATTGCTGTTTTTAAGGTTTTCGATCACAGATCCCGTTCTCGCCGAAGCCAGGTACTGTATCGCCACCGGAATATACACGACGGCAGATATCAGCATCGCAACAAATGAACCGATAACGAACTTATAAGCAAACTTCTTATCCTTTTCCATAAACGCGGAAACACCCGCGTACAGAAGCAGAAACATCACAACCATGTAGCTGATATAAAAACTGCACCACAGGTTCAGCGATAAAACCGCCGTATATAAGGCAAAGCTCTTCCCTTCTTTCATTCTTTCCAACCCGAACACGATCAACGGAAACAGGTACACGGAATCAAGCCAGGAAAGGATCTGAAAATACATAAGCACGTAGCCGGAAAAGGAATACAGGACGGAAAGCGCAAGGTTTAACAGAAAATTCTTTTCTCCGAATTTATGCTCGAAAAACACGAAGGAAAACCCGCCCGCAAGGATCATTTTCAGCATAACGAGAACGTTTACGAAAAGGCTCATGTTTTCCTTTTCGACGAACGCGACAAGAATATCGAGGGGGCTTGAAACGTAGAACATATAAACGCCGTAAAAATTCATGCCGCCCGCATTTTCATAGCTGATAAAAAACGACGATTTTCCGTCGAAAACATCTTTCAGATTGCACAGAATCGGAATCACCTGCTGATTCATATCGCACCAGCTGATCGATTTCGACCCGAAGGGATAAAGGTCACCCCGCTTTGCGACAAACAGAAAAACAAGAAACACGCTAAGCGGCGCGGCAAAATACCGCGCGACTTTTCTAAAGATCCCCGTACCGCTCATTTCCCCTCCCTCACCGGTAATTTTTCAGTTCCCTTGTCGCCGAACGATCGAGATCTTTTTCTTTCAGCGACTGCTTTTTATCGTAAGTGTGTTTTCCTTTGCAAAGCCCGAGTTCGGCTTTGATCAGAGCCTGTTTATAATAAAGTTTCAGCGGAACGACCGTATAGCCTTTTTCCTGCATTTTTCCGAGCAGTTTCGTGATCTCGCTCTTGTGCAGAAGAAGACGTCTGTCCCGGCGGCTGTCCTTCACGTTGAAACTGCCGCCCTTGTCGTAAACGGCGATATGCATTCCTTTGATCCACATTTCGCCGCGGAAAACGGAACAATATGCGTCCTTTAAACTGACGTTTCCCGCGCGGATCGATTTGACCTCCCCGCCGTCGAGAGAAATACCTGCTTCGAACTTATCTTCCACGAAATACTCAAAGTACGCTTCTCTGTTTTCTGCGATGACCTTCATGTTTCTCTCCCTTTTCCTGTGTTTTTGACAAAATGATAAAATCCACCCGCCGCGTAGCGATATCCGCTCCGAGCACGCCGATCCTCACCTTCTCGCCGAGGCGGAAACTGTGCTTTCCGGAAGACAACGTAAACGTTTTCTCGTCGAATTTATAATTACCGCGGGGCAGATTTTCAAGCCCGGTGAAGCCTTCCACGGTGTTGTCGAGTTCACAAAAAACGCCGAAAGACGTAACGCCGCTGATCACCGCATCGAATTCCATACCGGCTTTATCCTTCATATAAATCGCCTTGTAAAGATCGTCCACCGCGCGTTCCGCCTCATCCGCAGCGCGTTCCTTTTCGGAAGACTGCAATGCGCTTTTTTCGCACAAAACCCCGTATAAGTCGTTTATCTGCCCGATTTCTCCGTCAAGCAGAGCCTTGATCACACGGTGCACCATAAGATCTGGATACCTTCTGATCGGTGACGTGAAATGACAGTAACATTCACTTGACAAGCCGAAATGCCCGAGGTTTTCCGTCGTGTATTTCGCCTTCTGCATCGAACGGAGCATCACTTTGTTGATCACGGGAAAAGCAGGCGTGTCTTTCGTTTTATCCAGCACCGCAGAAAAATCGGAAGGGCGGCAATTCTCCGCCTTCCATCTGACGTTCACGCCGAGAAGACGAAGAAAATCGATAAACGACTGCGCCTTTTCCGGCAACGGCTTTTCATGCACGCGATAAACAAACGGCACTTCGAGAAAACAGGCATATTCCGCAACCGCTTCGTTTGCCGCCACCATAAACTCCTCTATGATCTTATATGCGTCCGGCGCGGTACGGCGGGAAATGGAAATATTCCCGTTTTCTTCCGAAATCTCCGCTTCCTTTACGTCGAGATTCACGCTTCCGCGGCGGTCTCTTCTTGCGGTCAGAATTTCCTGCAATTCCTTCATGAGGAAGATCTTCTCTTTCATATCGGGATAGCGGGCAAGATACGTTTCGTCCCCGTCCAACATGCCCTGCACTTCGTTATAGGTCATGCGGTGCGCGGAACGAATCGCAGACTTCGCGATTTTTTTATCTACGATCTCCCCCTTTTCGTCGATCTCCATGATACAGGAAAGGGTAAGCCTTGTCACGCCCTCGTTTAAAGAGCAGATCCCGTTGGAAAGTTCTTCGGGGAGCATCGGGATCACGCGGTCGGGGAAATACACGCTGGTGGCGCGATCGAAAGCTTCTTTATCGATAGCTCCGCCGACCTTCACATAGTGCGATACGTCCGCAATGTGCACGCCGAGCATATAATGCCCGCTCTTCGTTTTTTCGACGTCCACGGCGTCGTCAAAGTCACGCGAGTGATCGCCGTCGATCGTTACGATTTTTCTCTCCCGAAGATCAAGCCTGCCTATAAGTTCGTTATCGCTCACTTCCTGCGGTATTTTCGCAACTTCCGCCATTGTTTTCGGTAAGAACGCCGCCCGATATCCGTATCCTTTGATCAGCGAATTTTCTTCTGCTTTCAGATCGTTGCTTCTGCCGATAATCTCCTTTATTTCCCCTTGCGGATTATCGTGCGCGGGGAAACAGGTGATCTCGGCATACACTTTATCCCCGTTCTCGGCATGAAGAGAGTGCCTGAACGGAATACAGATATCCACGAAATAGTTTTTATCGTCCGGTCTTACGTATCCGAAGGTTTTCGCCCGGTAATAGGTTCCGCAAAGGGTCGTGACCCCTCGCGAAAGAACCTGCACCACTTCCGCCTCGTCGTTCGAACCCCTTTGAGAGGGAACTTTGCGCGCCAGCACAACGTCTTTATGGAGCGCGCCGTGAAGATTCCTGTTCGGAAGAAAACAATCGCCTACCGAAGGATCTTCTGCGATCAGAAAGGCAAAACCCCTTTCGTTGCCGCGAAGGACACCTTTGATCAGCCCCGCGTCTTTTGCGGAAAAGATCGCCCCTTTTTCGATGACGATTTCGCCCTCTTTTTCAAGCCGTTTCAGGATATCGCCTACCGCTTCCTTTTCGAACGCCGATTTTGCATTCGTATAAGAAAACACGGCTTTTTTCCCTTTTCCGGATAATATTCCGTCGTTAAATTTTTCTTTCAGTTCCGTATATAAATTCATTCTTTGTTCCGTACCCGTTTATGTCGTCAGTCGGGAGAGATCCGAAACCCGATACGGTTCCGGTCTTTTTCGGCTGAAAATAGAAAAGAGGAGAACCGGATTTGCGCCGAGTCTCCTCTTCACGGGGATAACCCCCGCACGTTTATTTCAGAAATTGCCCGAACGGAAAAGAACCGCACAGAACGCGCACATGAATACAGCGAGAACGATCATCGAGATGATCGTAAGTTTTCTCAACTTGCTTTCAAGTGTTTTGCCTTTATTCTTTCCGTAGAAAGTTTCCTGCTGACCGCCGAGAGCGCTGATACCGTTGGAATTGCTCGGCTGGATCATGATAACGATTATAAGGAAAAGAGCCAGAAGCGCGGCGATCACCACGAGGGGGATGCAGATCGCTTCCATTACGACCCAGTTCATTGCCAAAAGATTATTAAGCATAAACCCGTTTCTCCGTATTTGAGATTTTATCTTTGTTTATTATAACACATTATTTCCCGCTTGACAAGCGTTTTCGGTAAATGTCCGAAAAACTTTCACAAAAAAGAGGAAAATTTTTCCCTTCGCGGGAAGATAAGAACTTAATCGAGAAGATCTTTCATCGCTTTCGCGTCCTGAGAAGTTTCTTCCACGTCCTCAAGCTTGTTTGCTTTTTTTACTTTCACGTCGGAAAGTTTGAAATCTTTATAGACAAGGCTACCGTCCGACGTTTCCATTTTGACCTTTACGAGAAGTTTCAGCATGTTATTGGAGATCACGATCGCCTTACCTTCCGGGGTCTGCACTTCGCTGCCGATCTTCGGCATCAGACGGAACGTTTCGCTGTAATGCGCGTTTTCGTATTCGAGACAACACATCAGTCTGCCGCAAAGCCCGCTGATTTTCGTCGGGTTCAGGGAAAGCCCCTGCGTTTTCGCCATTTTTATGGTGACTTTACGGAAATCGGGCAGACAGCTCGCGCAACAGCAAACCCTTCCGCAGGGAGCGATGCCGCCCAAAATCCTCGCTTCGTCGCGGATGCCGACCTGCCTTAATTCGATGCGGATATGGAAAGCCGTAGCAAGATCGCGTACGAGTTCGCGGAAGTCGATTCTTCCCGCCGCAGTGAAATAGAAAATGATCTTGCTGTTGTCGAAAGTAAATTCGGCGTCGATCAGTTTCATCTTCAGTCCGCGCGCTTCGATTTTTTCCGCCGCGATCCTCATCGCCGCGGGAACTTTATCCTCGTTCCGCTTTACTTTCGCTTCGTCTTCCGCGGTCGCCCGTCTCGTGATCGGTTTCAGCGGCTGAACGATCTTATCGTCCGCTTCTTCCTTGGGTTCCATCACGACCTTGCCGTATTCTACCCCTCTCGCCGTTTCGACGATCACGCCGCTTCCCTTTTCGTAATTTTCTTCTCCCGGATCGAAATAATATATTTTACCGGTATGTTTGAACTTTATGCCTACGACTTTTGCCATCTGTGTTTCTCCTCTAAAATTCCGAATAAGATTCCGTCCGCCGTCATCATTGCGTTCGAGTTGAAGTTCAATGCCTTCTCCGCCTCGCCGAGCCTGTCGTTAATTCCGAGCAACGCCCCCGCGGTAAACCCGTTTGCGGTCACCGCAACGTTTCCGCCGATCACGGACTTCAGCAACGCGAACACTTCCGTACGCATTGCCGCAACAAAACCCTTCATGTCCGCCTGATCGATCAGCCCGACGTATTTCACCACGTCGGACGAACGCGTCATTTCCGAAAGGATCCTTTTGCATAAGGCAACGTTTCGGTCCGCATTATCTCCCGCATAGTATATTTCCGCTTTTCCTTCCGCTCCGCCCGACAGAGCGATCGCCCTGCGAAGTTTTTCTTCGTCCGGCATAGAACTCTTTAATCCTTCGAATAACGCTTTGTCGCCGAAGGGGGGAATATCGAGCCGTTTCACGCGGGATTTCACGGTGGGAAGTATGGTGTAATCGGATGCCGCAACGAGAACGATACAAACGTTTGCGGGCGGTTCCTCCAGCGTTTTCAGCAATTTGTTCTGCGCCGCCGCGGTCATGCTTTCCGCATGTGCGAGCAGGAAAACCCTCGTTTTGTTTTCGATCGGTTTGTAGGCAATGCGGGAGAGAAGATCGTCCACGTCGCCCGCAAGGATCTTGTCCCCGCTTTCGGGATAAAGGGTACAGTCGGAATAAACGTTTTTGTCGATCAGCCTGCACGCGCGGCATTCGCCGCATCCCGTCCCCTTTTCGCACTGAATCGCCTTCGCGAAGCTTTTCGCATACTCTTCCGCCTTATCGCGATCGGCACAGACGATCAGATAAGCATGGGAGAGCATCCCTCTTTTTAAATCGCCCGAAACGATCTTATAGGCGTTCGTTTGTTCGATAAGTTTGCTCATAAGCCGTTAAACTATTATTTTTTTCTCTTTTAAACTATTAATGACGGAGCAGAAAACCTCTTCCGGAGTTTTTCTTGCGTCGATTTTTACGATCCTTTCGGGGTAAAGATCCGCAAGGCGAAGATACCCTTCGTACACCCGCCGGTGAAAGCAGATCCCGCTTTGTTCCAGGCGATCGCCTTTATCCGCGCCGCCCTTTCTCGCAAAGGCTTCGTCCGGCGAAATATCGAAAAACAGCGTGAGGTCAGGCAAACAGTCTCTCATCGCGACAACGTTGACCGATTTCACGAAATCGAGCCCGAGCCCGCGAGCGAACGCCTGATAGGCGAACGAAGAATCGATATAGCGATCGCACAGCACGATCATACCATCTTTTCTTGCGGGCAGGATCTTTTCCCGTATCAGCTGGGCGCGTGCCGCCGCATACAAAAGGGCTTCCGTTTCGTCCGTCATCTCGGTATACGCGCCGTTCAGAATAATACGGCGGATATCTTCCGAAATCTCTGTTCCGCCCGGTTCTCTCGTAAAGAGAAAGTCCGTTCCCTTCTCGCTCAGATAGTCCTTTAACAGGCTTATCTGCGTCGATTTGCCGGAACCTTCGCATCCCTCCAGGGAAACGAAAGCTCCCTTCTTATTCTCCATAATTTCCGAATTTCCTTAATGTGTGAGCAAGGAAGGATAAAGTTTCATACTGCATGTCCGGCTGATACTGCGCGTAATCGAACACGGCAAGCACAAGTCCGTCCGTCGTCGTCTTTCCTTCTTCGTCGATCAGAAACCACTGATTTTCCACTTCCTCGCTGCCGCCTTTCACTTTGGAAAGGTCGATCCCGTAGGCTTTCGTGTCTTTATATTTCACTTCGCCGTCGTCCGTTTCGCGGTACATCTGCGCGGTGTACCATAAAAAGTCGTTTTCCGTACCCTTTGTCGTTTCGATCGCTTTCGTGAGGAAAAGATAGTTTTTATAGATCGTTTCGATCCTTTCGACCTCTTTCTTTACGCCCTCGGCAATCTGCGCTTCCGTGTGGTAGGTCTTTTTATAGTTGCGCGCGCTTTTGATGCGGTATTCCCTGAAATACTTTTCGATCTCTTTTTCGTTCACGGTATAAGTTCCGTCTCCGTTTTCGGTAATGAAACTTTTCGTGCAGTACCCTTTCGCCGAGGCAAGAAGATCGTCGATCGACTGCAAAATGCCGTTATTGACAAGATACTGGATCTGCGCAACCGATTCGATTTCCGCATTGCCTTCTTCCTGAGCCTTTTTCAGGTCGTTTCCGCCGCCGCTCAGGAACACGTCTCCTTCGTGCGTGGAAAGGCGAAGGGAAAGCATATAAGAAGCCGAATACTGTCCCGTGGATGTGATCTCCGTTACCGAACGCGACAATACGTCGTAAGAAAAAGCCCCCTCGCCGTTCATATCGTCAAGATATTTTGCGTTGGAAGAAGAGTTGGACGTTTTGACCCCTTCGTATACGACAAGATAAAAACTTTCGCCGTCGGTACAGCGCGTTGCCGTCATGGTAAAAAGAAGAGACCAGAAGAAAACCGCAGCGACAACGACGACCACGATTTTGATCCAATCGTAACTCAGCATATTTCCGAGCCGTTTTTTTGTTATTTTTAAGTCCATCGAAACTCCTTTTCGCTTTCGTTTTTCTACGGAAAACGTTTAATTCTACAGGAAACGTTTATTTCTACGGGAAACTCCGTTCTTATTTTAAAAGGGGCTGTCGCACGATGATGAAAGCGACAGCCTCGTTCTTTCAAAGATAACTCCTGCCGGGATCGGGCAAAATACGGAACGCTTCCGCTCTTACGTTTTTCCCGTCCTTCTTTTCGTTCCGAAGCGGATCCGTTCCGCCGCGGGCAGATTCAGCCGACGATCTCCATGATTTTAACGGTATATTCGCAGGAAGGAGCCTTCACGGTAACGCGGTCGCCGACTTTGCTTCCGACCAGAGCTTTTCCCATGGGAGAAACATTCGAAATACGATTTACGTTGATATCGGCTTCCGTCGTACCGACGATCTCGTACACCGTTTCTTCCTTTTCTTCTTCATCGTAAACTCTCACCTTGGAGCCGACCGAAACGACACCTTTCTTGATATCGCTCGTCTTGATGATCTCGGCGGCTTTCAGCTGAGCTTCGATCTCGATGATCTCGCCTTCGATTCTCGCCTGTTCGTTCTTAGCGGCATCGTATTCGGCATTTTCGGATAAGTCGCCGAAATCTCTTGCCACTTTGATTCTTTCGGTGATCTCCGGGCGTTTCGTAAATTTTAAATACTCGAGTCTCTTCTCGAGTTCCTGATATCCTTCTTCGGTAAGAATGACTTTTTCGCTCATAATTGCAGTTAACCTCTCTTGTCGTTCTCGCGGCAAATCGCCGCCGATTCATTAAAAACGAAACCACACCGCATCCGCGGATAAAATAAGGTTCGTTTTATTCTTGTCCGGCTTAAGACGCGGGAAACCCGTATTTTCCGATTTTCGGTCGGAAATACGGGCGCCCCTTTTGTCTTATCCTTTGATTACGCTTTCAGTACGTAATTGAAACCTTTTTCCGTTCCTTCCTCGTTCACCGAATGATCGGTCGGGAATCTCACAAGCCCGTTCTCTTTCATCATCTCGCCGATCGCTTCGATCGCAGATCTGCACTCTTCGGCATTATTGACGATAAGAAGAGATTTCAAACCTTCCGCAGCAAGGCTTTCGTCCGCCTGCATCATGGCCTCGTTCTCGACGGCAAGATACACAAACAGCTTACCGTGTGCGATAAACATCCTGATCAGATTCTTTTCGGCGATTTCGCCTTCCGGCTGATCGGCAAGAACGAAGGACTTCGCGTACACGCGGATGAGCTTGTAATAATCGTCCACGCTGTCGGCAACTCTTTCCGCCTTTACCTCATAAACGAAACCTTCTTTCCTCGTTTCTTCGGTCGCTTCGGTAACAACGGCTTTCTGCGTCTTCTTCATGCCGTTTGCAAACATCACGTCTTCGATGAGATCAAGCGCGGCGTCAAAGGTCTCCTCGTTGTTTACGATCGCCTTTGCGGAAAGGGTTTTTCCTTCCGTCACGTCATATCCCTTCGCTGTGAGGTCGGACAGATTTTCGTTGACTTCGAGTTCGATCGCATCCGCCGTCTGCTTCATCGCGCAAACTCTCGTTACGGCGTCAAGCGAGAAAGGCAGATCGTTCGCTTTCGTATAGCTGTAAACTTCGGCTTTCAGAAGGTCGAACGCACGGTCGAGATCGAATTTCTTCTCTTCGGCAAGTCTTGCGGCTTCCAGGGCGGCAAGTCTTTCCGCTTCTTCTTTTTCCGCCTGCAATCTTGCTTCTTCGGCGCGGAGTTTTTCTTCGTTTTCGCGAAGTTTCGCTTCCGCTTCGAGTCTCAGTCTCTTTTCTTCTTCCGCTTCCGCTCTCGCTTTTTCTTCGGCTGCGGCTTTTTCGTCGAGTTCCTTCTTCAGAAGCGCTTCCAGATCGGCTTTCACCGCCGCCTGTTCTTCCTGCGCTTTCGCTTCCGCCAAAGCTCTCTCGTCGAGTTCTTTCTTCAGCATCGCTTCGAATTCGGCGCGCATCGCGGCTTTTTCTTCTTCCGCTTTTTTCTTCGCCTCTTCCTCGGCGCGAAGTTCTTCTTCGATTTCCGCTCTCAGTCTCGCGCTTTCTTCTTCGCGGAACCTGCGGTTTTCTTCTTCGGCTTTTCTCTTCGCTTCTTCTTCGGCGCGGACTTTCTCTTCGATCTCCGCTCTGATCTTAGCTTCGTCGATCACAACCCTTTCAGCGGGCGCGTCGATGATGCCGATCCTGCCGGAATTTTCGGCGAGAAGTTTCGCTTCTTCCGCAACCTTTCTCGCTTCGTCGATCTCTGCGCGGAGGCTGTCTTCTCTTTCCTGCTTTTCTTCAAGCCACTTCTTGCGTTCGTCTTCTCTCGCCTTCTCGATCAGAATATCTCTTTCCGCGATGACGGCGTTGCGTTCCGCTTTCGCCTCTTCGGCTTCTCTCTCCGCCTGAAGTCTCGCTTCCTCGTTGTTCTTCGATTCTTCGATCTGTTTCAAAGCTTCGAGTCTCGCCTCTTCGGCTTTTCTCTCTTCTTCCGCCTTCTTCGTCTCGTATTCGAGTTTCTCGGCGGCAAGTTTGTCGAGTCTGTCTTTTCTGTCCGTATCCTGAGCCGGTTTCTGCACGGCAGCCGCTGCTTCCTGCTCTTTCAGAATTCTGTATTCTTCTTCCGTGATCCATTTCGCATAAACGGTCACGTTGCCTTTCGTTACGAGTTCGGTCGAAGCGAATCTGGATTCGCAGTTCTTATCCGTATACCAGCCCATGAACACGAAACCGCTTCTGACGGGGTTCTTGGGATAAGCAAATTTCTCGTGAAGTTTAACGTGAAGGATCTTGGATCCCTTACCTTTAGTTGCGTCAAAGCGTACGGTATACTTCCAGTTTCTCGCAACGGATACGATAATGGCGATCGCCACGATCACGACTACGATCGCAAGGAAGATCATCAATGCGATAAACGCCCAATCCGTCCACTTCGTATTATCGACGAGTGCGAACTGTGAAAAATTGTCGGTAGTGTAAGTCATAGACATAACTCCTTCTCCCTCTTTCCATTCTATTTCAGACAAGGCGACGGCATTCGTGATCGTCGTATGCGAATACGAAACGACGTTGACTTTATCTTTGAATTTTGCAAGCGCGTCATCCGATTTGAACTCGATCGTAACGCGATAGGTTCCTTCGAAATTTTCTCTTACGAGATCGTTTTCGTATACGGTTATGGTGAAATAACGATCGACGTGTTTCCCCGCAAGCTCTTTCGTCAGCTCGTCGGCATTCTCACAGGAAATCTTCTTCGCAAGATTTTTCCCGCCGAGGATCACGTTGAGATTTCTTTTGACCGACGGAAGAGTACCTTCGCGGATCTCGAGTTTCGCGTCCGCGTCGAAATCGTTTACGGCAGCTCTCGTCGTTCCGACCGATGTGACGATAAACTTGTAGTCACCCCATTCGCCCACGACGGTCGATTTTTTCGGCTGGGGAACCACGGAGCTCTCCCCGTCATAGGAAAGCGCGCCTTCCGTAGTATACGATTCTGCGAAAAGTTCCACGACGCGATATCCGCAAAGCCCTTCGACTTTACCCGATTTATCGAGCGCGTCGATCATGTTCTTCGCAATCGCGGCATTCCCGGCAATCGCCTTATCCGCTACGACGCCGTAATCGCCGACGTGCAGCGTTTTCTCGTTGTCCACGCCGACCTTCGCCGTTTTCTTATATATATTCAGTATCCCGGACGCATTGACGTTATCGTCGTAATCGTGATACTTCTCGGGAAGCTCGGAATAAAATTCAAGGGCTTTCCCGCACGACTTCATGAGGGCGACCGCCTTTTCGCAAGCGGCGTTCTGAACCTCCGCGTCGTCCGTTTTTCTGACCGTATACCCGCCCGCGGCTTCCGCAGCGGTGATTTCCTCGTAAGCTTCCGTCATTACGGACTTGACCGTTTTGAAACGATCGACGTAATTCTGAGCGATCTCGTTCGCCTGCGATTTTGTGATCGCGCGGTCGAGAGAGCCGAGAACGTCTTCTTTGGAAAGTTCTCCGTCGATCGCAAGGACCGTCTCTTCCGGATATTTCGGATTGACGGAACCGTCTTCCGTATGATATTTCGCATACGTTGCCTCGACGACCTGTTTGTTTCTTTCCACATTATCGGCAAGAGAATCGTCGTCTCTGTAACGATCGATCACGGAAGCGAAATCATCGTAATAAGTTTCCGCAACGGTGAGCGAATAATCGGAAGAAACGAATCTTTTTTCGGAAAGGCGGAACCCTTCGAGATATTTCTTCGCTTCCCCTTTGAGAGACGCCTGATTGGACGCCGACAAAGAACCGAGCTCCGTGCCTTCCGCATAAGCGGAATCCGCAACGTAATTCGTGTAGAATCCGTATGCTTTTTCGGAAATCCCCCTGATACCCGCGATACCGGTTTTGCCGTTCAGAAGAGATTCGGCGATCGCGTTGTAATCGGTTGCACCGGCGATTTTCAGTTCCGTTTCCGCCGAAGCCGAAACGAGAGCGTACTCGTCTTTATCGAGAACGACGCCGGACGCCGTCTGAAGTTCGCCGTATCGGTTTCTGACGACCCCCTGCACATAAGTGAGGATATCCTCGTCGTCTTCCGCCGTGTATGTATGCGACGGGTCGTACGCCGTGATCCACGGAGACTCGCCATCCGCCCGGGCAAACGAATTGCCGGACATACCGATCCCCCAGAGCACGAGGCATATCGCCGCCAACACTGCAAACATCGCTTTCAGACAACTTTTGCTCATGTTTTTTGCCATAACCTTTACTCCTGTCCCGAATTATATATAATATCACATTATTATACACGATTAATGATATCACAATTCGTCGATTATTTCAATAGTTTTACCGAAAAAAATGAAAATTTTTTTTATTTTTTTTTGCATATCTCCCGTTTCGGCTGTTTTCCGTTTTGTCACGACGTTCTCACAACCCGTTTTTCGGATATCCGGGACAATTTGTAACGCATTTCCCTTTCCCGGGCACGTCTCCCCCAGCTCCTTTCCGCCGCGCGGCGAAGTTCCGGATTTTCTCTTTTCTTCTCCCGCGTAAAATTTTCCGGTTTCTCTTTTCTCCTCCCGCGTGAAATTTTCCGGTTTCTCTTTTCCCCCGCAAAAACAAATCCGGCAATCGCGTTGTCTTTTGTCGTCGCCCAAGAAATGCTTTCCGCCGCTCGCTCCGTTTCCGCAAAATCCGAAAAACTTTCTGCCGGGATTCTCTTTTCTCCGCGCTTTTTTGTTTTTCCCGTCCGCTCCCCCTCTTTTCGGCATTTTCTTCCGGAAAAGTCCGCCTATAGGTCGATTTCCGGCATAAAAAAAGAGCCGTAATCCCTCTTTCCCCTTCTTTTACCGCAGCATGGTAAAAAAATTTGAGAAATTCGTCTTACAAGCTCTTTCATTTTTGTTTCCGGCTTACCTCACGGATACAAAAACGACCTCGTCGCGACAAAAAAATATCCCGGACCGATGCGGAGCGGGATATCTTATGCCGGATAAAAAACCGGTATGGCAAACGGCGGACAAAAATTTTCGCCCGCCGTGCAAAATCCTTCCGAAAAAGGATTACACCAATTCGATGATCGCCACTTCGGCGGCGTCTCCTCTTCTTTCGCCGAGACGGTAAATTCTCGTGTAGCCGCCTCTCTGCTTGAGTTCTTCCGCTCTCTGAGCGTACTTGGGAGCGATCTCGTTGAAGATCTTCTCCACGAGCGGATGCTGAACGCCTTCCGTTCTCGCTTTGAAATCCTTCATCGTTTCCTTGCCTCTCTGTTCCTGAAGATCATAAGTCAAAGCCATGATCTTTCTTCTTGCGGCAAGTTTCTTAGCGCCGTCTTTGTACACTTTCGTGGTAACGTCTTTACCCTTCTTGTCTTTGGTGGTGATGGTCGATTCTACCGTGTCCTCATAGGTGTTCATAGCGAGCGTGATGATCTTTTCCGTATAGGATCTGAGTTCTTTCGCTCTGCCCAAAGTAGTTTCGATTCTGCCATACCATAAAAGATCAGAAGCCTGATTTCTTAAAACCGCCATTCTCTGCGTGGTGGTCATTCCTAATTTCCCTGGCATTGTTTAGTCCTCCTTTTCTTTTAACGACAGACCGTATGTTCCTAATTTATAAATGACTTCGTCCAACGATTTTTTACCCAGGTTTCTCACCTTAAGCATATCGTCCTCGGTCTTCTTCGTCAAGTCGTCAATGGTGTGAATGTTTGCCCTCTTGAGACAGTTATACGAACGTACGGAAAGATCCATATCTTCGATACTCATTTCTCTGATCTGTCTGCCGAGATCCTGTTTCGCCTGAACGAGAATGTTCGTTCCCTTCATCACGTCGGAAAGCTCTGCGAAAATAGAGATGTGTTCGTCTAAGATCTTAGCCGCAAGGCTTACGATCTCCTTACCGGAGAATGCGCCGTTCGTCCATACTTCGAGAGTCAGTTTGTCGTAATCGGTGTTCTGTCCGACACGGGTGCTCTCTACGCTGTAACTGACTTTTTTGACAGGGGTATAGATGGAATCGACGGGAATATAGTCGATTTCGTCCGTCTTGTTATGATCGGCACCCTTATATCCTCTGCCTCTCCCGATGGTGATCTCCATATCGAGCACGCCGCCGTTGTCGATCGTGCAGATGTAGGCGTCCTTGTTGAGGACCTCTACTTCCGCATCGTCGGCGATATCGCCTGCCGTAACCACCGCGGGACCTTCTTTATAAAGTCTGAGAACCTTTTTGAAATCGTCGTCGGTGCCCGTCGTTTTGAAGGCTATGCCCTTGATATTCAGGATGATGTCCGTTACGTCTTCTTTTACGCCGGGAACGGTAGAAAATTCGTGCTTGACGCCTGCGGCAAACTTAATGCCTTGCGCCGCCGCTCCGGGAAGCGACGACAGAAGCGTTCTTCTGAGAGCGTTGCCGAGCGTTAAACCGAACCCTTTTTCAAGCGGATCGGCAACGATCTTGGCATAGCATCTGTCTTCGCTTTCTTCCACCTCGATCTTTGGCGTTTCAATTTCCATCATGGAAAAATTACCTCCCGATTAATTAATGTTGTAATATACCCTTAAGTTATCCGCTTTTGTATATATTACTTGGAGTACAATTCGACGATCATCTGTTCGGAGATCTGCGAATCGATGTCCTCTCTCGTCGGAAGTGCAAGAATTTTTCCTTCCAGTTTTTCGGTATCGAAATCAAGCCATTTGGGCATTTTGCCGCTCTTTGCGGTTCCCTTTAATGCCTCGAAATAAGGAGTGGATTTTTTGGTTTCTTTCACGGCGATCACGTCGCCGACTTTGACCTGATAGGAAGCAATGTCCACGGGTCTGCCGTTCACGGAGAAGTGAGCGTGCGTTACGAGCTGACGAGCCTGCGATCTCGAGACCGCGATGCCCATTCTGTAAACAACGTTGTCGAGTCTTCTTTCGAGAAGAGACAGCATGTTTTCACCCGTGATGCCCTTCATGCGGTCCGCTTTCACATAGTACTCTCTGAACTGACCTTCGAGCACGCCGTAAATTCTCTTCGTCTTCTGCTTTTCGCGAAGCTGCAAGCCGTATTCGGAAACCTTCTTTCTGTCCGCGCCGTGCTGACCGGGAGCAACGGGTCTCTTTTCAAAGGGGCAGGAAGTTTTATAGCACTTATCGCCCTTTAAGAACAACTTTCCGCCTTCACGTCTGCACAGGCGGCATTTAGCATCTGTATATTTAGCCATAATTACTGTTACCTCCTATTATACTCTACGGCGTTTGGGCGGGCGGCATCCGTTGTGCGGGATGGGCGACACGTCCTGGATCATCGTAACTTCGATACCGCAGTTGCCGAGAGCTCTGATAGCGGACTCTCTGCCCTGACCGGGTCCTTTAACGAACACTTCGACGGAACGAAGCCCGTGTTCCATAGCGGCTTTCGCAGCCGTTTCCGACGCCTGCTGAGCGGCAAACGGAGTGCTCTTTCTCGAGCCTCTGTAACCGAGCGCGCCCGCGCTGCACTGCGCGATCGCGTTGCCGTTCGCATCCGTTACGGTAACGATGGTATTGTTGAAAGAGGATTTGATGTGAACCTGACCTTTATCAACGTTTTTAATCTCTTTACGTTTCTTAACAACTTTCTTAACAGCCATTTTTCAAGTCCTCCTTCGATTATTTGGTAGCAGTCTTCTTCTTGGCTACGGTACGACGCGGCCCCTTTCTGGTTCTCGCGTTTCTCTTCGAGCTCTGTCCTCTGACGGGAAGACCCTTTCTGTGTCTCACGCCGCGATAGCAACCGATTTCCATCAGTCTCTTGATCGCCATGGACTTTTCCGATTTGAGTTCGCCTTCCACTTTGTAGTGATGTTCGATATACTCTCTGAGTTTCGCAACATCGTCTTCGGTGAGGTCTTTCACTCTCGTGTCGGGATTAACGCCCGTTTCTTTTAAAATTTTCTGCGCGGTAGGTCTGCCGATACCGTAAATATAAGTGATACCGATCTCTACGCGCTTTTCTCTTGGTAAATCTACACCGGCAATACGAGCCATTTGTAATATCCTCCGAAAATAAAATAAGATTTTTTTTGAGGGGCGGTATTTATCTGGTTTATCTGTCCGCCCGCGGTTGATTCAAAAGTAATTAACCTTGTCTCTGTTTATGGCTTTTGTTTTTGGAGCAAATAACCATAACCTTACCTTCTCGTTTAATGACTCTGCATTTGTCGCACATAGGTTTCACTGATGGTCTTACTTTCATTTTTCAATCCTCCGATTTTAGTTGAATTCAATAAAATTGTCAGTTTTTGCTACGCCAGACGATCCGACCTTTCGTCAAATCATAAGGGCTCATTTCTATTTTGACGGAATCTCCGGGAATGATCTTGATATAGTTCATTCTCAGCTTCCCCGAAATGTAAGCGGTTATCACATACCCGTTCGACAATTTCACTTTAAAAGTGGCGTTCGGAAGAGCTTCTTCGATAACCCCTTCTGCCTCTATAACGTCGTCTTTTGACACAGTTTGTTCCTCCAATTTTATTTTACCGCCGAAAAAATTCGGCAATCTGCGGTTTTCCGTATTCCCTCAGCTTCATCCTTTTAGTTAAAAAGTTTACACTTTTACCATCAGAATTGCGGAATACGTGGTTTTTGTTTTTAAAGGGTAAGCACTTCGACGCCGTTGTCACCGATCAGTACGGTGTTTTCATAATGCGCCGACGGCTTCCCGTCCGCGGTCACGCAGTTCCATCCTTCGATGTCCACTTCATAACCGCCCATGTTGATCATAGGTTCGATGGCGATGGTCATATTTCTTTTCAGTCTTATGCCCGTGCCTCTCTTGCCGTAATTCGGAACGGAAGGATCTTCGTGCATCTGTCTTCCGACGCCGTGCCCGACCATATCCCTCACAACGGAAAATCCGTTTTTCTCGGCATGTTCCTGCACCTGCGCGCCGATGTCGCCGAGACAGCTTCCGATACAGATCCCTTTGATCCCTTCGAAGAAACATTGCTTCGTCACTTCGATGAGTCTCTTTTTCTCGGGGTCGATGTCGCCCACGTAAAAACTTCTCGCGCCGTCTCCGTGGAAACCGTTGAGATAAGCCCCTACGTCTACGCTTACGATCTGCCCTTCTTCGATGATCCGGTCGGACGGAATCCCGTGAACGACCTGTTCGTCGATGGAAATGCAGGTTGCCGCGGGGAATCCGTACAATCCGAGGAAGGACGGTTTCGCACCCGTGGACAAAATAAATTCGTGAACGATCTTATCGAGTTCTTTCGTCGTCATGCCGGCTTTCAGGTTCTCTTCCGCCACGCACAGAGCGTCGCGGACGATACGGCAGGGCGCACGCATCAACTCGATCTCTTTATCCGATTTAATGTATATCATCTTAAAGCTACCTTCGAAAAAGAAAGCTCAACCGAGCTTTTCGACGATCGCGTCGAACACGTCGTCGATATTGCCGTCGCCGTCGATCGTCACGAGCACGCCCTTTCCGTCGTAGTATTCCACGAGAGGAGCCGTCTGCTTCGTGTAAACGTCGAGTCTCGACGCAACCGTTTCTTCGTTGTCGTCCGCGCGCTGGATCAGATCGCCTTCGCACTTTTTGCAGGACGTTTTACCGTCCAGATAGTCGATGTGATAAGATTCTCCGCATTTCGAACAAACTCTTCTCCCCGTGATTCTCTTGAGAAGTTTGGTAAGAGGCACGTCGATATTGACCACCTTTTCCACTTCCGAGAATTCGTCGAGAGCCTTTGCCTGAGCGACCGTTCTCGGGAAACCGTCCAGAAGATAACCGTTTTTGCAGTCGTCTTTTTCCAGTCTTTCCTTTACGATCTGAACCGTCACTTCGTCGGGAACGAGCTGCCCTTTATCGATATACGATTTGGCAACCAACCCGATGGGCGTTCCCTCTTTGATGTTGCTTCTGAAGATATCGCCCGTAGAGATGTGAGGCACGGAATATTTTTCCGCGAGCCTCACAGCCTGCGTGCCTTTGCCCGCACCGGGCGCACCTAATAATACGATGTTCATCTTATTTCAGGAATCCTTTATAATTCTTCATCATGATCTGCGATTCGAGAGCGTTGTTGAATTCGATCGCGACGGACACTACGATGAGCATACCGGTCGCACTGAACGCACCGCTCGCCTCTCCGCTGCTGATGATCGCGTTGAGCACGATGGACGGCACAAGCGCGACGATCGCAAGGAAGAACGCGCCGAACAGCGTGATCCTGTTGGAGATCTTCTTCAGATAATCGGCAGTCGGTTTACCGGGTCTGATACCGGGAATGAAACCGCCGTTCTGCTGAATGGTCTTCGAGATGTCTTCGGGGTTGAACTGGATCTGCGTGTAGAAGAACGCGAACCCGAAGATGAATAAGCAAAGGAAAATCGAATAGAAGGGATATCTCGACTGCGAACCGAGCCACGTGCTCCACCAGTTAAGCGCGGTAGTCGCGTTGAAAAGCGTCATGATCAGTTCGGGGAAGGTCAGGATGGAAAACGCAAAGATGAGAGGCATAACGCCGTTGGCATTCACCTTGATGGGGATAACGGTCGACTGACCGCCGTACATCTTTCTGCCTTTCACCTGCTTCGCGTACTGAACGGGGATCTTTCTTTCCGCAAGTTCCACCCATACGATCGCCGTGAAAAGAACGAGCGTGATGAGAATATACACGACGAATTTCAGAAGAGCGACTCTGTCGAATTCGCTGCCGAGGAAAATCGTCTGGAATTCCTGCACGGTGAATTTTGCGGCAGAAGCCACGATACCCGTGAAGATGAGGAGAGAAATACCGTTGGACACGCCGTAATCGGTGATTCTTTCACCGATCCATACGGTGATCATCGAACCTGCGGTGTAGAAGAGAATAACGGTAAAGTAAGCGAGGAAGTTCGTGAATCCGTTCACCTTGTCGCTTCCGCCCGCATACATCGCGGAAAGAGACGCAAAGTTACCGGAAGACGAAGCGGATCCGTAGCTTACGAGAATACCGATGGACTGAATGACCGCAAGCACGATCGTAAGGTATCTCGTGATCTGCGCGATCTTCTTTCTGCCCTCTTCGCCCTGTTTGGAAAGCCTTTCCAGCGCGGGAATGGCAACCGCGAGCAACTGCACGATGATCGAAGAGTTGATATACGGTCCGATACCCATTGCAAACAGCGTGCCGTTTGCAAGCGAGCCGCCCGTCATCATACTCATGATGCTGAGATAAGACGCATTCGCTAACTGTTCCGAATCCAGAAGGTGTTCGCCGATACCGGGAACGGGGATGTAGCATCCGATTCTGTAGATTAAAAGGAATAACAGCGTCCAGTAGATCTTATGTCTTATCTCTTTGACTTTAAAGGCATTTTTTAACGTTTCAAACATTTTCTACCCTCCGCTTTTTTTCGTGGTAGGTTACGCTTCTTCCACCGTACCGCCGGCTTTTTCGATGGCTTCTTTCGCAGCCGCCGAGAATTTATCGGCTTTCACGGTGAGAGCAACGTTTAATTCGCCGTTACCGAGGACTTTCAGTCCGCATGCGCCCTTGATCTCTTTTACGAGACCGTATTCGAGCAGCATGTCGTAATCGACGACCGTACCGGATTCAAAGCCGGAAAGTTGTTCGACGTTAACGATTGCATATACTGTTCTGAAGTGATTGTTGAAACCGCGCTTGGGGACCTTACGGGTCAAAGGCATCTGTCCGCCTTCGAATCCGGGTCTCACGCCGCCGCCGCTTCTCGCCCACTGACCTTTGTGACCTTTACCGCTCGTTTTGCCGAGCCCCGAGCCGATGCCTCTTCCGAGTCTCTTCTTGGAAGTTCTCGCACCTTCTGCGGGCTGTAACGTATCAATTCTCATAGTTTTACCTTCCTTAGATCTTCTCGACTTTTACCATGTGGGAAACGACTTTAATCTGTCCCTGCAATGTTGCGCTGTCGGTAAAAACCTTCGATTGATTAATTTTTTTAAGCCCGAGAGCGGCTACGGTCGCTTTCTGTTTGGGAAGCGCGCCGATCGTGCTTTTGACAAGAGTTACTTTTACCTGATTTTCCATTCGGAAGCTCCTCCTTACGCCTGAATCTCTTCGACGGTCTTTCCGCGAAGAGCGGCAACTTCTTCAGCCGTCCTGAGTTCGTTCAAGCCCGTGATAACGGCTTTCACCATATTGACGGGGTTGTTCGAACCGTGAGACTTCGTTCTGATGTTCTTGATGCCTGCGGCTTCCATGACGGCACGGACGGGACCGCCGGCGATAACGCCGGTACCTTCCGCAGCGGGCATCATGAGAACGGAACCTCTGCCGAATTTTCCGATCACGGTGTGAGGAATGGTCGTTCCGACCATAGCAACCTTCTTCATGGACTTCTTCGCCTGAGCGGTAGCCTTTTCGATCGCTTCGGGAACTTCGTTCGCCTTGCCGGCGCCGCAGCCTACTCTGCCGTTTTCGTCGCCGATGACCACGAGTGCGGAGAAACGCATTTTACGACCGCCCTTTACGACTTTCGTAATGCGGTTGACCTGAATGAGCTTTTTGCAGAGACCGTCGTCGCGATCCTGTCTTCTTTGAGGTCTGTTATTTTCTTTCGCCATTTTTCGTTCCTCCTCTTAGAATTTCAAGCCGCCTTCTCTGGCGCCTTCCGCTAAAGCCTGCACTCTGCCGATGTAAAGGTATCCGCCGCGGTCGAAAACAACGTTCTCGATCCCTTTCGCGGTTGCCTTTTTGGCAAGTTCCGTACCGACGATCTTAGCCTGTTCGACTTTCGTCTTTCCGTCGAGAAGAGCTTTTACCGCTTTCTCTTCGGTCGAGCAAGCACAAAGGGTGTTGCCCTTCACGTCGTCGATAATCTGTGCGTAAATGTGATTCAGACTTCTGTACACACACAGTCTCGGGCACTCGGCGGTTCCGGAGATTTTCACTCTGACTCTCTCGTGTCTCTTCTTTCTGTCTGCATTTTTATCGATTTTAGATATCATATCGGTTTACTCCTTATTTGCCTGCCGTCTTGCCTTCCTTACGTTCGATCACTTCGCCTTTGTAAGTGATACCGTAACCGTGGTAAGGTTCGGGCTTTCTGAGCGCTCTGATGGTTGCCGCGGTTTCACCGACCGCAACCTTATCGATCCCCTTCACGGAAATTTCCGTGGGAGAAACGGCTGTAAGAGTGATACCGTCTTTCGCCTTGAACACCACGTTGTGGCTGAAGCCGATCGAAAGGGAAATGTCTTTGCCCTGCTGAGCGATTTTCCAACCGACGCCGTTCACGAGAAGGTTCTTTTCGTAACCCTTCGTAACGCCGACGACCATGTTGTGAAGAAGCGCTCTGTATAAGCCGTGTTTCGCTCTGACCGCGTCTTCGTCGTTCGCTCTTTTCACGTGAGCGACGTTGCCTTCGATCTCGAACGAAATGTTTGCTGCGTCATAATCCTGCGTAAGCGTGCCGAGAGGCCCTTTTACGGTAACAACGCCGTTATCCGCCGTAACGGTAACGCCAGCCGGGATTTCTACCGGTTCTCTACCAATTCTGGACATATAAGACCTCCTTTACCAAACGTAAGCAAGAACTTCGCCGCCGTGATTGGTCTTTCTTGCTTCTTTATCCGTCATCACGCCCTTCGGGGTGGAGATGATCGCGATTCCGAGACCGCCGAGAACTTTGGGAAGCTCTTCGCATCCCGCATAAATTCTGAGCCCGGGTTTCGAAACTCTCTTTAAGCCGTTGATGACTTTTTCGCCCTTCGGTCCGTATTTAAGGGTCACGACGATCTTTCCCTGCACGCCGTCTTCCACGACGTCGTATGCGGCGATGTAGCCTTCGTCGAGAAGGATCTTCGCGATGGATTTCTTCATGTTGGAAGCGGGGATTTCCACCGTATCCATTTTAACAGTAAGCGCGTTTCTGATGCGCGTGAGCATATCTGCGATAGGATCTGTCATTTTTGTCTACCTCCTCTTACCAGCTTGCCTTCTTCACGCCGGGAATCTGACCTTTATAAGCCAATTCTCTGAAGCAGATACGGCAGATGCCGTATTTTCTGAGAACGGCATGGGGTCTGCCGCAGATAGAACATCTCGTATATCCTCTCGTCGAGTATTTGGGTGTCTTTTTCTGTTTGTTTATCATTGCGAGTTTTGCCATGATCCGTTTTCTCCTTAATTAGCTTTGAAAGGCATTCCCATTGCCTTGAGAAGTTCGCGAGCCTCTTCGTCCGTCTTAGCCGTGGTCACGATGCAAATATCGAACCCTCTGACTTTTTCGATCTGGTCGTACTGGATCTCGGGGAAGATGAGCTGTTCTTTCACGCCCATCGCGTAGTTGCCTCTGCCGTCGAAAGACTTGGAAGGAACACCCTTGAAGTCTCTCACTCTCGGAAGAGCGATGGAAACGAGCTTATCGAAAAACTCATACATCTTGTCGTTTCTCAAAGTAACCTTGATACCGACGTTCATGCCTTCTCTGACTTTGAAGTTCGCTACCGACTTCTTCGCCTTGGTGAGAACGGGCTTCTGCCCCGCAATGAGCGCAAGCTCCTGCTGTGCCATCTGAACGCTCTTCGCGTTGTCCTTCGAATCGCCGAGACCGTTGTTGATCGTGATCTTGACCATCTTGGGAACTTCGTTCACGTTCTTATAGTTGAAGTGCTTCATGAGATAAGGAACAACCTCATCCATGTACAGCTTCTTCTTTCTAGCAACGTACTTGGAATCGGTTGCAGTTTCCTTAGCAACCTGAGTCTGTTTGTCTGCCATTTTTATTCTCCTTTAAATTCAGGCTTCTTCTTTTTTGGAAGTTTTCTTGGTAGCGGTTTTCTTCGCGGTCGTTTCTTTCTTAGCCGCGGTTTCCTTCTTTGCCGTCGTTTCTTTCTTCGCGGCGGTCTTCGTTGCTTTCTTTGCGGGAGCGGCTTTCTTTACCGCCGCAACGTCTAACGCCGCGCCGCATTTCTTGCAGATTCTGACCTTCTTGCCGTTCTCTTCTTTATAAGAAACTCTCGTTGCCTTTCCGCAACCGGGACAAACGACGAGGACGTTGGAAGCGTCGATCGCGCCGACCTGAGAAACGATCGCGCTCGTTTCGTTCGCGCTTCTCGCTTTCTTGCTCTTCTTCTGAACGTTGATCCCGTCTACTTTGATCTTGTTATCCTGGGGAGCGGCGGATAAAACCTTACCCGTTTTGCCCGCGTCCTTTCCGGTCAACACCAATACCGTGTCGTTCTTTTTAACTTTCATCTCTGACCTCTCCTTACAGTACTTCCGGGGCAAGCGAAATGATTCTCATGTAATCCTTTTCGCGAAGTTCTCTGGCAACGGGTCCGAAGATACGGGTGCCTCTCGGTTGTTTCTGGTTATCGATGATGACGGCTGCGTTGTCGTCGAATCTGATGTGCGTGCCGTCCGGTCTTCTGAGACCCTTCGAGCTTCTTACGATAACGGCTTTCACAACGTCGCCCTTTTTCACGGCTCCGCCCGGAGTCGCCGTTTTCACACTGGCTACGATCACGTCGCCGATGTTTCCACACTTTCTGAACGAACCGCCGAGAACTCTGATGCACATGATTTCCTTAGCTCCCGAGTTGTCCGCCGCTTTTAATCTGGTCTGTGGCTGTATCATAACTGCGTCCTCCTATATTATTTCGCCTTTTCGATGATTTCGGCGACTCTCCAGTTCTTGTCTTTGGAAAGTTTTCTCGTCTCGACGATTCTGACTTTGTCGCCTACGCCGCACTCGTTGTTCTCGTCGTGCGCCTTGTAGTTTTTGGAAGTCGTCAGGGTCTTCTTGTAAAGGGGATGTTTCGCCTTCGATTCCACGTTGACGACGACCGTCTTATCCATTTTGTCGGAAGTTACGATACCGACTCTTTCTTTTCTTAAATTTCTTTCCATGTCTCTCCTCCGTTCAAGCGTTCGCCTTCAATTCTCTGGCGCGGATTTCGGTCTTGATTCTGGCGATATCCTTCTTCGTCGTGGTGATGACGTTGGGATTTTCGAGTTGTCCGGTGGCGTGGTTGAAACGCAATTTAAAAAGTTCATCCTTCAAATCGGCGAGCTTGCTCGTCAATTCGTCGTTGGTCATTCCGTGAATTTCCTGTGCTTTCATGATTAACCTTCCGCTCCTTCGTTGTTATTCTCTTTCTTGACGAATTTCGTCTTGATGGGGAGCTTGTAGCCGGCAAGTCTCATAGCTTCTCTCGCGTCGGCTTCCGAAACGCCTGCCATTTCAAACAAAACTCTGCCCGGCTTTACGACAGCCACCCAATATTCGACGGAACCTTTACCGGAACCCATTCTGGTTTCGGCGGGTTTCTTCGTGATGGGTTTGTGGGGGAAGATGTCGATCCATACCTGACCGCCACGTTTGATGAATCTCGTCATCGCGATACGTGCGGCTTCTATCTGATTGGAAGAAACCCAGGCGGAACCGTCGGCTACGAGTGCGTAATCGCCATAAGCAATTTTGTTGCCCTTGGTAACCTTACCCGTCATTCTGCCGCGGTGCTGCTTTCTTCTCTTAACTCTCTTCGGCATTAACATATTAAGCTTCGCCTCCTTCCGTTCTCTTTGCTTCGCCTAAAACTTCGCCCTTGTACACCCAGACTTTCACGCCGATCGCGCCGAAAGTCGTGTGAGCCGTAGCGAAACCGTAATCGATATCCGCGCGAAGGGTCTGCAGGGGGATAGAACCGTCGTGGTACTGTTCGCATCTTGCGATTTCGGCACCGTCGAGACGGCCGCTTACCATAACTTTGACACCCTTGACGCCAACTCTCATCGCTTTGGTGATCGCCTGCTTCATACATCTTCTGAAAGACGCTCTCTTTTCAAGCTGAGCCGCGATGGATTCCGCAACGAGCTGTGCGTCGCCGTCCGGTCTCTTCACTTCGATGATGTTTACGGCAACTTGCTTACCTTTCGTGATCTTGGAAAGATTTTTCTTCATCACTTCGATCTCGGCGCCGGCTTTTCCGATCAGCACGCCCGGACGAGCCGTGTGGATGACGATCGCGATTCTGCCTGCCGCTCTTTCAATGAAAATCTTGGAGATCGCCGAAGCATAATAGGTCGATTTGATATATTTTCTGATTTCGTAGTCTTCTTTCAGATAAGCTCCGAAATCTTTTTTGTCGGCATACCATTGGGTATCCCAGTTTTTGATGATTCCTACTCTTAAACCGTGCGGATTAACTTTCTGTCCCATAATAGCCTCCTTACTTGGTCATCGCGTCGAGAACGACGGTAATGTGGCAGGTTCTCTTCAGAATTCTGAACCCTCTGCCGTGAGCCATCGGCTGCATTCTCTTGAGCGTCGGTCCCTGATCGGCATAACATTCGGCGATTTTGAGATCCGCCATGTTCATTCCGAGGTTGTGTTCCGCGTTCGCACCGGCGGAAAGAACTACCTTTTTGATCGGTTCCGCACCGGCTTTGCTGACGTTTTCGAGAATCGCCACCGCTTCGGTCACGCTTTTGCCTCTGATCAGATCGAGAACCACTCTGACTTTATAAGGAGAGATTCTGATATACTTCGCAACCGCTCTGGGTCTTTTGTCTTTGTTTTCCTCAATTCTCTGAGTTTTCAATTTCATGTTCTTAGCCATTGTACCTTACCTCCGATCAGCCTGTCGTCTTCGAGCCGGAATGCCCTTTGAACGTTCTGGTGGGAGCGAACTCTCCGAGTTTGCAGCCGACCATATCCTCGGTGATATATACGGGAACGTGTTTTCTTCCGTCGTAAACGGCGATCGTGTGACCTACCATCTGGGGGAAGATCGTCGAGCTTCTCGACCACGTTTTCAATACCGATTTTTTATTCTCGGCGTTCATCGCTTCTACTCTTGCAAGAAGTTTTTCCTGCACGAAAGGTCCTTTTTTAACGCTTCTGCTCATAAACCGTAACCTCCTTAATTGACTCTCTTGATGATGAATTTAGAGGTCTTATTCTTCTTCTTTCTCGTCTTATAACCGAGAGCGGGTTTACCCCAAGGAGTCATAGGACCTGCGTGACCGACAGGGCACTTACCTTCACCACCGCCGTGGGGGTGATCGCAGGGGTTCATGACGGAACCTCTGACGGTAGGTCTGATACCCATATGTCTGACCTTACCGGCTTTACCGATACGGATGATCTCGTGATCGAGGTTACCCACCTGACCGACGGTCGCCTTGCATTTCACGGAAACGTATCTCATTTCGCCGCTCGGCATTTTAAGAGTTGCCATATTGCCCTCTTTCGCCATGAGCTGAGCCGCCATACCGGCAGCTCTCGCGATCTGTCCGCCTTTGCCGGGCTGAAGTTCGATGTTGTGAACCATGGTACCAACGGGGATCGCTTCGAGAGGAAGCGCGTTGCCCACTTTGATGTCGGCGTCCGCACCGGAAACGATCACGTCGCCTACGCTTAATCCGATGGGAGCGAGAATGTATCTCTTTTCCCCGTCTTCATAGCAAAGAAGAGCGATGTTTGCCGTTCTGTTCGGATCGTATTCGATCGTTTTGACGACCGCTTTCACGCCGTCTTTGTTTCTTTTGAAATCGATGATACGATATTTTCTCTTATTGCCGCCGCCGTGATGTCTGACGGTGATTTTACCCTGAGCGTTACGCCCTGCGGTGTGTCTCTGATCTTCAACGAGAGATCTTTCGGGTTTCGTGCAGGTAATTTCTTCGAACGTGCTTACCGTCATGAAACGACGCGCCGCGGAAGTCGGTTTATATCTCTTAATACCCATAATTTAAGTCCTCCGTATTATTGCAACGACTCGAAGAACGCGACAGGCTTGCTGTCCTTCTTCAGCGTAACGATTGCCTTCTTGTAGTCGGAAGTATATCCCTGACTTCTGCCCATTCTCTTGAGCTTTCCGTGGCAATTCGCGGTGTTGACTTTTTCCACCTGAACGTCAAACAGCTTTTCGACTGCGAGTTTGATTTCGGTTTTGTTTGCGTTTTTCGCAACGACGAAAGTGTATTTCTTATCTTTGATCGTCGCGTAGCTCTTCTCGGAAAGAAGAGGCTTAATAATGATATCTCTTTCCATTATTCTCCGTAAACCTCCTGTAATTTCTCAACAGCGCCTTTCGCGATGACGATCACCGCGTTTTTCACGACGTCATAGGTGTTGAGCTGATCGACGGGAAGGGTCTGCATTTCCTGGATGTTGCGAGCGGCTCTGATCACGAGCTGATCGTTGTCATTCATAACCATGAGAACGGTTTTCTCAAAGTTGAACGCATTGCGGAAAGCAACCATTTCTTTCGTCTTTCCTTCTTTCACGGCGATATCCTCGAGCACGTAAAACTCACCGTCGGAGATCTTCTGAGAAAGGGCGGAGAAAAGCGCCGTTCTCTTTGCCGTAATGTTCATCTTCTTGCTGTAGTCTCTGGACTTGGGAGCAAACACGACGCCGCCCTTGATCCACTGGGGAGCTCTGGTCGAACCCTGTCTCGCGTTACCCGTGCCCTTCTGTCTCCAGGGCTTCTTTCCGCCGCCGCGGACTTCCGTTCTGGTAAGAGTGCCCTTCGTGCCCTGACGGCTGTTCGCAAGTCTGGTCACGACCGCCTGATGAATGAGCGGCTCATTGTATTCGATGGCGAACAGTTCGTCCGCAAGATCCATCGTGCCGGTCTCTTTCCCGTTCATATTGTAAATTTTAACGTTTGGCATATTCTTCACACTCCTTATTTCGCGGTATTAACGACCGTTACGATTCCGCCCTTGGGTCCGGGAATGGCTCCTTTGATCAGGAGAACGTTTCTGGCGGCGTCTACCTTGACGACTTCAAGGTTCTGAACAGTCACTCTTTCGTTACCGTATTGTCCCGGCATGTGCTTGTTCTTGAAAACTCTCGACGGCGAGCTGTTTGCGCCCATAGAACCGACTTCTCTGTGCACGGGGCCAACGCCGTGGGTCATCTTCAGTCTCTGCTGATTCCATCTCTTGATGACGCCGGAGAAACCGTGACCTTTCGTCTGTCCCACAACGTCGATCTTGTCGCCTTCCGCGAAAGTTTCGACCGTGATGACTTGTCCTACCGTGTACACGCTCGTGTCGTCAAGTCTGAACTCTTTCATGACTTTCTGAGGAGCGACGCCCGCTTTTTTGAACTGACCCGCTTCGGGTTTGTTGAGCGCCTTCTCTTCGACCGCGCCGAAACCGACTTTAACGGCTTCGTAACCGTCTTTCTCGATCGTTTTGATCTGAACGACCGGGCAAGGACCGGCTTCAACGACCGTGACCGGGATTACTTTTCCGTCTGCGGAAAAGATCTGGGTCATGCCTAACTTCTTTCCAATGATTGCTTTATTCATAGATAAAGTTCACCTCCGTATATTAAAAAACGTTTTTACCTTGATTTGAATCAGAGCTTGATCTTTACGTCAACGCCCGCCGGAAGATGGATCGAGTCGAGAATCTTAGCGTTCGTGGAGTAAATGTCGATAAGTCTCTTATGAGTTCTTATCTCGAACTGTTCTCTGCTGTCCTTATACTTGTGGGGGGAACGAAGGATCGTTACGACTTCCTTTTCCGTAGGAAGGGGAATGGGTCCGCTGATCTTAGCGCCCGCTTTTTTCATGGTTTCCACGATTCTTTCCGTTGCCTGGTCGACCATCTTGTGATCGTAAGCCGCCAACTTGATTCTGATTTTCTGACCTGCCATTGTGTTACCTCCGATTTTATACTAACATATTGTCAACATTGCCGTGTGTGTCGCGCTTCGAGCAATAAAAAATCATTCGCCGCTGTGTATTTTTGCGAATGACCAATACCGTTCTTTCCCGCGGTTAGTCGCAAGGGTTAAACCCTCACATTTGTCAACGAAAATTATCTTCCCGCTCATTCTCCGGGTTCCGGATCCCGAAGGCGAGCACGGTTTCAAGTAACTTTCCGTCTCAACCCATATCAACACAGCCTATATATAATACTAAATTCTTCCGATAAAGTCAAACGTTTTTCATCTCTTTTTTATTTTTATTTCCGTTTTTTTCGGCTTTTTGCGTCTTTCGCCTTAAAATCCCCTTTTCCGCGCAAAAATAAAAAAAGAGACGGGGCAAATAAACTTTCCGCCGTCTCTTTTCCGACTATATTATATATAATGTGAGACTTTTTCTTTCAGCACAGAATTTTCTCCACGGAAATCTTTTCGTAGATCTCGCGGAATTTCTCGTAATAAAAGAGATTGGTTCCGGGCGTGGTGACCGAAGCGGTACCCGCCGCCACCGCCGTGCGGAGGATCTCCTCCTTATCCGCCCCTTCTTCCGTAAACCGGGCGACCGCCGCAACCATACTGTCTCCCGCACCAACGGTGCTGTTTACCGCCACGTTCGCGCTCTTGCAGTACCAGGCGGAAGACCCGTCCGTCAGGATCGCCCCCTTTCTGCCGAGCGACAACAGAACGTTTTCCGCCCCGCCGTCGATCAGTTTCCGGCAACCCTTCAAAATATCGTTCGTATCCGTATACGTCTCGCCCGTCAGCTCCTGCAATTCGGCAAGATTGGGTTTCACGAAATACGGGTGCGCTTTCAGGGCGCAAAGCAGGCGGTTTCCCGTCGCGTCCACGATCGCTTTCGTCCCTTCCGGCAAAACGGACGCGAGACGATAGTAATAGTCTTCCGGAACGCCCGTCGGCAAGGAGCCGCTCATCACGACAACTCCCGCCTGTTTCGAAAGTTCTTTCACGAGAGAAATCAGTTCTTCCTGCTTTTCTTCCGTAACGGGGTCCCCTTTATCGTTCAGCTCTGTCAGCATGGACTTATTGTCGACCACTTTGTAATTGGTGCGGGCGTTGCCGTCGTTCCAGACAAACGTGTTTTTCACCCCTTCGCCGTCGAGCGTATGCACGAACATCGCCCCGTTTCCGTTATAGAGAAACCCCGTGGCAAAGCTGTCTCCTTTCAGCCGCGCAACGCCGATCGCCGCGTTCAGAGCCTTGCCCGAATACGTTATGACTTTGTTGTCGATCCTGTTGGTCGCGCCGACTTTCAATGTTTCCACCTCTACCGTGCAATCGACGCTCGGATTCGGGCAAACGGATAATACCATGATTTGTTTTTATGCCTCCTGTTTCTTTTCCGCTATGATTTTTTCGGCGATCTGCGAAGGAACTTCTTCATAGCGGTCGATATACGTCACATAAGATCCCCTTCCCTGCGTCATGCTGCGCAGATCGGTCGCATATTTCAGAATTTCCGCCTGCGGCGCTTCCGCCGAGATCACCGTATTTTCCCCATCGGACGAAGTGCCCAAAATGCGCCCGCGGCGTTTGTTCATATCGCCCATCACGTCTCCCGTATAGCCGTCCGGAACGGTGATCTCCATGTGCAGGACAGGCTCGAGAATGCAGGGCGAAGCCTTTTTCATCCCTTCCGCATAGGCGAGCTTTGCCGCCGTGACGAAAGCGATCTCCTTGGAATCGACGGGGTGGTACTTCCCGTCAAACAACGTGCACTTCACGTTGACCGCAGGAAATCCCGCGAGCACCCCTTCTTTCATCGCCTCGCGAAGCCCTTTATCGACGGCGGGAATGAACTGTTTCGGAACGGCACCGCCGACGACCGCATCCACGAATTCGTAAACGCCGTCCGCCGCGCCCGGTTCGAACCGCACGAAACAATCGCCGAACTGCCCGGCGCCGCCCGACTGTTTTTTATGTTTTCCCTCTGCTTCCGCCGCTTTTCGTATCGTTTCGCGATAGGCGATCTTCGGCTCGGTCAGCACCGCATCGCAACCGAATTTCGTCTTCAGTTTTCGGCACAGCACGGAAAGCTGAGTATCTCCCACGCCGACGAGAAGCATCTCTCCGGTATCGCGGTTTTTCTCCACACGGAAGGACACGTCTTCTTCCTGCAACCGTTTCAGCCCCGCGAAAACTTTATCCTCATCCCCCTTTTTCGCCGCGGAAACCGCCATTGCGTATTCCGCGGGAGGCATAACGATCGGCGGAAGGGTCACGACCGCTCCCGCACAGAGAGTATCTCCCGTTTTCACGTCGTTCAGTTTCGCAAACGCGCCGATATCTCCCGCCCCGACGACTTCCGTCGGGATCTGTTTCTTTCCTCTCGGGAAATAGAGAGCACCGACTTTCTCCCCCTCGCCCGTTCTCGCGTCCGTAAGGATCGCCCCCGGTTCGACTTTCCCCGCGATCACGCGGAAATAATTCATCTTTCCGACAAACGGATCGACGATCGTTTTGAACACCCTTACGACGGCTGGCGCGCTTTCGTCCGCAGACAACGACACCTCGTTTCCCTTCCCGTCCGTCGCGACGAACGGTTTTCTGTCCGCCGGGGACGGCAGGGTGGAAATAATTTTATCCATCAGGTTGTAAACGCCGGCGTTTTTCGTCGCGCTGCCGCCGAGAACGGTGATCGTGGAAGAATTCCCGATCCCGATCTTCAGCCCCTTTTCGATCTCTTCGCCCGTGAGCGAACCTTCGGCGAAGAATTTATCGAGCAAAGCCTCGTCGTTTTCCGCCGCCGCTTCCGTAAGCGCGAGATGCGCCTCTTCATACGCCTCGCGAAGATTTTCCGGAATCGGGCTTTCGTTTCTCTGCCAGTCGCGGAGAACGCCGTACGCCACCTTCACGTAGCCGATCATTTTTTCGTTCACGATATTCGGAATAATCATCGGCGCGATCTTATTGCCGAATTTTTCCTTGATCGCCCCGACCGTACGGATAAAACTGCTGTTTTCCTTATCGATCCCGTTGATGAATACGATCGCGGGAACCTTGTTCGCAATGCAGTATGCGATCGCTTTTTCCGTACCGACGGGCAACGTGCCGTCCGCTCCGGTAACGATCACGGCGCCGTCCGCCGCGGCGAACGCTTCCGCCCGCTCTCCCTCGAAATCGAAAAAGCCGGGTACGTCTATAATATTGAACGTTACGCCGCGATATTCGCACCTTGCAACCGCGAGCGACACCGAAATTTTACGGGCGATTTCTTCGGGATCGAAATCGCACACGGTATTACCGTCGTCCGTTCTGCCCTGTCGCTCGATCGCGCCGCCGCACAACAGCATCGCTTCGGCAAGCGTCGTTTTTCCTTCGCCGCTGTGCCCGATGATCGCAACGTTCCTGATTTTGCCTGTCTCCGTCATTTTTTCCTTCCTTATCCCTTATTTAACGGATACGAATAGCCGATCGCCGCAACATGCCGGAAACGGAACTTTCTTCCATACCGATCCCGGCGGGATCTTTCGTCCGTCGGGAATATTATAATACGGAAACGGGAAAATTTCAATAGAAAACGGGAAATTTTCACAAAAAACTCATAGGTGAGAAATCCGCCGTCTTTCATTTCCTTAACGGTCTCTTTTCCCCTTAAAGGCTTCTTTTCCGCCGGAACCGCCTGCCTTCACGGCAAAAAGAAAAGGTCCTCCGGAGAGAACCTTTTCTTTTTGTGTCAAATCAACCTTCAATCTTCACGACTTCGTAGCCCGCGTCGGCGATCTGCTTTTTCAACTCGTCTTCCTTCCCCTTCAGATCGGGACAGTAAACGACCTTTTTCGCAAGGTCGACTTTCCCTTCCAGCCCGAGAGAAGAAAAAATCCCTTCCACTCTCTTCTGACAATGGGCGCACATCATGCCGTTTACATAAACTTTTTTCATTTCCGCAAAATTCTCCTTTTCCTTCTCCCCGGCATTCGCTTTTTCTCCGGAAAGCATGTTTTTACCCGAAACTTTATCCGTTTTTCCCGAAGCGTCTGCCGCAGAAAACGACTTTCCTTCCGTCTCCTTCGGGCGGAACTTCATCAGCCTGAGCCTGAGCGCGTTACACACGACGCAGACGCTCGAAAGGCTCATCGCAAGCGATGCGATCATCGGGTTCAGCGTGACGTTCCATGCGGGATACAACACGCCTGCCGCAACCGGGATCAGTATAATATTATAGATAAACGCCCAGAAAAGATTTTCCCTGATGTTTCTCATCACCCGCTTGCCGACAAGTAAGGCGTTCACGGCGTCCCCGAGGTCGTTTCCGACAAGAATGACTTCCGCGCTGCCGATCGCGATATCCGTTCCCGCGCCGATCGCAACGCCTACGTCTGCGGAAGAAAGGGCGGGCGCGTCGTTCACGCCGTCGCCGATCATCATCACTTTCTTGCCTTCCGCTTTCTTTCCTTCCACGAATTTATATTTATCTTCGGGCAACACCTCCGCGATCGCTTCCACACCGAGTTCGTCACCCACCTCTTTCGCCGCAAGCTTGTTGTCGCCCGTGAGGATATAAACCTCTTTCCCGAGCTTTTTCATATCCTCGACCGCGCGTTTGGAAGAAGAGCGGATCTCGTCTTTAATCGACATATAGCCCTTTATTTCCCCGTCTGCGGCAAGAATGAGAACGGTTGCGCCGGCGCCTTCTTCTTTTGTGACGGCATCCCCGCAGAACAGATCGACGCCTTCCGTTTCCATCAGTTTCCGGTTGCCGAGAAGGATCTTTTTCCCTTCGACCGTACATTCCACGCCGAGCCCTGCCCGAGCAGCGAATCCGTCCGCGGATTTTTCCTCGGCGCCCTCGGTAAAAGCAAGAACCGCTTTCGCGAGCACGTGCGAACTTCCCTTTTCCGCCGCACGGCAAATCGCTTTGAACTCGTTTTCCGGGATACCGAACACCGCCGAACACACGACGGCAGGTCTGCCGTACGTCACCGTACCCGTTTTATCGAGCACGACGACGGACACTTCGGAAAGGTTCTGCAAGGCTTCGCCGCTCTTCACGAGAATGCCGTTTTCGGCGGCTTTTCCCGTTCCCGCCATAAGTGCGGCGGGGGTAGCAAGCCCGAGCGCGCACGGGCACGAAACGACGAGAATACTGACGGATATATTGACGGAAAACTCGAACGAATGTCCCGTTAAAAGCCATATAAGCCCGCTTATCAGAGAAATCGCGATGACGACGGGCACGAATACCGACGCAACTTTATCCGCAATTCCCGCAATGGGAACTTTCGTCGAATTTGCATTCTCCACCAATTTCACGATATGGAAAAGGGTCGTGTCCTCCCCGACGGCGGTCGCTTCCATCAGGCAATAGCCGTCCGAAAACACCGTTCCGCAGATCAGTTTGCTTCCGACCGTCTTTTCCACGGGAATGCTTTCGCCGGTCACAGCGGATTCTTCGGTGTAACCGCCGCCCTCTTTCAATATCCCGTCCGCCGGGACGGAAAACCCTTGTTTTAAAACGACGATATCCCCTTTCACGAGTTCGGACGAAAGGATCTCAACCTCTTTGCCGTCGCGCAAAACGACAGCCCGGTCGGGCGAAAGTTTCATCAGTTTTTCCACGGCGCCCATCGTTTTGTCTTTCGATTTTTCTTCGAGGAATTTTCCGACAGTGATCAGCGTTACGATCATTCCCGCCCCTTCGAAATACAACTTACCGTGGTACGCTTCGTTTCCGACCGCGATCATTACGACGGCAAAAATACCGTACAGGTAGGAAACCGCCGAGCCGAGCGCGACGAGGGAATCCATATTCGGAGCGAAACGGAACAATTTTTTAAATCCGTTTATAAAGTAGCCGCGGTTGATGATCAAAACGGGCAGGCAAAGCGCAGCCTGCACCACCGCCGACCACAGCGGGTTATGCAGGAACATCGGCATCGGCGCATGGATCATGTGCCCCATGGAAACATACATCAGCAAGAGGACCAGGGGCACCGAGAAGATCAGATGTCTTCCGAGCATTCTCGCACGGTCTCCGCTGCGTTTATGCTCGAACCCTTTTTTAATGCCGTAACCCTCTTTTTTTACCGCGTCCATAACGGCGGTTTCCACGCCTTCTTTTCCGCTTACGGTAAGACTGCCCGAAATCAGATTGACAGTCGCCTTTTCCACGCCTTCCACGCCGCGCGCCGCTTTCTCCACTCTCGCCGAGCAGGCGGAGCACGTCATTCCGGTGACGGTAAAACGATATTCCATAACCGTATCTCCTCAGGTTTTTGTTTTGCCGGATCCGCCGACGGCGGACACTTTACAAAATCCTATTCTATAAGTCGTTTATCCGACATTTATAGTCTTATCTTTTCATAAATGAAATTCTCCGCATGCTCGCGCGCGATCTTAAGATCTTCTTCCGAGCGGACCGTCCAGCAGAGCATCGGTCTCTTTTTTCTCATTCTCTTCACGGGGAGATATCTGAGATTCATATTGATGAAATCGGGGTGAACGATCACATTGAACATCGCATGCCACAACATAAAATCGATCAGAAGAGGGATCCTGCCCTTATGCCTGTCTTTGTCGACAAGCTGACCGCGCGTCCATTCCGGTTTTTTCTTTGCGAATTCCGCCATGATCAGCGGGTCGAAAGACTGCACCGCAAATTCGCCCCGATAGTTTTCGAGCAAAGGGATCATTTTGTCCGCAATCGTTTTCTTCACCCGTTGGCTTTTTACCTCGATAAGAACAGGCGTTCTCCCGTTCACGAAAGTCAGAAACTCGGCAAACGTCATGATCTTCTCGTCCGTCCCGCCGAGGCGGACTTTCGAAAGCTCTTCATACGTCATATCCCAGATCAGACTGTCCACCCCCGTCATCCGGGAAATGTTATCGTCGTGAAAGCAAACGGGGATGAGATCTTTCGTCAACTGCACGTCCATTTCGATCGGAATGTTCTTTTCGATCGCCTTTTCGTATGCCGCCCTGCTGTTTTCGGGCGCGTTATCGTCATATAACCCTCTGTGCGCGATCGGTCGGGTCAACAACCAACTGTCTTTTTCGATTCTGTTTTTTTTCATTTCTTCCTTGCCGCCCGCATCCCGGGCGCATCTCGCATACCGGACGAAAACAACCCCGAAAATATCGTCGGGCTATGATGCGCTTCATGCTTGTCCGGCATTTTACAATATCCGTATTTCCTACCAAATCGGTAGGATTTTCGGTAATATTATACGCCGGTCGGGAAACTTTGTCAATGATTTTGCATATTGCGCGGGAAGATCTTTTCTTTTTCTTTCCTTAAGCCCCGTTTTTCTTGCCTCCGGCGATAGCGCCTGCCGACAAAACGACTGAGAAAACATTCCCGAAAGGGGTCGATAAAAGGTTGCTTTTCTTTTGATTTTATTATATAATTATCGTGAAGATTTATGCGCCCGGAACGCAGGCGGTCTCCCGTCCGTACATTCCGTGGCAAGAGCGCCGAAGCGGAACGAAACTTTATTCAAGGAAACAGCATGGCATACACCGAAAAAGAAAACATCAGAAATTTCTGCATCATCGCCCATATCGATCACGGCAAGTCGACGCTTGCCGACCGTATCATGGAAATGACCGGGCAGGTAGCGGAACGCGATATGGAAGAACAGCTTCTCGATTCGATGGACATCGAGAGAGAAAGAGGCATCACGATCAAGCTGACGCCCGTCCGCATGGCATACAAAGCGAAAAACGGAAAGGACTATATTTTCAATCTGATCGACACGCCGGGACACGTGGACTTTACGTATGAAGTTTCCCGTTCTCTCGCGGCGTGCGAAGGGGCGATCCTTATCGTGGACGCAACGCAGGGCATCGAGGCGCAGACGCTTGCAAACTGCTATCTCGCGCTCGACAACAACCTCGAGATCATGCCGGTGATCAACAAGATCGACCTGCCCTCCGCCGATCCCGACGAAACGGCAAAGGAGATCGAAGAAGTGATCGGTCTGGACGGTTCGAACGCCCCCCGCATTTCGGCAAAAAACGGCATTAACATCGATCAGGTTCTGGAACAGATCGTTACGCTGATCCCGCCGCCGAAAGGCGACGACGAAGCGCCCCTTCAGGCTCTGATCTTCGATTCCTATTACGACAATTTCAAAGGGGTCATCTGCTTCGTCCGCATTATGGAAGGACAGGTCTCCCCCGGCATGAAAATAAAAACGTTTACCGGCAGCAAACAGTTCGACGTGACGGAAGTCGGAACGTTCAACCCTCACCTCGTGCCGAAAAAAACGCTTGCCGCGGGCGAAGTAGGATATATCGCCGCAAGCATCAAAAGCATCGAGGATATCAGCGTGGGCGATACGATCACGGGGGTGGAAAAACCTGCCGCCGAACCGTTACCCGGCTATAAAAAAGTACAGCCCGTCGTATTCTCCGGTATCTATCCGCTTGACGGTTCCCGTTTCAACGATCTGAAGGAAGCGCTTCTCAAACTGAAACTGAACGACGCATCCCTCACCTTCGAGCCGGACAGTTCCGACGCCCTCGGCTTCGGTTTCCGCTGCGGTTTCCTGGGGCTGTTGCACATGGAGATCATTCAGGAGAGGATCGAAAGGGAATTCGATCTCGACATCATCACCACCGCCCCGTCCGTTTCCTATCACATCTATTTGACGGACGGCACGATGATCGTTGTCGATAACCCGAGCAAGTTCCCGGACGTTTCCAACATCGAACGGACGGAAGAACCGGTGATCGACGCCAACATTTTTACCCCGCCCGATTACGTAGGGGCGATCATGGACCTGTGCCAGGACAAACGCGGCGTGTTCACCGATATGACTTATCTCGACGCCAAGCGCGTCCGCCTGAAATACAAGCTTCCCTTAAACGAAATCATTTTCGACTTTTTCGACGGTTTAAAAAGCCGCACGCGCGGCTATGCTTCCTTCGATTACGAGATCGCGGGATATGAAAAAAGCGATCTCGTGAAACTCGACATGCTTTTAAACGGCGACGTATGCGACGCCCTCTCCGTCATCGTACACAAAGACAAAGCGTATGCCCGCGGCAGAGCGCTCGCGGAACGGCTGAAAGACGTGATACCCCGCCAGCTTTTCGAAATTCCCATTCAGGCGGCTGTCGGCGGAAAGATTATCGCGAGAGAAACGGTAAAAGCCATGCGGAAAGACGTTCTTGCCAAGTGCTACGGCGGAGATATCACAAGAAAGAGAAAACTTCTCGAAAAGCAGAAAGAAGGAAAGAAAAAAATGCGCCAGCTCGGCTCGGTAGAAGTTCCGAGCGAAGCTTTCATGTCCATTTTAAAACTCGACAGTTCGGACGACTGAAAAACAAAAATATCGCGATAATCGCTTTATAGCCCGCGATATTGGCTTTTTCTTTTCCCGAAACACATTTACGGAGAAATACGAATGAGCGGAATTTACGTTCATATTCCCTTTTGCAAACAAAAGTGCACCTATTGCGACTTTGCTTCCTACCCGCACGAAACCGGAAAAGCGGACCTTTATTTCGGCTGTTTATACCGCGAAATGAAAGGGCGCGCCGAATCGCTGAAAGACTATACGTTCGATACCGTTTATTTCGGCGGAGGCACGCCGTCGTTCGTCGAACCGAAGTTCATCGCGGGGGCGATGAAACAACTTAAGAATTACTACCGGATCGCGGACGGCGCGGAGATCACGATCGAAATGAACCCCGGCACCGTAACGAAGGAGAAAATCGCCCTTTACAAAAAAGCGGGCTTCAACCGCTTCAGCATAGGGCTGCAATCGGCGGACGACGAAACGCTCCGCGAACTCAACCGCATCCACACCGCAGAAGATTTTCTCGAAACGACGGAACTTTTAAAAGGCGAAAATATCAGCGCGGACATCCTTGTCGGGCTTGAAAACCAGACCGCGGAAGACGTGAAAAAATCGATCGATCTCGCGATAAAGGGCGGCGTGAGCCACGTCTCCATGTACGCCTTAAAACCGGAAGAAGGCACCCCCATGTTCGGAAAATATTTGAACGGCGATCTCCCTTCCGAAGACGAAACGGCGGATCTGTACGATTTCGGCGTAAACTATCTTGCGGAAAACGGGTTTTACCGCTACGAGATATCCAATTTCGCAAAACCGGGGTTTGAATCGAAACACAATCTGAACTACTGGAAACGGGGGCAGTATATCGGCTTCGGCGTTTCCGCCTCTTCCTTTATCGGCGAAAGGCGTTTTACGAACACGGAAAGCATCGACGAATATACGGCTTGTATCCTGAGAAACAAGGTGGCGGAGATCTTTTCGGAAGAGATCGAGGGAGACGAAAGAGAGTTCGAATACGTGATGCTTGCCATGCGCACCGCAAAGGGCGTAAACAAAAAAGATTTTTCCGAAAAGTTCGGCGTATCCTTTGACGAACGGTTTAAAACCGCCCTGCACGACACGGCAAAATATCTCGACAATACCGCGGAAACGGTTTCGATCCGTCCTGAATATCTCTTCGTGCAGAATCAGATCGTCATTCATTTCATGAACTGACCTTACGCATAAAATCGCACGATAAACGACCTATCGGCAGGCTTAATTGTTTTTTAATCCTTTTTATCCCTATTTTACGGAGTATTAAATGGCTAATTTCGTTCATTTGCACGTTCATACGGAATACAGCATATTAGACGGCGCGGCAAGGATCGCCGCCGTTACCAAGCGGGCGAAAGATCTCGGTATGCCCGCCCTCGCCATTACCGACCACGGCAACATGTACGGCGCGGTCGCCTTTTTCGATGCCTGCGAGAAAGTGGGCATCAAGGCGATCATCGGCACCGAGTTTTACGTATGCGACGATCTGACGGTAAAGAACGGAAAAACCAAACTGAACCACCTTATTCTTCTGTGTAAAAACGAAACGGGCTACAACAATATTTCCCTTTTGAACGCGATCGCCTTCCGCGACGGATTTTACTATAAACCCCGTATCGACCTGAAAACGCTTGAACAGCACCACGAAGGGCTGATCTGCCTTTCGGCATGCATCGCGGGAGACATACCGCAAGCCATCATCAACCGCAATTTCGAAGAGGCGGAAAGGCTTGTGCAGTGGTTCAAAAACCTGTTCGGCGAAGATTTTTATCTCGAATTGCAGGATCACGGGATCCCGGAGCAGGCGGAGGTCAACAAATATCTCCGGCTTTATGCGAAAAAATACAATATAAAGCTCGTCGCCACGAACGACGTTCACTACATCGATAAGGAAGACGCCGTTTCGCAGGACGTTCTGATGTGCGTTCAGATGGGTGCCGATTACGACGACCCCGACCGTTTCCGTTTTTCGTGCGACGAATTTTATTTGAAGACCGCCGAGCAGATGGCTGCGATCTTCCCCAACGACCCGGAAGCGCTCGAAAACACGATGGAAATCTGCGACAAGTGTAATTTCGGATTCGTTTACGGGCATTATATGTTCCCGCATTACAAACCCGTTACGGGCGAAGAACCGCTGCCCTACATCCGCGGGCTGATCGACGCGGGCATTAAAAAGAAGTACGGCGAAGAGACGCCGGAGATCCGCGAGCGTATCGAAAGCGAACTCGCCGTCATCATCAAGCAGGGTTTCGTGGAATACTTCCTGATCGTCTGGGACTACATCAACGCCGCCCGCAATATGGGTATTTCCGTCGGCCCCGGGCGAGGTTCCGGCGCAGGTTCGATCGTAGCTTACCTCATCGGCATCACGAATATCGACCCCTTAAAATACGATCTTTATTTCGAACGTTTCTTAAACCCCGAACGTGTATCCGCACCCGATTTCGACGTCGACTTCGAAGATAGCCGCCGTCAGGAAGTGATCGAATACGTTCGGCAGAAATACGGTTACGACCGCGTATGCAAAATCGTGACCTTCGGCACGATGGCGGCGAAAAACGCCATCAAGGACGTAGGGCGCGTTCTGAAAGTTCCCTATTCCGAACTCGATAAAGTCACGAAGGCGATCCCCTCCAAAATCACGAAAAACGGAGAAGACATCGAGATCAAACGCCCGTACATCTTAAAGAAGGTTTTCGGACAGTATTTCCCGAAACTGGGAGACAAAGATTACGGCGTAGATTATTCCGTACCCGAACTTCTCACCTTATATAACGAAAACCCGGAGATCCGCCGCGTGGTGGATATCGCCATCAAGCTGGAAGACTCGCCGAGACAGGCGAGCACCCACGCCTGCGGCGTCATCATCGGCGCGGACATCCTCGACCGCCATATGCCCCTCGGCAGAAACGGCGACGATATCACCAGTCAGTACACGGGCGTGGAGCTCGAACACCTCGGATTCCTCAAAATGGACTTCCTCGGGCTCCGAAACCTTTCCGATATTAAAATGGCGATCGAATACATCAGAGAAAACCACGGCGTTTCCCTCGATTTCGACCGCATGAGTTACGACGACCCGAAAGTTTTCGATCTCCTCTCTTCCGGCAACACGAAAGCGATATTCCAGATCGAATCCGGCGGCTTCCAGAAGTTCATGAAAGAGCTTCGCCCGACCTGTCTCGAAGACATCGTCGCGGCGGTGTCTCTGTACCGCCCGGGTCCCATGAACTCCATCCCCCGCTTTGTTTCCTGCAAGCACGACCCCTCGCAGATCTCTTACGCCCACCCCCTGCTCGAACCCATTCTGAAACAGACTTACGGCTGTATCGTTTATCAGGAGCAGGTCATGAAGATCGTTCAGGCTCTCGCCGGTTATACCCTCGGTCAGGCAGATATGGTCCGCCGTATGATGGGAAAAAAGAAAGTCGACGACATGATCAAGGAAGAGGTCATTTTCATCAACGGAAAGCCAGAAACAGTCGACAAGCACGGCAAGGTTTCCACCGCGATCGACGGATGCTTAAAGCGCGGCGTTCCCGAAGACGTTGCCCATAAGATCTGGGACGAAATGAAGGACTTCGCGAAATACGCGTTCAACAAATCGCACGCCGCGGCATATTCCCTCGTCACCTATCAGACGGCTTATCTGAAATGTTATTACGAAGCGGAATTTCTGACCGCCGTTTTAAACAACCGTATCACCAACATCGAAGAAATCAAAAACTACGCGACGTACGCCAAAGAAGAAGGCATCGCCGTTCTTCCGCCGGACATCAACGAGAGCGTAGGGCTTTTCTCCGTAAAAGACGGCAAGATCCGTTACGGGCTCGCCGCAATCAAAGGCATCGGTCTCACCGCGATCGACAGCATCGTGGCGGAAAGAGAAAAGAACGGCAGATATCAGTCTTTCGAGAACTTCATCTCCCGTTGCGAAAGCAAAGTGCTCAACAAACGCCTTGTCGAAAACCTGATCTATGCCGGCACGTTCGATCGTCTCGGAAGAACGAGAAGTCAGCTTATCGCCGTATACGACGGATTGGTCGACCGCGTTTCCATCATCGCGAAACAGCGCGAGAGCAATCAGATGAGCCTGTTCGGCGATATCATCCGCGAAGACACGGCTTTCTCCGTAACCTATCCGGATATTCCCGAATACGACAGCAAAACGAAACTTTCCCTCGAGAAAAACGTGACCGGAATTTACGTGACCGGGCATCCTCTCGACGGCTATATGGGCAAGTTCAAAGACTGTACCTTCACCACCGAGCTCCTCGCAGATTACGATGAGGACGAAGAGGGCAACATCACCTACACGAGCGTGAAAAACGACATGCCCGTTTACATGGGCGGAATCATCACCGCGGCGGACAAAATCACCACCCGCTCCGGTTCGAATATGCTCTTTGCTACCGTGGAAGACGTTTACGGCGGTATCGAATGCGTGTTTTTCCCGAAGAAATACGAAAAATACCGTGACATTCTTCACGTGGAAGAAATCGTGAAAATTACGGGAAGGCTTCAGCTGAGGGACGGCGAAAAAGCGACGGTGATCGTAGACAAAGCGGAAAGTCTGAACGAAGAAAAAGAGAAAGACGGCGAAAGCCCCGCGAAACCGAAGGAACAAAAAGAATACCTCGGGCTCGTTCTCCGCGGAGAAGCGGCGCAGAATAAAGAGGAACTTCTCGATATTCTGACCACCTACCCGGGAGACGTCGGCGTATATTTCAAAATAGACGGCAAAAACTATAAAGCGTCGCAAAGCGTGAGAAAATGCCGCGGGCTCGTGAACGAACTTCTGTCGCTTCTGGAAGAAGATGACATCAAGTTTTTCAAAGCCTGATCCCTTTCCCGTTCGACAAAAAGGCTAAAACTTATGCAAATGTGCGCATATAAGCCGATAAACAGGTATTTTTAATTATTATGACAAACAATAAAACAGGTAAAAATTTTCCCCGGAGGAGAAAAAATATGAAAAAAATCGCAATTTTAACGAGCGGCGGAGACGCCCCCGGCATGAACGCGGCGATCCGCGCCTGCGTGAGAAGCGCATTGAACAGCGGGCTCGAAGTCTACGGCGTAGACAGAGGTTACACGGGGCTTGTCGGCGGAAAGATCTTCCCGATGAACACCTTCTCCGTCTGCGACATTCTTCAGCGCGGCGGCACGATCCTCAAGACGGCGAGATGTCTTGAATTCAAAGACCCCGAAACGAGAAAGATCGCGGGCGATAACCTTCGTCAGCTCGGGATCGAAGGTCTGGTCGTCATCGGCGGCGACGGTTCTTTCACCGGCGCGAAATATCTTTCGGACGAACAGGGCATCAACGTGGTAGGCATTCCCGGCACGATCGACAACGACCTTGCCTATACCGATTATACCCTCGGGTTCGACACGGCGGTCAACACCGTTCTGTGGGCGATCAACGCCCTGCGCGACACGATGATCTCGCACGACAGAGTGGCTCTCGTCAAGGTGATGGGACGCCGTTGCGGCGACATCGCCCTTTATGCGGGCATCTGCGGCGGCGCGGAATACATCCTCGTGCCCGAAGTCCCCTACGACATCCAGGAGATCGCGAACCAGATCAAAGCGAACAAAGAAAAGGGAAAACGTTCCAACATCCTCGTTCTCGCGGAAGGCGCCGGCAACGAAAACGAGATCAAGACGATCATTTCCGTCATCTCCGGTTCGGACGTCAAGATCACCACGCTCGGTCACATTCAGAGAGGCGGAACCCCCACCATGCAGGACAGAATGCTCGCGGCGCAGTTCGGCACGAGAGCCGTGGAACTTCTCATGGAAGGAAAGAGCAACCGCGTGATCGGCATCAAGGAAAACAAGATCATCGATCTCGATATTTCCGACGCCCTTTCGCAGAAGAAAACCATTCGCCACGACCTTTACGACATGGCGGCAAAACTTTGCTGAGGCGGAACCCGTCATGACGAAACAGAAGGGAAACTGCATTTTTGCACAGTCCGGCGGTCCCACCGCCGTTATCAACGCAAGCATCGCGGGCGGCATTCTCGCCGCCCTTTCCTGCGAGGAGATCGGAAAAGTTTACTGCGCGGAGCACGGCGTGCGCGGCGTTTTAAACGAAAAACTCTTCGATATGGGAGAAGAGGACGAAGCGGAACTTCTCGCCCTTAAAAACACCCCCGCTTCCGCTATGGGATCGGTGCGTTACAAGCTGAAACCGTTTGAAGAAGACGATACCGATTATAAGCGGATCCTCGAAGTTTTCCGCAAAAACGACATCCGTTATTTCTTTTACAACGGCGGCAACGACAGCATGGACACCTGCATGAAAATTTCCGCTTTCATGAAAAAAGAGGGTTATCCCGTCAACGTGATCGGAATACCGAAAACGATCGATAACGATCTTATAGGCACGGATCACTGCCCCGGGTTCGGCAGTGCGGCGAAATACATAGCGACTTCCGTCGCGGAAATTTCCCTCGACGCGAAAATCTATAATTCCCCGCTCGTCGTCATCGTGGAGATCATGGGGCGGAATGCGGGCTGGCTCACGGCGTCTTCCGCGCTTGCATCGGTCAACGGCAACGGTCCCGACCTCGTATACCTTCCCGAAGTTCCTTTCTCGAAAGAGAAATTCTTAAGCGACGTTTCCCGCGTGATGAAGGCAAACGACGGCAAATGCGTCGTCGCCGTATCCGAGGGCATCCGCTTCGGAAACGGGAAATACGTCGGCGAAGACGAATCGAATACCGACGTATTCGGACACAGCGCTTTAGGGGGCGTATGCGGCAACCTGAAAGCCCTCGTTTCCTCTTCTCTCGGCGTGAAGTGCAAAGCCGTGGAACTGAACATTCTTCAGCGTTGCGCCGCGCACTGCGCTTCCGCAACGGACGTGGAAGAAGCTTTCGAAACGGGAAAACAGGCAGTGGAACGCGCGGTCGGCGGACTGACCGACGCCATGATCGGCTATGAGAGAAAAAGTTCTTTCCCCTATGAGATCGCCTTTGTTTCCACCCCGCTCGGCACGGTTGCGAACGAGGAGAAAAAGATCCCCGCGGAGTGGATCGGAGAAGACGGCGTCTCTTTGAAAAAGGAATTTTTCGACTATGCTCTCCCCCTCATCCAGGGAGACCCGGAAGTCAGAAAAGCCAACGGTTTGCCCCTTTATGCCCGGCTGAGAAAAAAATACAAAGAAAATTAAAAAAGAAAAGCGTTCATACGGTTGACATTTCTCTTGAAATGGGGTATGATATATCTAATTTAACACAATCCTTTGCAAAGACACGCGACCTCATTTTTCTGCCATTTTTGCAATCGGAGGAAACATGAATCATTTCATCGAGGTGACCAACCGGATCATCGCGCTTATCTTTACCGTAGCCTATCTCTATCAGATCGTCTACATTTTCGTCGCGCTGCTGAAAAAGCCGAAGAAATATCCCGAAACGGATCAGAGCAAAAAATATGCGATCCTGATTTCCGCGAGAAACGAGGAAGCCGTTCTCGGCAACCTGCTCGACAGTATCAACAATCAGGATTATCCGTCGGAAAACATAACAGTATTCGTGGTAGCCGACAACTGCACGGACAATACCGCCGCCGTTGCCGAGCAGCACGGAGCGAAGGTATACACCCGTTTCAACCACAATCAGGTCGGGAAAGGTTACGCGCTCGAATATCTCATGCAGAAGATCGACGAAGAATATTCTTTCGAATCGTTCGAAGGTTTCTTCGTTTTCGATGCCGATAACGTTCTGATGCCCGATTACATCACGCAGATGGATCGCGCGCACTGTGCGGGATACGAATCGCTCACGAGCTACCGCAACTCCAAAAATTTTGCGGATAACTGGATCACTTCCGGCTATGCCATTTGGTTCATGAGAGAGGCAAAATATCTCAACAACCCGAGAAGCATTCTCGGAACGTCCTGTTCGATCTCCGGCACGGGATTTTTCTTCTCGTCGAAAGTAGCGAGAGAGAACGAAGGCTGGAAATATTTCCTCTTGACGGAAGACATCGAATTTTCGACCGACCAGATGATCCGCGGGGAAAAAATCGGATATTGCCACGACGCTATGTTCTTCGACGAACAGCCCACCGAGTTTTCGCAAAGCTGGAAACAGCGTCTGCGCTGGTCGAAAGGCTTTTTCCAGATCCTGCACTCTTACGGCGGAAAGCTTGTAAAAGGGGTTACGAAAGGAAAATACGCCTGTCTCGACATGCTTTTGTACATTGCGCCCGCATTTATTTTAACGACGTCTCAGGTCGTTCTCGCGATCGTAAACATTATCGTCGCATTGATCACCGGAAATTTCACATGGGGATTGATTCTCACATCCCTCTCCTTCTTCGCTTACGGTTATGCCTTTATGTGGGTGTACGGCGTGCTGGTACTGATTTCGGAAAGAAAAAAGATCATCTGCCCGACGTGGAAACTTATTCTTTATTCGCTCACCTTCCCGTTCTTCATGTTTACTTACCTTCCCATCACCTGGGAGGCTCTGTTCAAAAAAGTGAAATGGGATCCCGTGAAACACACGCAGAACAAAAAGGCAAGCGAACTGAAAGAAATTATCGACAAGCAATAATATTTGATAAAATCATTTTTGCCGGAAAAGGCGGACGCGGAACAGGCGTCCGCTTTTATATTTGACGGAAACGGTCTTCCGTGCCGTCGGGTTTCCTTCTCCGTTTTTACGGGACAAAATTTTTCCTGTCGGTCGGCGAAAAACAACCTCAAAACAGATGACTTTTTTTTTCGATTGTGATATGATACATTAGCTTAGCCTTGACACTCGTCATCAACGAGTCCCTTAAGGCTTCTTTTCCGCCCATGCGGACATCAAATGAAAGAAAAAGGATCTTTATATGCAGAATCATACCACGGATAATCTTTCCGAAGAGGGAGAAACCGCCGTTCCCGCCGCCGAGACGGAACCCGCGGAAGAAAACAGTTACGGCATCAAAAAGGACGCCTGCTACCGCCCGGTCGACAAGAAGAAGATGCGGATCCATGACGGCATCTATCTCGTGCTCGCCTCGCTGATCTATACGCTTGCCTTCCATTATTTCGTCGCGACGGCAAAATTCGCGCCGGGCGGCATCGGCGGTATCGTCGCGATGGTCAAGCACATCACCGGCATCGGCTCGTCCGTTTCCACGGGCGGCATCGACTACAGCCCCTTTCTCATTCTGATTTTAAACTCGTTGCTTCTGATCCCGGCAAAGAAAACACTTTCCACCGAATTTGTGGTGAAAACGGCGATCACGAGCGTACTGATGACCGTTTTCCTGTTTGTTTTAGACAACGTGATCGATCCGAATTATGTGTTTTCCATCACGCAGTCGCCCGACGATACCGACGTCGGGACCCGTTTCCTTTCCGCCCTGCTTGCCGGCGCCTGCTACGGCGTTTCCATTGCGTTTTCTCTTAAAATCAATTCGAGCACGGGCGGCGCGGATATCATCGGCGCCATGCTTCAGAAAAAATACCCGCACAAGAGTTTCGGATCCATGCTGTTCATGGTCAACTGCGTCATTCTCGCCGTTTCGATCTTCGTTTACAGAGAAAATCTTATGCCCGTCCTTCTTTCCTGCGTGTATATGTTCGTTTCCAGCGAATTCGGAGACAAACTGCTCGACGGTTCGAAGAAAACGCTGAAATTCGAAGTGATATCCGAACACAGCGAACAGATCGCGGCGGAGATTATCGAAACGCTCGGACACGGCGTGACCGTCGTTCCCGCACAGGGCATGTTCGAACACAAAAAGAAAGGACTTCTCATCTGCATCATCTCTCCCCGTCAGGTTTCCAAGTTCCAGAATATCATCAACAAATATCCCGAAACGTTCGCCTATGTAGGCAGCGTGAACGAAATCTACGGAAAATTCAACAAAGGCGAAGACATTTACAAATAAGTTTCCGGCATCCGGTTGTTATCTCCTGTCGTTTCCGGAAAAGAAAAAGCCGGTTTTTCAAAAAAAGACGTGCTTTCTTTTGAAAAACCGATTAAAATCGCTTGTCAAATCGAAAAAAATGTAGTACAATAGTAAAGTATTCAGGCTAAACCGTCTGCGGGCGTAGTTTAGTGGTAAAATAGGAGCTTCCCAAGCTTCGGTTGTGAGTTCGATTCTCATCGCCCGCTCCAAAAAAAAGAAACCATCGCGAACGCGATGGTTTCTTTTTTTTGTGCGAGCGTGAGAAACCGAGCGTGGCGTAAGCCGTCGATCGCATTTTGCCCCGGCAAAATTCTGCCGAGGGGCTCTCAAGGCATATCTCCGTAATTGCAGAACCATATCATTTTGAGATCCTTCCCGGGTATGCTTTTCTTGTTGGGTTAGGATGACAAAATGATATGGTTCTGCGCATAACAACCGACAATTCCGCCCGTTCCGTAACGGAGAACGGTCAAAATTTTTCAATTTCCCCGAATACCCCCTCAAAAAAGTGGAAAAAGATTTTCGATTGTGCTAAAATAGACTATAGTTCCACCCGTAAACGGAGGTTTATCCTTATGGACATGAAATCGATCGAAAGCAAATGGCAGCTGAAATGGGAAAAAGAAAAACTTTACACCTTCAACAAAAAGAATATCGACAAAAAATTCTATTGTCTCGAAATGTTTTCTTACCCTTCGGCATCCAAGCTTCATCTCGGGCATTGGTATAACTACGGCTTGACGGACAGTTTTGCCCGCTATAAAAAAATGAAAGGATACGAGGTTTTCGAGCCGATGGGATTCGACGCCTTCGGTCTTCCCGCAGAAAACTACGCGATCAAAACGGGCATTCACCCGGAAATTTCCACTCTTTCGAACATCGAAACGATGGAAAAACAGTTAAAGGCGATGGGCGCGATGTTCGACTGGAGCGCGGAGATCAAGACCTGCCTGCCCGATTATTACAAATGGACGCAGTGGCTCTTTTTAAAGCTTTACGATAAAGGGCTTGCCTACCGCAAAGCGGCGCCCGTGAACTGGTGCCCGAAATGCCAGACCGTTCTTGCCAACGAGCAGGTCACGGACGGCGTTTGCGAACGTTGCGGAACGCAGGTCGTAAAAAAGAACCTTACGCAATGGTTCTTTAAAATCACCGATTATGCCGAAGAACTTTTAACCGGACTTGACGGTCTGGACTGGCCCGAAAAGACCAAGCTGATGCAGAAAAACTGGATCGGAAAATCTACGGGCGGCGAAATTCTTTTCAGAACGGAAAGCGGTGAAAGCTTCCGTGTGTTCACCACCCGCGCCGATACGCTGTTCGGCGTGTCGTACGTCGTTCTTGCCCCCGAACATCCCCTCGTGAAGAAACTCATGACGAAAGACCGCGAGAAGGACGTTGTTGCCTATATCGACGAAACGGCGAAACAGAACGAAATCGACCGTCTGTCCACCACGCGCGAAAAGACGGGCGTGTTCACGGGCGCATATGCGATCAACCCGTTGACCGGCAAAAAAATCCCGATCTATGCGGCAGACTACGTGTTGTATTCTTACGGAACGGGCGCCGTGATGGGCGTTCCCGCACACGACGCGAGAGATTTCCTTTTCGCAAAGAAATACGGTCTTCCCGTACAGGTCGTGATCACAGATCCCTCGGGGAAAAACGAACTTCCCTATTGCGAAGACGGCATTCTGACAAACAGCGGCGAATTTGACGGCATGACGAGCGCAGATGCCCGCAAAGCTGTTTTAAAGAAACTTTCCGTCGAAGAGAAAGGCGGCGAAAAGACGAATTACCGCCTCAGAGACTGGCTTGTTTCCCGCCAGAGATATTGGGGCGCACCCATCCCGGTGATCCACTGCCCCGACTGCGGCATCGTTCCCGTGCCTTATGAAGATCTTCCCGTAAAACTTCCGGAAGACGTGGAATTCCGCCCGGACGGAGAATCTCCGCTCGCCAAATGCGCGTCCTTCATGAATGTGAAGTGCCCCCGTTGCGGAAAAGACGCAAAGCGCGATCCGGATACGCTCGATACCTTTGTCTGCTCGAGCTGGTATTATCTCCGTTATCCCGACAGCAAGAACGACAAAATGCCCTTCGATCCCGAAATCGTGAACAAAATGCTTCCCGTCGACAAATACGTAGGCGGTCCCGAGCATGCCTGCATGCACCTTCTGTATGCCCGCTTTATCACGAAAGCTCTCCGCGACATGGGATATCTTAAATTCGGCGAGCCCTTCCGTTCCCTGACCCATCAGGGCATTATCCTGGGACCGGACGGCTACCGCATGAGCAAATCGCGCGGGAACGTCGTTTCGCCGGACACCTATATCGAAACGTACGGATCGGACGTCTTCCGCCTTTACCTCATGTTCGGGTTCGACTACACGGCGGGCGGTCCGTGGGACGATAACGGCATCAAATCGATCGCGAAATTCGTCGACCGCGTAGAAAGAATCGTCACGAAAGTGAACGCTTACGCCCCCGAAAAGGAATATACCCTCGATAAAGATGCAAAAGAACTCCTTTATGCGGAAAGCTATTGCGTGAAAAACGTAGATCGCAACATGAACGACTTCTCTTTCAATACCGCCGTTGCGAGACTGATGGAATTCGTTTCCGCCATTTATAAGTACGACGGTCTGCCGAATAAGATCAACGCCGTGTTGTTAAAAGCGATCGACACGCTGATCCTTCTTCTTGCTCCCTGCACCCCTCATTTTGCCGAAGAGCTCTGGGAAATGAGAGGAAACAAGGAATCCGTTTTCCTTTCCGCATACCCCGTGTGCGACGAAAAAGCCCTCACAAAAGACGAGATCGAACTTGCCGTGCAGATGAACAGCAAGGTAAAATGCAAGATCAACGTTCCCGCAGACGCTTCCGACGAAGAGATCAGAGGTATCGCCCTCGCAGACGAAACGTTTGCGAAGATCCTCGGGGACAAACAGGTCGTGAAATGTATCGTCGTGAAAGGACGACTTGTCAACTTTATCGTAAAATAAAACCTATACGTGCCGCATCGGCGGCAAAAGACAAAAGCGGATCTCCGGGTAATTCCGGGCGATCCGCTTTTTATTCTGCTCTTTCTCAAAGATAAAACAGGAAAAGCCGGAGCAGACGCGCCGCCCCGGCTTTTTTTAATATTTCATAGGCTTAGCATTCGTTATCACTAATTACCTTAAAGGCTTCTTTTCCGCCCTTTTCCCCGATTTCTCTATTGATGTACGATAAAGTACTATCGATTTCGAAATCGGGAAAAATCATCGGAAAATAAGCTCTTTAAGGCGCAGGGCGTTTTTACAGATGAAAAATCGCGTTTTGACAAGGCAAACACCCGAGATAATACTCTCTCGTATATTGAAGGGCGAGCCGAGAGAAAAGCGAAATTCATCAAGCCTTAAAGCCGTCTTTTTTGCCCGTTGCGGCAAATCTTTGCTTGAAGTACGGGAAAGTA